>JBEIEK010000319.1:0-6806 GCA_040382995.1 Planctomycetaceae bacterium
CCGTGTATTCTCAGGAATTCGCCATGGACTACGTCGTCGGTTCCGGCCAGCGCGCCCACGCATGGATTCGCCGCGAAGGAGAACTGCTGTTTCAATCCCCGCTCAACTGGTTCTCACAACAGGCCTGCTGGGATGTGGCTCCAGGTTACAAACCCGATGATCCCCGCCGCTTCCGACGCCGCGTCACCGATGACTGCATCAGTTGCCACGCCGGTCGACCGGCTCCGGCCGACCGGCTCCCCAATCGCTATGCAGAGCCGATCTTCCACGAACTGGCCATCGGTTGCGAACGCTGCCACGGACCGGGCCGCGAACACATCGAATGGCAACGCGGTTTCGGAAAGGCCGCCACCAACGCCGCTCCACGCTCCCACGACCCCATCGTCAATCCTGCCAAACTTGCCCCAAACCTGCGTGACAGTGTCTGCAATCAGTGCCATCTCGCCGGCTCAGCGCGAATCGTCCGCCACGGCCTCAGCGAATTCGACTTCCGGCCCGGACGTGACCTCAGTGAATTCTGGACCGTGCTCCATGCTGGTGCTGAAGTGGCCGAAGATGGCACCACCAAAGCTGTCAATCATGTTCAGCAGATGCAGGAGAGCACCTGCTTTAAAAACAGCAATGGCCGCCTCGGCTGCAGCTCGTGCCACGATCCCCACTCAACACCCGCACCCGCACTGGCCGCAGACTTCTACCGCCAGCGCTGCCTCACCTGCCACGACACCGCGGCCTGCAGCGAAGTAGACTCCGTTCGCCGGGCACAACAGGACTCCTGCATCGCCTGCCACATGCCACAGCGCGATTCCAAAAACATCGCCCACGTGGCTCAGACCGATCATCGGGTCCTGCGGAAATCAGAACTGCCGACCGCGCCTTCAGCACCACCAGACTCCACAACCGCAACCACTTTGCAGCTGCAGTTCTTCGGCAACTCGCGACAGCAGCTGCCTGAATGGGAGCAGCAGCGCGCGATGGGGGCGGGACTCTGGGCGGTGCTGGCACGCAAAGGACTCCCGGCCCCACCAGCACTCGGACGTCTTTTCGATACCGCCCTGCAAAGTCGGCCCGAAGATGGACTCACCCTCGCCACCCTTGCGGCACTCGAATCGCAGCACGGTCGGATCGCTGCCGCCCGTCAGCACTACACCCAGGCTCTCGCAGATCCGGTTTCGCACGAAGCCGCGCTGGCGGGTCTGCTGGACCTTACATATCGCAATGCTGACTGGGACCAGGCGCGTCAGCTCGCCGAACAACTGCTGCAGCTGGATCCCGGGCATCCCGGCTGTCGCGCCGTGCTTGCCGACTGCCTCTGGAATCTCAAACGTCCCGATGAAGCGCTCGCTGCCGCCGCTGAATCGTTGATCAATGACCCTTCACAACTGGAAGTTCGCCGCTGGTATTCACAAAAGCTGCGTGAGGTCGGTCGGATCAGCGATGCAGACACCCAGCAGACGCTTGTTGAACGCATGGAATCCGCGAGGGCCCGTAAATGAGCCGCGAAGATTTGCCACCGCAGCACTCTGCTGTGCCACCAGCCGCACCGTCCAGCCCCGCGGTATCCATGCTGAAGACCAAACGCAGACGAATGAAACTCGCTTCCGCTGCGTTCACGCTGCTGACCGTGGGGGCGTTCCTGTGGTTCCTGCCGCTGTACAGCTCACCACCACTGCCCCCCGGTATTACGCGTGACCAGTATGATCGTGCGGCCGCCGACTGGAAGGGGCTCTTTCGCACCAGCCCGACACACGCAGACACACTGATGCTGCTCGCCGAAACCTCGCTCAAACGACGACAACTCCCCACCGCCATCGCCTGCTTCACCGCGATTGACTCCAGCCACCCGCGCTACGGCAAAATCGCTCGCCTTCAGGAAGCGCAGGTGTTTCTGAAGCTCAATCAGGCATCAGCAGCGGAACAGAGCTTCAAAGCTTTTCTCAGTCTTGCAGCCGCCAGCCCCGCAGACACTGATCCCGCACAACTTGCCGCAGCCCGTCACTGGCTGGTCTGGCTGATGGCCGTTCAGCTGCGGTTTGAGGACCGCGTTGAATGGCTGGACCAGCTGTTGAATGCGGGCCAGGCCGACGTCTACGACGCGAAACAGCGATTCTTTCCCACGCTGCTGATCTGGGCCTCCAGCCTTGGCAGCAACCGTCTGCGGGAATTCGTCGCCGAGGATCCTCAGAATCCGGTTCTGCTGATCGCTGCGGCGCGGTATGAAACGGCAGAGGGACGTCCCGAGGAGGCCGTGACCGCGCTCAGACAACTTCGCCAAAAACATCCCGATAACCTGCAGGCTCTTGCAGCACTCCTGGAGGCCCACTTTGAACTTCATCAGCTGGATGAGTTCGTCGCACTGAGCGCAGAAGCGCCGCCCTTCAACTCTGCCGAACCCTGGCTGCTCACACAAATGCGAGCCGAAGCCGCAATTCATGGGCAGCGTTGGAGCGATGCTGAAAAACTGTTCCGCACCGTACTCGATCACGACCCGGCCAATCCCACCTGCCACATGGGACTGGCAGCCAGCCTTGCGGGGCAGGGCAGGGCTGTCGAAAGGGAGGCCATTCAGAAAAAGTCACTGGTGCTCTCGCGAATCCGCGTGCAATTATCTGAGGTGCGTCCGAATGACCCCGCTGCCGCGCGACGCCTCGCCGACGAAGCTCGCGGCCTGGGCATGATCGCCGCCGCAGATGCCTTCCTGAAACTTGCCGAAAACAAGCCTGTGATGGAGCCTCGTCCATGAATGTCTTCGCAGCCTCGTGGCTCTCCCCTCTCCCCTTCGAGGGGAGAGGGGCAGGGGGTGAGGGGTCCAGCACGCCTCGAACGTTCCTGCCACAAAACCAGCGAGGGTTAACCACGCGCGGCGGTGACAACGGGGGGTGCTGTGGAGGTCTCGTACCCATCACGCCCGGGCCCTCTGCTCTTCCGGGTGCGATGGGAGTGGAGGTGGTTCGATGCGTATTCGTTTTGCTTGTTCTGCTAAGTGGCTGCGTTCCTGAAGGCCCGCGTCCGGCCCCGCCAGACCAGCAGTCCCTCAGCCCCGCACCTGCCACCGCAAAAGTAGCTCCAACCCCAGCCCCTCCGCCGACATCCCCCGTCCGCTTCCGAGCTCTTGGTCCCGAGTCCGGCTTCAGCTTCACGCGCTTCGACGATCAACGCGGGCAATGGCGAATTCTGGAGGCCAACGGAGGTGGCGTCGCTGTGCTCGATATCGACCTCGACTGCTGGCCCGATGTCTTTCTGACCAACGGCTGCCGCATTCCACTCGAAACCACCGATCGTCGAACTCCGGGCCAGCTGTTCCGCAATCGCACCCAGCTGAAATTCGATAACGTCAGCCAGTCGTCCGGGCTTGAACAGTTTGGACTGGGCTACGGCTGCGCTGTTGCTGATGCGGACGAAGATGGCTTTGATGACCTGTACATTACCCGCTATGGCGGAAACCAGTTCTGGCACAACAACGGCGACGGGACATTTACTGAAGTCGCCGCACAAAACGGAACCCGCTGCGGAGACTGGGGTTCCAGCGCTGCATTTGCGGATCTCAACCGCGACGGCTGGCAGGATCTGTATGTCGTCAATTATCTCGCTGAATCCGACACCAGCCCCAGACTTTGCCCGGAAAGCGCCAGCCCCACCGGATTCATCGGCTGCTCGCCGGCACTCTTCGACGGAGTGGCGGATCGAATCTACCTGAATGATGGATCGGGCGGGTACCTCGATGCGTCCTCAGAATCCGGACTGGCCGAGCTCCGCGGGAAGGGACTGGGAGTGGTGATCTGCGACCTCGACGGTGACCACCTGCCCGAGATTTACGTCGCCAACGATGGCGAAGCCAACTTTCTGTTCACGATCGAGGTGACTCCGGCCGCAGCAGGACATGTGCCCGGCATCCGGCTCACCGATCAGGCACTTCATGCCAATGCTGCTCTGAACGAACTGGGCTACGCCCAGGCCTCCATGGGAATTGCCACGGGCGACTTCGATCACAATTCCCGGACCGATCTGTTCCTGACCCACTTTTATGGCGACACCAACACGTTGTATCTCAACCAGAGCACCCCGGGTGAACTCAGTTTCCGGGATGCCACCCGGGCTTCCGCACTGGGCCCCCCCAGTCGCCAGAAACTTGGCTTCGGCACGGTTGCCGCCGACTTTGATGGCGATGGCTGGGATGACATTTTTGTCGCCAATGGCCATGTCGACGACCGTTCATGGATGCAGGGCGGACAGCCCTTCAGGATGCAGCCACAATTCTTCCACAATCAGCAGGGACGATTTGCGGACGTGTCCATGTCTGCCGGCGACTGGTTCCGGCAGTCGTGGCTGGGACGGGGCGCGGCCACTGCGGATTTCAACCAGGACGGAAGGCTGGACCTTGTGGTCTCCTGTCAGTTGGCACCGGCGGCGATTCTGATCAATGAGCCCGACGGCTCCGGTGCAGAGAAGGATGTACCATTTCTGTCGGTCATTGCCACTGGAATCAGGGGGCCCCGCACGCCATGGGGGCTGACGCTGTGCGATGCGGCGGAAGGGGCACATAGAGAAATGCACCCGGGTGAGAGCTTTCAGTCAGCCAGTGCTCGCGAGCTGCTGTTTTTTCCTAAATTCGGGAAAATGGAGCTGCGAGTTCGATTTCCTGGTGGTGTTAATGGGGTGGTGCAAGCGCCTGTAGGCTATTACTTTTTGCAGGAAAATCGGGGTTTGTTGGTTCGGAGGCACTGAACATTGGTTCACTTGTGCGCCGGAAACAGCGAATTCCTTCGTCAAGTCTGCTGCAAAAGTGATAATCTTCCGCTGCCACAGACGAAATTCGACGCTAGTATTCTCTCTTGTGAGTGTGACGTCCTTCGTCGCCTGCATCCTTATTTGTTTTTCCGGAGGTCTCCATGAAAAAATCGTCCATTCGCCCCCGAGGGTTTACCCTCATTGAATTGCTGGTGGTGATCGCCATCATCGCAATTCTGGTGGCGCTGCTTCTGCCTGCCGTCCAGCAGGCTCGCGAGGCAGCCCGCCGCACCCAGTGCCGCAACAATCTGAAGCAGCTGGGGATCGCGATCCACAACTACCACGACACCTTCAACGCGATTCCTCCTGCGGAAACGCACACCGACTACAACCTGAATGGTGCCATTCGCGGTCCGCGTCGTCTGAGTGCATTTGTCTCCCTGCTGCCCTACTTCGAGCAGGCCAACCTGTACAATCTGATCTCAACGGCGGTTTCCACTCGTGGCGACAGCGGTCCGGTGCCGTGGGACGGTGGTTTTGCACCGTTCAACACGCGTCTCCCCGCAATTCTTTGTCCGTCTGACCCGGACACGACCGAAGGCGGCAGCATCGGCAAGACCAACTACATGTTCAGCCGTGGCGATGGCAACTGGGACCACAATCAGTGGTCCGGCAACGGTGGTCGTGGCCAGCGTGGCTTCTTCAGTTCAGCCGGCGACGGCAACGACGGCTCCAATGGCCGTAACCGCAACTTCCGCGACGTCATCGACGGGCTGTCCAACACGATTGCGATGTCAGAGCGTTCCAAGGGTCAGCCTGGTCAGCGGTTCGCCAACGCAGGTGCTCTGTCCGTGAACAACGGCGGCGCCCTCCGAGACAATCCTGCCAGTGTGCTGCCCAAGTTGGTTCAGGGCGAAATTCAGGGAGATTTCCGCACGTGGAGCGGCACCCGCTGGCCGGACGGTGCTCCCGCCTTCACCGGTCACACCACCCAACTTGGCCCCAACAAGGGCTGCTATGTTCAGGGTGGCTGGGACGGCGAAGACGGCATTTACGAGCCTTCCAGCCGACACACTGGTGGTGTCGTGTGCCTGTTGGGCGACGGTGGTGTAACCTTTATTAGTGAAAACATTGATACCGGTTTGACAGCCTGCCCGGGGCCTGACAGCCCCTCTGGCCGTTCCGGTGCCTGTGCACCGTTCACGCAGTTCGGTCGGTCTCCCTTCGGTATCTGGGGAGCCCTCGGATCCGTGAACGGCCAGGAAGTGGTTTCCGGCTTCTAGTCAGCTTTTATTTGTTGTTACAGGTCCCGCAGAAGACCAGCATGTCTGGTCTTCTGTTTTTCTCCCGGCCTGCGTCCGCGTCTCCACAGGACTTCTTGTCATGGCTCGATACAGTCTTCTTCTGTCTGCTTTGTGCATCTGCGTTTTGATGGGTTGCGGTGGTGCTGAAGGCCAGAAGCCGGTCTATCCGGTCTCCGGAAAGGTCACAATGGCTGGTGCTCCCATTGCCAAGGCCACTGTGATCTTTCAGCCGCTCGGCAAGGATCAGGCAGTGGCGACCGCCATCACAGATGCTCAGGGCGTCTACAAGCTCACCACCTACGATTCCTTCGACGGGGCCGCCGCTGGTAAGTACGAAGTTATGGTGACCAAGAACGCCGCGCCGGCCGAAAGCAGCGCTCCGGTCCATGATCCCACGGGGGCCAACTCCAACGCCCCCTCGGCCCCGACTCACAATGCGAAAAAAGCAACAGACGACACTGGCGCCACCATTGACCCCAAGTGGAGCAAGCCCGGTAACGGGCTCAGTGCCGAGGTCAAGTCAAGCGGCGCGAATACGATTGACCTGAAGCTTGATTGATCCTGCCTTTCACCTGGCTTCCCATGTTCCGGCCCATTCCCAAAGCTACCGGAATTCTTATCGCCCTGATCGCACTCCCGGTGCTTTCAGGGCTTTTTTTGTGGTTTGCCAGTCTCCGCTCTGAGCCTGAGATCCTTCAAAAAGCCCGCTCAGAACTTCGGGCTCGGCGATATGCCGAAGCCGAGGCTGAAGCGCTGCTGATCAGCGCCGATTCATTA
>JBEIEK010000320.1:0-6775 GCA_040382995.1 Planctomycetaceae bacterium
AGGGGAGCCAGATGCGGTTTCCGCCAGAAAGTCAACGCCATTGGGCGGAAGCCCCCGGCTGTGTTTCGCACCGAAGGTGCGCGCATTCTCGAAGGCCGTTTGCGGTGGCGTTGTCGAGGGCCGTTTGCCCGCAGGCTGCCGTCCTGCGGCTACTGCCGCGAAATTGTCTTCGATGTTTTCCCCTGCCGCCGCTTCGTCTATCATCCGCACCGTGCCCCTGTCATTTCGCGCCACCGTCATTCGCCGTGTTTCGCCCGACTGGTTGCTTTCCAATACACCCACGCCGCTCAGTATTCACCCCATGAATCACTCCTTTCCCCCCGTTGAAGAACAGCTCCGCATCATCACTCGCGGTGTTGAAAAAGTCGTACCCCAGGACGAGCTCCGCAGGAAGCTGCAGCACAGCCGGGACACGGGCGTCCCGCTGCGAGTCAAGTACGGCATCGATCCCACCGGCATTGACGTGCATCTGGGCCATACAGTCCCGCTGCGAAAGCTGCGTCAGTTTCAGGAGCTTGGCCATCAGGCGGTGATTATCATCGGCAACTACACGGCGCTGGTGGGCGACCCCAGCGGCCGGGACGAAGCCCGCAGCAAACGGCTGACCGCGGAGGAAGTGGAGCACAACGCCCGCGACTACCTCGCACAGGTCGGCAAGGTTGTCGACATGCAGCGTGCAGAAGTGCATCGCAACGGAGACTGGTTCAGCCGCATGTCCTTCGCTGATGTGCTGGGACTGTGCGGCCGCGTCACCGTCGCTCAACTGCTCACCCGCGATGACTTTGCCAAACGTTACCGCGAAGAACGGGCCATTTTCCTCCATGAATGTCTCTACCCGGTCATGCAGGCATGGGACAGCGTGGAAATCCGGGCGGACATCGAACTGGGCGGCACGGAACAGCTTTACAGTTTCATGCTGGCCCGCGACCTGCAGGCCCAACAGAACCTCAACCAGCAGATTGCCGTAATGTCCCCGATCCTTGTGGGGCTGGACGGCATTCGCCGCATGGGCAAAAGTCTGGGCAACTACATCGGCATCAGTGAGCCAGCATGGGAGATGATGAAGAAGTTTATGCAGCTTCCGGACGGCGTGATGCGGATGTACTTTGAACTGCTCACCGAAGTTCCCATGGAGCAGGTCGATCTGCTGCTGGGCGGACATCTGAAGGAAGCCAAGCTCACACTGGCCCGCACGATCATCTCCCAGTATCACCCCAGCGCTGACGCGGACGCCGCGGCCGCACGCTGGCAGGCCGAAATCGGCGGTGAAGCGCTGCCGACGGACATCCCCGACACTCCACTGGACCCCGCGCTGCTCAGCGATGGCCACATCACCGCCGTCCGCCTCCTGACAGCACTCAAGCTCTGCACCAGCAACGGCGAAGCCCGACGGCTGATCGATGGTGGCGGTGCGAAACTGGGTGAGGATCGCACACCGATCACAGCTCACGATCAGCAGATCGCTCCCGTCGATGGCCTGCTGGTCTGGGCCGGCCGGAAGAAGTACTGCCGAGTCCGTCTGGGGTAAGTCAACACAATTCGGCGCCGATTTTTCGAATGCCGGCCAATTTCGTTTTTTACAGGGATTTTGCTTGTGTCGAACGTGATGACCGCTCCCGAACTGTGTTCGGCAAAGTGCGTTCCATGCGAAGGTGGCGTGCCGCGGATGCTTCCCGACGAAGCGCGGCAGCAACTGCTGCAGCTCAGCGGCTGGGAACTTCTGCAGAACCCGGATCGCATCCGCAAATGCTGGACTGTCAGGCACTTCCGCGCCGGAATGGAATTCTTTCGCCGCGTCGAAGAACTGGCCGAAGCGGCCGGACATCATCCCGACCTGCACCTCACGGCCTACCGCCAGGTCGCCATCGAAATCTGGACGCACGCCATCCAGGGTCTCTCCCTGAATGACTTCATTCTGGCCGCTCAGATTGATCAGCTGCCCGTCCAGCTTCGCAGTGCCACACCCGCCACAGCTCCTGCTCAGTCAACCTGACAGTTCACTCCCTGCCTTCTCCTCGCTCCGCTCCACTCAATCGCAGGACCGCACCACGATGTCTCAGTTTCCCATCATGTGCGACGTTCTCCAGCACTTCAGCACTCCGCGGTTGACGGACATTCCGGCGGCCGTGCATGCAACGCTCAGCAGGCTTGACCTTGCCAGCCGCATTCGCCCCGGACAGACGGTTGCCATTCCGGCTGGCAGCCGCGGCGTGGCCAACATCGGTGTCATCCTCCGCGAGATCGCAGCCCACTTCACGGCTCTGGGGGCCAAACCGTTTCTGGTGCCCGCCATGGGCAGTCACGGTGGCGGCACCGCTGAAGGTCAGGTCAAGCTCCTCGCGACGCTCGGCGTGACGGAAGAAAGCGTGGGCGTCCCGATCCGCGCCACTATGGACACCGTCATCGTGGCTCAGACGGCCAGCGGCATGCCGGTGCACTTCGACCGGTTCGCGGCGGAAGCGGACCACGTGTTTGTGGTGAATCGCGTCAAGCCGCACACGCGGTTCGTCGGTCCCGTCGAATCCGGGCTGCACAAGATGATGCTCATCGGACTCGGCAAACATGCCGGCGCCAAGGTCTACCACGCAGGCATCCTGACCATGAGCTTTCCGGAAATCATTGCTGCCGTCGCCGAACGGGTGCTGGATGTCTGTCGAGTGTGTGGCGGACTTGCCATTCTGGAAAACGCTGAAGACGAAACCGCGCTCGTTGAAGCTGTGCGTCCCGACGACTTCGCGTCACGCGAACCCGAACTGCTGAAACTGGCCAACGACTGGCTGCCCCGACTTCCCTTCGCCGACGTCGATCTGCTCATCGTTGATCGCATCGGCAAGAACATCAGCGGTGTGGGGATGGATGCCAACGTTGTTGGCCGCAAGTTCAACGATCACGCCGCAACAGCTCAGGACACCACGCGCTGCCGCCGCATCCTTGTTCGCGGGCTCACAAAGGAAACGGGCGGCAACGGTACGGGTATCGGCATGGCCGAATTCACCACACGCAGGGCCGTGGAAAAGATTGACCCCGTCGTCACGCGGATCAACTGCATCACCGGAAATCACCCCGAAGCTGCGATGATCCCCATCACCTTCGACACGGATCGGGAAGCCATCGAAGCGGCACTCACCACCATCGGCATGATCGCCCCCGCAGATGCGCGGATCATCCAGATTGCCGACACGCTGCACCTGACAAAAGTGCGCGTCTCGGCGGCCTATTTCGATGCGGTGCGGGCCAGCGATCGCCTGAAGTTCTGTGGGGAACCGTATGCGTTTCCCTTCGATGCCGACGGCTGGCTCAGTGACGTGCAGCCACACTGAACGAAAGATCAGCGTTAATGAGCCTGCTCCCGGCAATCACAGCGGTGGAACGCACGGACTACAGCGGTCGCCTGCTGTCGCTCATTCCGCCGATGACCCAGCTCAACACACCCTATCCCTCCACCGCGTATCTCACTGGATTCCTGCGTTCCCGCGGCTTCGATGCGGTCCAGGACGACCTGGCGCTCAAACTTGTGCTGCGGCTGCTTTCCAGAACGGGACTGGAACGGATTCGCGCGGTTGCGGCGGAGCATGCGGCAGCGCGGCGGCCCGGCGTGGTCCGTTCCTTCCTTGACGCGTGGGAGCGCTACGCGTCTGCAATCGGTCCGGTGATCAGTTACCTGCAGGGCCGCGATTCCACACTGGCGCACCGCATCGCCACACGGGCATTTCTCCCGGAAGGACCGCGGTTTGCGTCGCTGGATGTGTTTGAGGGTGACGAAGAGAGTGGTGAGGATCCGCTGGGCTGGGCCTTCGGAGCTCTGGGCGTGCACGACCGGGCGCGGCACCTCTGCACGTTGTTTCTGAGTGATCTGGCGGATGTCATTCGGGAGGCCGTGGATGAGCGCTTTGAATTCGTGCGGTATGGAGAATCGCTGGCTGCCAGTCAGGCCACCTTCGAACCGCTCGCCGCAGCACTCGCCGCCCCCCCAACATTGCTGGATGACTGGCTGCAGGAGCTGGCCGTGGCCGCGGTGGAACAGCATCGGCCGGCGATCGTGCTCATCAGTGTGCCGTTTCCCGGTACCGTTTACGCGGCCTTTCGCGCGGCGCAGGTGATTCGCAGCCGGTTTCCGGATGTGCTGCTGGTGCTGGGCGGGGGCTATGTGAATACAGAGTTGCGGGAGCTGCGGGAACCGCGGGTGTTTGAGTATTTCCATTATGTGACGCTGGATGACGGGGAACGCCCGCTGCTGGCGTTGGTTGAGCATTTGCAGGGGCGGCGGACTGCAGAACAGCTGGTGCGGACCTTCCATCGCGACGCCTCCAGTGGCCTTGTGAAGTACGCTGCGCACCCGGAACCGGACGTGCCCTTCGCTGCTGTTGGCACGCCCACGTGGGACGGACTGCCGCTTGGCGATTACCTGAGCACCCTGGATATGCTCAACCCCATGCACCGGCTCTGGTCTGATGGTCGCTGGAACAAGCTCACCATCGCCCACGGCTGCTACTGGAAGAAATGCAGTTTCTGCGACGTGACGCTGGACTATATCGGACGCTATGACACGGCCGCCGCAGAAGTGCTGGCAGATCGAATCGCTGCGATCGTGCAGGAGACCGGGCAGACGGGGTTTCACTTCGTGGATGAAGCCGCGCCGCCCAAAGGGCTGAAGGCGCTTGCGGAGGAGCTGCTGCGAAGAAACCTGCAGATTTCGTGGTGGGGCAATATTCGCTTTGAAAAGTCGTTCACGCCGGAGCTTTGTCAACTGCTGGCGAAGAGTGGTTGCATCGCGATTTCGGGGGGCCTTGAAGTGGCTTCGGATCGCCTGCTCAAGCTGATGGAAAAAGGCGTCTCGGTCGCTCAGGTGGCGCGGGTGACCAAGGCCTTCAGCGACGCGGGAATTCTGGTGCACGCCTACCTGATGTACGGCTTCCCGACGCAGACCCTGCAGGAGACGGTGGACGCACTGGAGTATGTGCGGCAGCTGTTTGAGGAAGGCTGCATTCACAGTGGTTTTTTTCATCGCTTCACGTGCACGGTGCATTCGCCGGTTGGAAAGCATCCGGAGCGTTACGGGGTGCGACTGTTGCCACTGGAAGATGGGGGCTTTGCGAAAAATGACGTGCAGTTTGAGGATCCAACGGAAGTGGATCATGATGTCCTGGGGAAGGCCTTAAGCAGAGCCCTGTACAACTTCATGCATGGCGTGGGGCTGGAGTCGGACGTGCGGAGCTGGTTTCGGGGGCGCGTGCCGCGAACCACCGTGCCGCGACGCTTCATCGCACGGGCGCTGGAAACCGGATCCGGCTGAGCAGGGACGGGACTGTGCGGACAACCGCGGAAATTCGCTGCACACTGCATTCAATCTGAGCAGACGACGTTGAGGCGCTGGGGTGCCTTGTGGCGAATTCGCTGGAAATCTGGAATTCAGAAGACGGGCACGGCGTTTGCTCGTCGACCTGAGTCCGCTCTGGACGGTTGTGGAGCATCGGCGATGGGCCGCTCCTCCGCTGCGTTGACCATCTTCCTTGTCGCCCTGTAAATGCATATGCGAACCGGGAGGCCGAAACTCCTGCCGCCGTCGTTCCTCCGGCGCTCAATTCTCATGAATTCAACACAAATTCTTTCCTCCGAGAGTTGAACCATTCGCATCTGCCGAATATTTTGACGATGAAGAACACCAAGCCAGCTACCGTTCAACCCCCATCTCCGAGACACGCTCTTCTTTCCGTCTCGCCTGCTGGTCTGCCTCCTGCAGCAGACAAGTTCCATATTTGGTCTTGTCCTCATTTCCCGTCTTATCCAGGAGAGTTCCATGGTTCGCCGTCGCGCGTTCACGCTGATTGAGCTGTTGGTGGTGATCGCGATTATCGCGATTCTGGTGGCGTTGCTTTTGCCGGCCGTTCAGCAGGCCCGCGAAGCTGCTCGCCGCACCCAGTGCAAAAACAACCTGAAACAGTGGGGCATCGCGCTTCACAACTATCACGACACGTTCAACACGTTTCCACCAGCACTCAATAACTCCGGGCGTTTCAACAGCACGGCGTTCTACACCACAAACAACCGCGTTCAGAACACCTCCGGCTTTGTGTTGTTGCTGCCCTACATTGAGCAGGCGAACGCCTATTCCCGCTACGACTTCAACCAGACGGGCAGTTTGTCCAACCCCTACGGTCTGCCGATTGCCGGCAATACAACTGCGAACGTGAATGCGGCTATCACGTCCATGATGCTCCCCGGACTGCTCTGCCCATCGCACCCCCAGGGCGGCGAAGTTTCCAGTTCCGGCATTACAACTCAGTCTGACTTCTACAGCCGCGAAAACGGCCGCCGCGCCAGCTACGCCTTTGCCACGGGCAGCATGACGGACTACAGCGCTGCTCACACCGCCTACAGTGGCGACGTGCGTCAGGGTGTGTTCGGTAACAGTGGCGGTGCACGCATGCGAGACCTTACCGACGGCACCACCAATGTGATCGCCATCGGCGAAGCGTGGGGCGGAGCTCGCTACAAGACCAACGGCGCCTTCGGCCCGTGGGGTCTCAGCGGCACCCATACCTGCTGCCACCTCTACACTCCCTCAAACAGCAGCACCGTCCTTGACGCCACAACAATTGCCCCGTTCGTCAACGACTTCCGCATCAATGCCGCCTACCAGAATGACGCCCTCAAGCGTCAGTATGCGTGGGGCTACGGCAGCGGTCACACCGGCGGCTGTCAGGTCGTCCTCGGCGACGGCTCTGTGAAGTTCCTCAGCGAAAACATCGACGCCCTCACTTTCTGGCGTCTGACC
>JBEIEK010000321.1:0-6754 GCA_040382995.1 Planctomycetaceae bacterium
CCAGCCTCGCCCTCCCAACTCTTCAACAGTCTTTTTGCAGGGTTCCAGAGAACTTCAACGCCATTGGGCTATGGGTCAGGGGCGACAGCAGCGAATATCACTGGCTGACCCGGATCAGTCGGTCACCCTGCAGAATCTGGCCGTTCGGGTTTGTACCGCGAACTTCAAGACGATGTGTGCCGGGCGTGGTGAGTGTTTTCAGGCTGGCCTTCCAGAGGTGCGGACAGACCATAGGTGAAGCCAGTTTCCGCCATGGAAGGCTGTCTTTGATCGGTTGTTCCTCATTGAAGAGGGCCTGAAAGAGTGGATCAGTTTCGCCCTCGGTTTTGACCATGGGTTGCCAGTTGCCATCGTTGACTCGCCATTCGACAACAGCGCCGGGAATTGCATTGAACACATTCGCGCGGAATTCGAGTTCACTTCCGGGCTTGATTTGTTCCGGCGCCGTGATTCGCACCTGTTCATCCGGACCGCGACGGGCGGCTTTGTAGTCCAGCAGGTACTTTGTGCCGTCGAAATGCATGATGGTGTAGCCGTTGGGAGTTCCGTCGGCGCACATGGTGTGGGGAATGCCATGTTCGTCGGGCTTACCGGACCACCAGGCACCGCAGACGGTGACGTTGATGATGTGGTGATGTGGACGCTGTCCCTTCCAGCCTTCGCTGCTGCCCATCAGCACATGTTCGTGATGGTGCGTGTGTCCGGCGAGCGAAATGCAGTGTTCGCGGGTTTCGAGGATTCTGAGGAGTCGTTCACGGCGTGGTTCGATCCAGGGGGTGGACTTCACGAGCGGGATGTGCATCATCGCCACAACCAGTCGGTCCTGGGGAACGTGTTTCAGGTCGTTTTCGATGAACGTGAGCTGGTCTTCGCTGAGCCCGGTGCGGTACATCTTGCGGTTGCCGTCGCGCATCCAGTGCACGTCATCGATGGCGATGAAGTGCACGGGGCCATAGTCAAAGGAGTAGTACGGGGGGCCGTAGACGCGTTCCCAGGTTTCATCGCTGAGCTCGTCGTCCTCGGACGCGTAGTTGATGTCGTGGTTGCCAAGCACGTTGTACCAGGGAACGCCGATGTGGCTGATGGTGCGATTAAAGCTGTCAAAGAGGCTCAGGTCGTCGAACAGAACATCTCCAAGTGTCACGCCGAAGGCTGCTCTGACTCCCGCCAGCTCCTCGACAACGTCATGAGCGATGTAGTCGATTTCCTTCTGGTCGCGGGGCTGAGTATCGCCGAAGAAGATCACGTCGAACGCGGAGGGCTCTTCCGTGGCGGTCACCGGGAAGTCGATGGAAGCCGGAAGCGGACCGGTTGGAGGAACGCCAGGGAAGTCCTGGGGCGGTGAACCTTTCGGCTTGTGGATGTAATAGAAGCGTGAGAGATTCAGTTCGTCGATGACGGGGCGGTAACCGGTGGGCTTGATCACGAAGATGATCGTGTCTTCGTCAACCGGCAGAACATAACGGCCCTGATCATCGGTGACGGTAACTTCACGGCCGTTTGAGACGCGAACGCCGGACAGCCCCTGTTCGCCGGCATCGCGCTGCCGGTTCTGGTTGGAATCGACGTAGACGACGCCTTTTGCGTCTTCCGCCTGAGCGATGGCGGGGAGGGAGTTCAGGGAAAGGATCAGTGTCAAAGTGAACACGAGTCGGGCTGGCAGAGGCAGGCGCACCCCGGGGAAGGTGCGTGTGGAACTGGGCATGGCGGAGGAACCTTGTGGGGAGTTTGATGTTGTGAGTTGATGTGTTCAGTAGTGAGGCGGACGTTCCACGGCGGGGTCTCGACGTTCCGCCCCTTCGCTCATTGACTGAAATTCCTGTTCAAGTCGTGTGAAGCGCGATTCAAATTCCTGAATTCGGCGAAGAAAGGCCAGCAGCGACTGGTTGACGGCATCGAGGTCGTGCTGGAGGTGTGCAATGGCTGACTCCATACGTTCCAGACGCTGGTCGATTGCGTCCGAATTCTGAGCTGTGGACATTCCCTGGATCCTTCTGTGTTTCCCGCTGTCCGGGGACTTGCTTCCGTTCATCCTGCCCCCTAAAAACCGGGCGCAGGCTTTTCGCTCCGCCGGACAACAGGAGCGGTTTTTCTCATGAATCAGGACTCAACGCAACCATGCAGCCCGATGAAAAAGCTCGTGAACTGGGCGTCTGTTTTGAACCACTCACCCCCGGCTACCTGAACCTTTGTGTGCGATCGGGCAACCAGCTGATCACATCAGGGCATGTGAGTGATTTGAAGGGGGTGCTGGGAAAAGGGCTGACCGTCGAACAGGGCTACGCGGCTGCTCAGGACTGTGCCCGCAAGATCCTGCGGTCCGTCTTTCACACGCACGGCACGCTGAATGGCCTGAAAGTTGTCAAAGTACTTGGCTGTGTCTATTCGGCTCCGGACTTCACGGACCAGCACCTGGTCATCAACGGCTGCAGCGACCTGCTGCATGAAATCTTTGGTAAGACCGGAGATGGCTGGCACGCCCGCAGTGCGCTGGGCTTTGCTGCTTTACCAACCGGCGCAGCCGTTGAGGTGGAAGCGATTTTTGAAGTCAAGGCTGGCTGAGTGGCAGGACGAAAGAAACAGCAGCGTGGTGGCCACCAGCAGCCGACTGGTGGCGTCCGCAGTCATCTTCCTCGTGGCGGCCGAAAGTCTGACAGCCGGACTTCCAGAGCGGGCACTGAGGCGATGACCAACGTCGCCACGCTGCTGGGGCAACTGCGTCAGAACCCCGCGGGTTTATGGGGGCTGGGGCTGTCGGTGCTGCAGTTGGCAGGTCACGCGACGTGGCTGACGCTGGTGGTGCGGCTTTCGGGAACTGAGGCGGCTGAGCGACTGGATTCCACTTCGCCGCTGGCGTGGCTGATTGTGGGGCTGCTGGGGCTGAGCCTGTTGCTGACCGGAGCCGCGTTGTTTGTCTGTTTGTTTTTTGGCCTGAGAAAAACGCCGCGTGCCCCGGCTGTTGTCGGGGCAGCGATGGCATTTTTCGTGGGTGTCCTGGTGTCGGCCGCCGTGTTCCTGCAGGGGCTGAGATCACTCTCAGCCCCCTGAGGCGATCCGGGATTACTTTTGTGCCGCGCGGGCTTCCTTTTCCTTGCGACGGCGTTCCAGGATTTCCGGCTGCAGTCCGCGTGGAACCTGGCGATAGGCCAGGAACTCCATGGTGAACGTGCCTTTGCCCTGGGTCATGGAGCGGAGTTCGTTGGCGTAGTCGAACATGCTGGAGAGTGGAGCTTCAGCAACGATCACGCAGATCCCGCCGTTGACTTCGGAGGCCGTCACCAGTCCGCGTTTGCTGGAGAGGTGACCGGTGATCTGGCCCTGGAACTCTTCGGGAACCTCGATTTCGAGTTTCATGAAGGGTTCCTGGAGTGCAACTTCGGCTTTCCTGAGGCTTTCTCGCATGCAGCCGAGTGCACAGATCTTGAAGGCCATTTCGGACGAGTCGACGTCGTGGTAGCTGCCGTCCTGCAGACGCATCTTGACGTTCACGACTTCGTATTCGCCGAGCGGACCTTTTTTGAGTCCTTCTTCGAAGCCGTGATCGCAGGCGGGGATGTATTCACGAGGAATACGGCCACCGGTGACTTCGTCAGAGAATTCGTAGTGAACTTCGGAGGTTTCCGGGAGCGGTTCGAGGATACCTTTGACGTGGGCATACTGTCCGGAACCACCGGACTGCTTCTTATGTTTGTAGTCGAATTCCACAGCTTTGGTCGGAGTTTCGCGGTAGGCGACGCGTGGTTCGCCGACAACGCATTCGCACTTGTATTCGCGTTTGATGCGTTCGACGTAGATTTCGAGGTGCAGCTGGCCCATGCCGGCGATCAGGGTCTGTCCGGTTTCTTCGTCGGTCATGACGCGGAATGTGGGGTCTTCCCGGCGGAAGCGTTCGAGAGCTTTGCTGAGCTTGTCGGCATCGTCGCGTTTTTTGGGTTCGATGGAGAGCCGGATCACGGCGTCGGCGACAAAGATGTTTTCCAGAGAAACATTGATGCCTTCTGCGGTGAAGGTATCTCCGGAGGCGCAGTCGACACCCACGAGAGCGATAATGTCGCCAGCTTCTGCGCCATCGATGTCCTCGCGTTCGTTGGCGTGCATGCGTACGAGGCGACCAAACCGCACCAACTTGCCGGTACGAGCGTTGGTGTAGGACTGACCCTTGACGATCTTACCCTGGTAGATACGGGTGTAAGTCAGCTGGCCGAAACTTTCGACGACGGTTTTGAACGCCATGCAGACGAGCGGTGCGTCGTTGGAGTCGCTGAGCAGGAACCTGGGGTGCTGTCCGTCTTCGCCGACTGGTTTGCCGTTGTCGATGGCGAATTTCTGGCGGTCGGGGGGGGATGGCAGGTAGCGAACGACGGCGTCGAGTGCTTCCTGAACGCCTTTGTCCTTGTAGGCGGTGCCCATCAGCACCGGGGTGATCTGCTGAGCGATGGTGGCTTTGCGGATGACAGACCGAACCTGCTCGATGGAGACTTCGGCTTCTTCCAGCAGTGCCTCCATCAGGGCGTCGTCGTGCAGGGAAAGTTCTTCGAGCATGTGCCGGCGGGCATTGTCGGCGGCTTCGCGGTATTCTTCCGGGATCGGCTTGCGGACGATATCCTCGCCTTTGTCACCTTCGAAGTAGACCGCTTCCATCCGGACGAGGTCGATGACGCCCTGGAAGCTGGATTCACGGCCCATGGGAACCTGCAGGGGAACCGCGTTGCACTTCAGCTTGTCCTTCATCATGGCCACGACTTTTTCCGGGTTGGCCCCGATGCGGTCCATTTTGTTGATAAAGGCAATTCGCGGCACACCGTAGCGGCGCATCTGGCGGTCGACGGTGAGCGACTGGCTTTGGACGCCACCGACGGCACAGAGCACCAGAATGGCGCCGTCGAGCACGCGGAGACTGCGTTCGACTTCGACGGTGAAGTCCACGTGTCCCGGGGTGTCGATGATGTTGATCGGGTGGCGGCTGCCAAGTTCCACGTCGTCCCATTCGACGCGAGTGGACGCGGAGGTGATGGTGATGCCACGTTCGCGTTCAAGGTCCATGTGGTCCATGGTGGCGCCGCCGTCGCCGCCTTTGACTTCGCGGATTTTGTGAATACGCCCGCAGTAAAACAGGATGCGTTCGGTGAGCGTTGTCTTGCCCGAATCGATGTGCGCGGAAATGCCAATGTTACGAAGCTGTTTGATGTCCATGATTGAGCAACGAACCTCACAGGAAGAAACGAAAACACCGGGCCAACAAAAACACCGTGGGCGCAAACCGGGGTCAAAACCGAACGCGGGATGCTACCTGCGAATTCTCAGTTCCGAAAGGGAAACTCCTGGGAATTCAAGGAAACCCGCCGCGTTTCCTCACACGGGAATGCTGCCGGACACCCGCATGACCATCCAAATCCCCGGGGATCCGGCACAGAATTGCCGCGATTCAGCATAAAAACCGATGCATTCGACGCATCCCATACAGAAACTTCAGTCGTTGCGAAAAAAAAACAACCAACACTCTGATTGCGGGTTCCTGACTGTATCGAACTACGCAAAACCTCCATTTTTACCGCTCACCACGGCCTGACGCCCACCCCGCATTCTCGGAACTCCTGTCGACGGCCAGCCACCAACCGTCTAACATAGCCCCGGTCGCCCTCGCCGGCTCACTCCCCATGCTTTTCGATTCCCAGGGCAGTACTTGGATGGGTTTGGAAAATCGCGAATATCTGCGGGAAGACTTCCAGCAGCCCTCAAACTGGAGACCATCCCGCGGTCCGCTCCCGGCCACCACACTGCTGATTCTGGTGATGGTGGTTGTCTACATCCTGCAGCTGGCCACACTTCGGCTGGACCTGAGGACGTCGCTCGTTGAGTACTGGTTGCAATTGCACGTGGAGTCCATCCTGAGGCAGGGGCAAATCTGGCGACTGCTCACGTACGCCTTTTGTCACAGTCGCGACAACCTTCTGCATCTGCTGATCAATGCCCTCACACTGCATTTTGCCGGCCAGCTTGTACTGGGTGTGCTTCCTCGCCGCGAATTTCTCTGGTTCTTCCTGACGTCCGCCACCTTTGCCGGCATCACATCGCTGGTTTTCTGCTGGCTGTTGTCCCCCGAAACGACTGTAGTTGGGGCCTCCGGGGGTGTCCTGGCAGCGCTCACGCTGGCCGCATGCTACTTTCCGCGCCAGCAGGTGCTGCTGATGGGGTTTATTCCCCTGCAGATGCGCTGGCTGTTGGCTCTTTACATCGCCTGGGACCTCCTGCCCATGCTCTCCGGGGGCTGGAAGTCCAGTGGCACAGCGCACATCGCGCATCTGGGCGGCGTTGCTTTCGGCGCCCTGTACTTTCAGCGGCAGATGAGCTTTTCACGGTGGTGGGATGGACTTTGGGGGCAGATCCGACGTCGCAAGGCCGGTAAACTGCGAATCTATGCCCCCTCCGCTGTTCCCGAATCACGGCTGGACCAGCAGGTCGATGCCATCCTGCAGAAAATCACCGAACACGGCGAAGCCAGTCTCACACCTCGAGAACGCAACATCCTTACACAGGCCAGCCGGCAACTTAGAAAGCAGCGCGGCGGGGACTGATTGGCAGTGGCCGCCCAATGGCGTTGAAGTTCTCCGGAACCCTGCAAAAAGATTGTTGAAGAGTTGGGAGGGCGAGGCTGGGATGGCGAAACGGTGTTAAGGACACCTGATTTCGTACTTTGGATCCGCCCCACCGTGACAAGGCGAGCGGGGGATGTTAATCCCCCGGTAACGGTGCG
>JBEIEK010000322.1:0-6753 GCA_040382995.1 Planctomycetaceae bacterium
CGTCAAAAAAATTGGCGGGGGCCGGATTTGAACCGACGACCTCGAGGTTATGAGCCTCGCGAGCTACCAGGCTGCTCCACCCCGCGATGATGTTTGCCGGTCCGAAAGTTTTGCAATCTTCGGCCGGGTCGGGAAGTGTATCGGCTGGCCGGGGGAAGGGAAGTGAGGGAGTTTTGTTTTTTGAGATTGGGAAGGGAAGTTCGAAGTGCAACACCAATTGTGCTGCGGACTTGAACGCCATTGCGGGTCAGCGGGCAGTGAGTTTTTCGGCGAGTTGCTGGACGGCGAGCCATTCGGCGGGGGTGACGGGCTGGATGGAGAGGCGGCTGCCGCGTTTGAGGACGAGCATGTTGCTGCAGACGGGATCGGCTGCGAGCATTTCGCGGGTGATGATGCTGGGGAAGATGGATTTGAGCTGGATATCGACCATGACCCATGTGGGGTTGTCGGGGGATGAGTCGGGGTCGAAGTAGCGGTGGGAGGAATCGAAGGCGAAGTGGTCGGGGTAGGCTTCGCGGGTGACCTGAGCGATTCCGGCGATGCCCATGGGATCTGCGTTGCTGTGGTAGAAGAGGACACCGTCGCCTTTGCGGACGGTGTCGCGGAGAAAGTTGCGCGCCTGGTAGTTGCGAATGCCTTCCCAGGACGTAGTTTTTTTCGGAGCGTTGCGGAGGTCGTGGATGGAGAAGACTTCCGGTTCGGATTTGAAGAGCCAGTACCCGGCCATGCTGGATCAGCCTTTGGGAGTGACAACGACGGTGGCTGTTTCGATGGTGGCGGCCTGGAGCGGTTTGTCGCCGCGGTCGGTGGGGAGGCTGCCGATTTTTTTGACGACGTCAAGGCTGGCCTGGTCGGCAGTGCGGCCGAAGGCGGTGTATTGGCGGTCGAGATAAGAGTGGGTGCCGAGGCAGATGAAGAACTGGGAGCCGGCGGAGTTGGGGTCGTTGGTGCGGGCCATGGAGAGCACGCCGGCGACGTGTGGGGTGGCGTTGAATTCCGCGCGGATGTTGTAGCCGGGGCCGCCGGTGCCGGTGCCGGAAGGGCAGCCGCCCTGGATCATGAAACCGCTGATGACGCGATGAAAGATGACGCCGTTGTAGAAGCCAATGCGGGCGAGTCCGATGAGGTTGGCGCAGTGGCCGGGGGCGGCATCCGGGAGCAGATCGAGGCGGATGGTGCCGTGGTTGGTTTTGAGTTCGATGGCGTAGTCGTTTTTGTCGAAGTCGATGTCACGAACAGCGGCGTCCACTTCGGATTTGCGATTTTTGCTCATGGTGATACCTGAGGAGGTGCAAAGGAGATTGTGGTGGGTCTGCGGTGGATCCGCAGAGATGGTGTTGAGATTGCCCTGGGGCGGGAGTGTGTCTGATTCAGGCGTTGGAGACAAGTGAAGGAGCGTCGGAGGATTGTGACGGCGAATCCGGTGCCGGGGGCAGTACGAGCACCTGCCATGGGCCTGATGCGGAGACGATGGCGGCATCATTGGGGGAATCGACGAAGACGACGAGATCTGAGGGGGGGATTTGGGTGAGCAGGAGATCGTGGGGGAGTCTGTATTCGCGTTCGGCGGGAGCGTTGATGTTGCCGTCGAGGTTGATTTTTTGAAAGAAGGGCTGGTCGGCGGGCGCGAGGTTTTGCCAGAGATCTTCGGTGCCGTAGATGACGGGGCGAGCACCGAGTTTGGTGAGGGTGGAGTGGCGGATGGCGATGCCCCAGGGTTCGAAGTCGTAGCGGCGGCGATGGGGACGAAAGATACGGCGGGTGCGGAACTGCGCGAGCGGTACCTGGGTGAAGGCGGTCACGGCGTACCCGCCGCGGATGGCATCGGTGGAGGCGCGGAGTCGGGATTCGCGGAGGATGCGGAGGAGTGTGGAGAGTGCAGAGCGGTCAGCGGAGGGGCTGCCGAGGAGGCACTGGTCGAGGAATTGGTCGCGAGTTTCACCTGGCCAGGGTCCGAGTGCGGCGCGGGTCCAGTGGCAGAGCCAGTTTTCGGGGGCGGTGAGAGGATTGTCGGGGGGGCAGTGAACGGTGGTGTGCAGGGGTGCGGCAGGAGCGGGCGTGTTGGGGGCGTCAATGTTGGGGGCGGGAGTGGCGTGCAATTCGGGGGTTGTGGGGCTGAGGCGTTGATCTGTGTCGGTGGTGTCGGGGGGGGATGGTGGCAGGCAGAGCCAGGGGATCCAGCCGGCGCAGCGTTGTGTGAGGACATCGGGGAATTGGGACTGTTCGTCGGCGGCGACCATGGTGGGGATGGTGGCGCGGGGGGAGTCGTGGAGGTGGTGGTGGATGAGTTGGCTGATGTGACCACCGGAACGGCAGCGGAGCACGATGATGCGGGTGGCGAGGGCGAAGAGGAGTCGATCGGCGAGTGGGATGGATTTGCGGAAGTCGTGCCAGCCGTCCGGGGGAGCACCCGGGAGGAGCGGGGAGACCAGTAATTGTGGCGGGGAGTTGGGGGGTGAGTCCTGGGCGTGATCCAGCCAGTTTTGTGCGGCGGCGGCGGAGTTGGGGAAGGAGTCCGGGAGGTTGGTGTGTTCGGGGAGTTGGATCTGGAGTGGGGTGCGGTGGAAGATCTGGCAGGCGCGGGTGAGGCATTCTGCAGTGGCGGTACCGGGGATGATGGGGAGCAGGGTTTGGGAGGGATCGGTTTGGAGGACGGCGGTGCGCAGGAGTGCGAACCACCAGTGTTCGAGGTCGAGCCGTTGTGAGAGTCTGGAGGAGACGACGGCGACGCGAGCGGATTGGAGTGGTGGCTGGGAGAATACGAACCAGCGATCACCGAGCCAGCGGCGGGAGCAGGCTGGGGAGAGCCAGGGAAGGCCGCGGAAGACGCGGGTGTCTGGCAGGAGTGGGGAATCGAGTGGCCTTGCGGGTGCGGTGAGCAGGGCGGTGGGCATGGGCGAACCGTGCGGGATGCAGCGGCTTCATGCCGTGGGTTACGGCCGTTGGAAGGAGCGGCGTGGCACCCGGGCTGGGGTTGGTTCGTCACAACCAGGAATGAGGATTTTGCGGTTGGTGGAGTTTAGGAAAAATGGGGGATTAATCAAGCTGAATCTGGGGTGTTTGACATAAAACCCCTGGAGTCCGGGAGAGCAGACAATTTTGCTGGTTCGGCGTGAATCCCTTGGGGAATCCCGTGTGAACGTTTCCGTTTCTCCGTGAGTGCTGCTATGCTGGAAGAAGTTGCGCACCCAGGCTGTCGCCATGCGTCGATGGTTTGGGTTTGTTTTCAGGAATTGTTTGAACGATTTGAAGGAACTCCCTATGTCTTTGTACGTCGGTGAAGCCCTCGTGGGCGAAGGTAACGAAGTGGCACACATTGACCTGCTGATTGGCGACAAGGCCGGTCCGGTGGGCATTGCCTTTGCCAACGCTCTGGCGGACCAGAAGGCCGGCCACAGCAACCTCCTCGCAGTGCTCGCCCCCAACATTGCCGTCAAGCCGGCGACGGTGATGATCACGAAGGTCACCATCAAGGGTGCACGACAGGCCGTACAGATGTTCGGGCCTGCTCAGAAAGCCGTCGCGGACGCTGTGACTGACTGCGTGAAGTCTGGAGCGATTCCGAAGGATCAGGCCGAGAATCTGGTGATTGTCTGCGGTGTGTTCATTCACTGGGACGCAGCGGACGACAAGAAGATCTACCAGTACAACTACGAAGCCACAAAGCTGTCAATCGAGCGCGCTATGAAGAGCGAGCCGAAGGTGGATTCGGTTCTGGCTCAGCGCGACACAGCTTCTCACCCGTTCTACGCCGGCTGAGAATCCTCCTCAACGCCTGAACCGTCTGATGCATCGTCCAGGGCCGCGTGATTTCACGCGGTCCTGATGTTTATCGTGAAGTGTGATTGCCGCCATGTCGGACGACGAATCGACAGAATTTGTCAGGCAGGCTCGGGAACAGCGGGGGAAGTCTCCTTCGATCGTTCGCGAGTTTGCCGCATTTTTGCGGGCGGAAAAAAAATGGTGGCTCGCGCCGCTCCTGCTGGTGCTGCTGCTGTTCGCCGGTCTGATAGCACTCTCCGGAAGTGCAGCCGCGCCGTTCATTTATTCGCTGTTTTAGAGATCTCCTTGTGGCCAGCTACATTCTGGTGGATCTTGAAAACATCCCGCAGCCGAAACTTCCGGAACCATTGCCGGAAGATGTGCTGGTGTGGGTCTTTGCAGGCCACAACCAGACGAAGATCCCGCTGGATCTTGTGGAGAAGCTGCACGGGCTTGGCCAGCGAGCGCGGTACATCCGGCTCAGCAGTGGCGGTCCGAATGCTCTGGACTTCCACATTGCCTGTTATATCGGCCGCCTGTCCGTTACGGAGCCGGAATCGGACTTCGTGATCATGTCCGGGGATACTGGTTTTGATGCTTTGATCACGCATCTGCAATCGCTGCAGGTGCGTGTGCGTCGCACGGGCGGGGTGATGAAGAAAAAAGAGGCTTCGAAGGAGACCACCCAACGCCCCACTGACGCCCCGGCGAAGGCTGCAACGCCAGCAGTGCAGACCGGGAAGACCATAGCGCGACCGGAAGCCCGTCAGGGCAAAACAGCCGCGAAGAGGTCAGTTGAGGCGGAAGGAGTGGCTCAATGGGAACTGCTGGAAGAAGTTCAGGAGCGGCTGGGGCGGATGAAGCAGGGCCGTCCAAAATCAGCGAAGAGCTTTCGCAGCATGTTCAGGGAGCTTTTAGAAAAGCAGAAGTCTGAGGACGCTGCAGATGAGTTGCTGCGGGTGCTGGAGCAGCGTGGAGCGGTTAGAAACGAAAACGGAAAGCTCACGTGGGACTACCGGCGGAGTCTTTGCGGGGAATTAAGCTGAGGGATCGGCGCTTGCGGTTGCGGTACGCCGCGACGGCGCCAAGGACACCAATGGCACTGCCGCAGAGGCTGCAGGGTTCGGGGACCACGACGGTGATGAGTGTCGGGGTGAAGGAGGCGGGATCGATGCCGAGGTCGTCGAACAGCGGGTCCCAGAAGTGGGTCACAGGCGTCGGAAGATCAGTATCGTCGATCAGTGCAAGGTAGAATTTGTCACCCACACGACTGTCCACATTGGCTGCTGACAATTCCAGTCGGAAGAGCAGGCGATGGGGGTTCCCGGCGGCCAGCAAAAAACCGTTGCCGCTTACGGTGCCGTCGCCCCCGATGAGTTGATCGTTGGGAAAGTCAACGGTGGTTACAGAGCTGAAAGGATCCCCGAGGAGTAGGTTGAGGCTATCGTTGTGGAACACATAGTTCGGATTCTGACCTTGTGCATCGGACTGTGGATTGACGAACTGCACACCTCCGCCGAGGGAATCGGGGTCGCGAGTCAGGCGAAACTTTGCGGAGAATGAATCGAGGATATCCGGGGTACTAAGGGGAGCATCGCTGGTGATCAGAATGTCGATATAGCGTGACGTCCCGATCATGATTTCCTGTGAACCGGGCATGACGACAATTACGTCAGCGGTGGCGATGGAGCAGCAGCCCAGCAGCAGACCCCAGCAGATGAGGCTCTTGAACATGTTGACGATCCGAAAGAGTAGTAGGCGGGGGCGAACGGTCTTTGGTGGTATGGGTGTCGATCAGTCATCGAGACCGGTTGAGAAGAGGCTGTCGAGCAGTTTTCTGCCGATGGCCCGCTGGGCGAGGGTGCGATCGTTCGAGTTGACGACTCCGTCGCCATTTGCATCGCGTTCGGGGTTCGTTGAACCAAAGCCAAGGTAGATGGCATCACTGTCTGCAGCGGTGACTTTTCCGTCTCCGGTGACATCACCGAGCAGCCGGTAGAAGCGTTTCCGTCCATCGACTGCGGAAGTGAATGAGCCGTCGCCGTTGGTGTCGAAGCCAAGTTCGTAATAGCCGTCACCGATGTTGCTGTTGCGGTTTCCGCCGATGCCCTGTGCTCCGAAGTCGATGCGAATGGTTCTGGGGGCGACTGCGGTGAGCGTAAAGGCGGGGGTGGTGTGTGCAACGAAGTTATTGCCGTTGAGATCGGCTCGTCGCAGGCGGAAGCGACCAGGACTGCTAAGCAGAGCCTGAATGTCTTCGCTGCGGTCGAAGGTCATATCGAGGTAGCGGACGAAACTTCGCTGCGTCTGGCCCAACTGGACGTCGATGGAGCTGATTTCGGTGACGTTGGTGATGGAGATGGTGAAGACTGTCACCACTGTCGCGTTGGCTGAGTCCCGGGCTTCAACCCGGATTGTGTAAGCTGCTTTAGTTTCAAAGTCGAAGGTTGCGGCGGTGCGCACCTGATTGCCGACGATCGTAAAGCTGGCGTTGTCGGCACTGCCGTCGCCACTGACGAGCGCCCATGTGAGGGAGTCCCCGGCATCTTCATCGGTGGCTGAAAGGGTTCCCACGAGGGCACCAGGGGAGAGAAGTTCGGCGACTGACTGTGAGGACATCACTGCGTTGACGGGCGCGTCGTTGATGTTGGTGACGGAGATTGTGAAGACGGCTGTTGTGGCAAGACCCTGAACATCGCGGACCTGAACGCGGATGGAGTAGCTGGATTTGGCTTCGAAGTTGAAGGGCGCGGCTGAACGGAGTTGGTTACCGACGATGGTGAAGCTGCTGTTATCAGCACCGCCGTCACCGGCGACGAGGGACCAGGTGAGGGAATCACCAGCATCGGGGTCAACCGCCGAGAAGTCACCGATGGCAGTCCCGACTGCCTGGTTTTCCACAATGGTGTTGCCGGAAATTGCAGGGTTTGCGGGAGCTTCGTTGACGTTGGTGACGGAGATCGTGAAGACCTTCTGGAAGGTCAGGTTTCC
>JBEIEK010000323.1:0-6728 GCA_040382995.1 Planctomycetaceae bacterium
GGATGCCGCTGCGGACGCGTTCCAGAACAGTGGCTGGGCATCGATGCAGGTGGCAGAGCGATCAGCGCGGCTGCATCGGATCGCCGATGCGGTTGAGAGTCGGCTGGCCGAGTTTGCTCAGATTGAATCTCTGGACTGTGGCAAGATTTATGCGCAGGCCGAGGCCGACATTCAGAACTTCATCGACACATTCCGCTACTTTGCGGACCTGGCACAGGCGGTGAATTATCGTCAAGTGATCGCGGTGAAGCACCACGAGGCCTGGGTGGCGCGGCATCCGTGGGGACCGTGTGGATTTATCATTCCGTGGAACTTCCCGTTTCTGCTGGCCGGATGGGGTCTGGCGCCCGCGCTGGCTGCCGGCAACACCTGTGTGCTGAAGCCCGCAGAGGACACGCCGCTGTCCGCACTGTACCTGTGCCACGTGATTCAGCAGCATGATCTGCTGCCCCCGGGAGTGCTCAATGTGGTCACCGGATTTGGCGAAACCGCCGGCGCAGCGTTGTCGCGGAATCCCAAGTTCCGGCGGATGAGTTTCACGGGATCACCGGAGGTGGGTCGGCTTGTGGCCGAGGCTGCTGGTCGCAATCTGATCCCGGTGAAATGCGAACTGGGCGGCAAGGGTGCTGCCGTGATTTTCAACGACGTGAACATTCCGGAGACCGCGGACAAACTGGTGTCGGCGATTACCTTCCATACCGGCCAGGTCTGTTGCGACGCGACTCGCTGGCTGATTCAGCGGGACATTTACGACCAGTTCGTGGATGCCTGTGTTTCGCGGATGAAGTCAGTGCAGATTGGCTATCAGTTCGACAAGGGGGCTCAGATGGGCCCGGTGGTCAACGCGCGGCAGCGTGAGCGTGTGCTGGGTTATCTGCGCAAGGGAGTTGCCGAGGGAGCCGATCTGGTGCTGGAAGGCGGATCCGCAGAGGTGCCTGGCCGCGAGGGTTTCTATGTGAAGCCGGCACTTCTTGCCGGTTCATTAAACAACGTGGCGGCTCGGGAAGAGATCTTCGGGCCGGTGGCGTTTCTGGCGCCGTTCTCCAGTGAGGAAGAGGGCATTCGTCTGGCCAATGACACGGACTACGGGCTTGGCAACAGTGTCTGGTCCAGCGACCTGAAGCGATGTGCGCGGGTGGCGGAAGCCTTCCGCGCCGGCAACGGCTGGATCAATTCGCACAACGTGATTGTGCACGGAGTGCCTTACGGCGGGATTGGCAAGAGCGGCATGGGAGGCGGCGTCGTGAGTCCGGATACTCTGAACGACTACCTGCGACCGATCTCGGTGGTACGCCCACTGAGGTAGTCCGGTTGTGAATTGGCAGCAGTGCAGATTTGCTGCTGGCGTTTGTTGATGACCATCGGCCGGAAGCAGTTGCTTCCGGCCGATTTAGTTTTCCGGCTGTTCAAGGAAGCTGCGAAGTTCATCGAGCCCGCTGGTGACGACTGCCATTTTGTCTTCGAGGTGCCGTGCGGACTGAGAGAATCCCTCCAGCGGCCATTCGCCATGGTTGGGTGCCAGCGGATCGCGGATCAGTCGCTGCAGACGTTGCAGGCTGCCGGTGAGGGATTCATCGAGCAGGGGGACAAGGTCGCGACTGTCCTGACGAATTTTTTTGGTGACGTCCTGCACCAGTTCCCGTTCGGCCTGGCGGCGGGTGGCGGAGAGAATTCTGGGGGAGGTGCGGACGGCCTGGCGATCAAGTTCGTCTGTATTGACGAGTCGGCCGAAGGGGGATTCATTCTTTTTTGCTTCGACCTGCTGGGTCTGGAGGCTGGCAAGGAGTGCTTTGGCGCGGATGGAGTCGGGGCGGAGTTTCAGGGCATCCTGCACGCACTTACGGGCCATGCCGAAATTTTTGAGTTCGCTGTAGAGTCGAGCGAGATTGTAGTGGGCATCGAACATATCCGGCTTGATTCGGATTGCTTCGCGGAAGGCGTTGATGGCCATGGTGCTGAGATTCATGGCTTTCTGTGCGATGCCCATATTGAAGTAGGCATCGGCGCATTTGGGTTGTTTCTGGACGGCTCGCCGCAGCGCTTCCACGGCTTTTTTGTGCTCGCCCAGTTTATTGAGAACGGCGCCGAGATTGACCCAGCCCCCAGCGAAGGACGGATGCAGCCGGGTGAGTGTTTCGAAGGTGGATCGGGCTGTGCTGAGGTTTCCGGCGAGGAACAGAGCGGAGCCGTGGAGCGTGAGGGCATCTTCGGTCTCCCCGGCGGGACTCGGCAATTTCTGCAGGAGCGCGGCTGCTTCCGCTGGTTGACCTTCGCGAATGAGTTTGCGGGCTTGCGCGAGCGTGGCGCTGAGATCGGCGGGGGCGACCATGGCGTGGATTCCGTGAAGGAGGGAAACTTGCAGGAACCAGCGGTGGGCTGGAGGGAATCGCGAGGGCAAGGCGGGGGGATTGGCCGAAGTGTGGCGAATTCAGCCGGGCGGAGGATTCGATCGGCAGTTATGGCGGGGGTGCTGATTCTTTGGCGGCACAGACAGCTTGTCTTTTGTCAGCCTGCGGGCATTGTAGAGGTTGCGGAGGATTTGGGTAAATTCTGATTTTCCGGGAAAGCCCGGAATCCCGCCTGGCAGATCTTCCCTGAGTTGCCAGTGGTAAGCGGGGTAAGCGGGAGGGATCCGCAGTGTGCTGCCTCAAGGACCAATTCCAGGCCTGACGATCGACGTGAGGAGTCTGCGGTCCCTGCCGGGGCTGAGGGCTGTTCAGAAGAATGCCTGAAACAAGGAATGTCCGGAGTGGCACCTCGACTACTGCTTGCCGTGCTGATGATGACGGCCGGACCATTGTCTTTTGCTCCGGCTGCCGACACGATCAGAGAAACGCCGCTGGTGCGAGCCGTGCGTCAGTCGCGACTTTCGGTGGTGAACATTCACACGGAAAAGAATGCGGCCGAGGACCGTGACGCCCGCTTTTTTGCTCCGAAATCCCGGCGTGTGAACGGCATGGGAACGGGAATAGTGGTGGATGAGCGGGGCTATATTGTCACGAACTATCACGTCGTGCAGGACGTTGACCTGATTACCGCAACGCTGCACGACGGGAGCAGTTTTGATGCCAGTGTGGTGTCTTACGACCGCCGGCAGGATCTGGCGATCATTCGCATCGATTCTCCGCAGCCACTCATCGTGATGCAGCTGGGGACCTCCAGCGACCTGATGCTGGCAGAAACCGTTTACGCGGTGGGAAATGCGTTTGGCTACGAGCACACGGTGACTTCGGGGATCATCAGTGCGCTGCACCGGGATGTGGAAGTTGACGAGACGCAGTCGTATGAGAATTTGATCCAGACGGATGCCAGCATCAATCCGGGCAACAGTGGTGGTCCCCTGCTCAATCTGAACGGCGAGGTCATTGGGATCAATGTGGCGATTCGTTCCGGGGCCCAGCGAATTGGTTTTGCGATTCCCATCGACGATGCTCGTCGCACGATCGCACGGTTACTGAGTGTGGAGCGACTGAACGGTCACGTGCATGGGCTGACTACAAAGGATGATAAATCTGCGGAGGGTCGCAGGCTGGTGGTGGAGGAAGTGGCGGCGGGCAGTCCGGCTTCATCGGCGGGCATTGTGCCGGGTGATGTGATTCAGAGTGTTCGCGGTGTGCCGGTTGCCGATGGAACAGACCTGGAACGCTCGCTGCTGGATCTGGAGCCTGGCCAGTCGGTTGAGGTGCGGATCCTGCGTGAGGGGACGGCGATGTCGCGTCAGTATACGCGGCAGGCTCAGGTGGCCGTTGTGGAAGCAAGGTCAGGGGGAAAGTCGGCAGGGGAAGCACAGACTGTGATGCGTCCCGCGTCTGGCTCGGGAAGTCAGGGTTCGGCGGAGGGTCTGCAGCAGGCGCAGTTGCCCAGTCTGCAGCGTGCGGAGTTGGCGAACACGTCGGAGCGTCCCTGGTCGCTGCTGGGGCTCAGACTGGAACCTCTGACAGAGAATGAACTGCGGCTGATTACGGGCCGTTCGTGGCCGGGGGGCAAGGGCCCGGTGAATTACAACGGGGGCATGCGTGTAACGGAGGTTCGGCAGGGGAGTCCGGCGGCCGCGTTGCTGAAAAAGAATGACATTCTGCTTGGCCTTGACGGTTATGAAAGTACGTCGGTGGAGAATCTGGAAGCGATCCTTGCTGCGGATCGGCTAACGAGTGGTCGGCGGTTGAAGTGCCAGTACCTGAGGCCGGGCATGAACCCCCTCGAGGGCTCATTACAGTTACCGCGGTGAGATTTCGGCAAGCATGGGGTGTTTCTGCGAAATCCCGTTCCCGGGAACGCGGACAACGGAGTAAAACGCGACATTCAGGGCAAAAACTTCCGATTTTCGGCGCTGCCGTGCAATTCAGTACTTTTCTCAGGGCTTTTCATGCGGTAAACAGGTAGGTTGAAGGTTGATGAATCGTTTCAGGGACCTTTCCCGAGCCTGCGGCGGTGTCCCAGGTTGGACTCAGCGTCAGCAGTGCGGTAGCCATGTCAACAGTGATTCGCAATTGCCCCGGGTGTCAATCACTGATTCTGTCTGATACGGATCAGTGCCCCGAGTGCGGGCACGTATTTTACCAGCGTCGTCCCACTCCTGCGGCGGTGGTACAGCAAACACCTGCGCCGTCTTCGTCCCGCGGATCTGAAGTCCGTGAGGCGTGTCCGCACTGCGGAGAGATGGTCCGTGCGGGGCTGGTGCGATGCTGGTCGTGCAACGGTTTCATGCGGGCGGACATTGCGAAGAAGTATCACGACCTCACCACCAATCCGCAGCCGATTATTTACAGCACAATTCCACCAGAGCAGCGGAGCGACTTCCTGCCACCTCGAGCAGGTATGTCCGGCGGGGGTGCTGAGGACGCCGACGAATTCACTCTGGCTGACGATCTTGTTCCCGGTGCGGGCAGCACGGCGTTTGCGACAGCTGCGCCGGCGGTGGCTCAGGTCCCTGATGCAGAATCGGGAAAGCCGCCCGCAGCGGATGGTCCTGACAAGCCTCAGACGGTCACGGGCAAAGGACCTGCGGGGGCGGCTGATTCAACAGCGGGCGCGGCGGGCTTGAAGTCGGCCAACCAGAAAACGCCGACTGCTGCTGCTTCCGACAGTGTCGACGCGCCCAAACCCACCACGACTGCTCGTCCTGAAAAACCTGCACCGGACGACCTTTTGGCGATCGCTCTCCAGGAGCAGCGGGATGATCGGCGGCGGCGTAACGAGCGTCAGGCAGAGCGCCAGAAGCGGCAGGTGTTGGTTCCATGTTCCTGCGGTGCGTGGCTGAGAGTGCATGAAGATTTCGCGGGCAGGGTTGTGCGGTGCCGACAGTGTCGCAATCCGATCCAAATCCCGGAAATCCGCCGCAAGGTGGTCGAGAAGAAAGAGGACAAGCCGGTCGTTCAAATCAATGTCACCTGGATCAGCGACGTGTGGTTCCACGTGGTTGCACCGGGCGCCGTGACCCTGAAGCCCGGCAGTGCAGCGACTCAGCACACCGTGGCCGATCTGGCGTTGACCTCTGATGCCCTGCACATTGTGTCATTTTCCGGTGGTGAAAAAAAGAAGAAGTCTCTGTTGAACTTCGGTTCCGGTTCAAAGCCCGGGGATATATCTGGAATTCGCCGTCAGGTCCGTGAGCAGGTGTCTGCGACGGGTCAGTTTCAGGGACTGGCCGACTGTGAAATCCGCAGCATTCCCGCCGATCAGATTCCTGTACTGAAACTGGTGCAGCCGATTGTGAAGGTGCACGAATCGATGTTTGCGGGTGTACCGATTTTCGGTGAGGGCCGTATCGCGGTGTTCCTGCCTGTGGAAACCGAACCGGGCCAGCAGGCCTACTGCTCATTCCCGCTGTCCGCATGGCGTAATTTCAGTCTCGGGCTGAAGGAACTGTTCTCCGTGGTGCTCCCAGCCGCTGAGAATGGCGTGCCTGAGGCCGAGAAGCACGAGACGCTCAGCTGTTTTGTGAACCAGTCGAAGGTCGAGGCGATTAAGTCGTTGATTTATTACCAGCAGGATCCGGCATTTGAGCTCGAGCTGAGCGGTTATCGCTGCAGGGCCTGCGGTGCTGCAGTCAGCGAAGAGGGGCGAAAAAAGAACAAGCTGGGGGGTGCGAATGGGAAGGCGATCGCGAAGGCCAAGTGCCCCAAATGCGGTGGAAAAATGGGCGAAGATCCGCTTTATAGAATCCGCAAGGCGCCAGACCGTCCGGCAGAGTCGGGCTGAGGAGCAAATCTGGGGATGGCTGGTACCGAAAAGCAATTGTTCGAGTTTGAATTGTCCGGGGACGTGCTGATCCTGACGGCTAACGGTCCGTTTCTGGAATTTCGGGACAACGATATTCGCAATGGCTACAACGAGGCCTATCGTTTGCTCAGTCAGCCGGGCACGAAGCATCTGGTTGTCGATTTCTCGCTGCTGGACTATTTCGGTTCGACTTTTGTCGGGATTCTGGTTCGACTTGCTCGAAAGGCTCGTGGCAACCAGGGTCAGGCGCTGCTGTGTCACCTCTCCGACAACATGCGAGAAATGCTGAAGACCCTGATGCTGCTGGAGAACCCGAAAATTGACTTCAGCATGCAACAGGTGAAGACCCGTGCCGACGCCCTGCAACAGCTCGCCACCGCCAGCTGAAGAGCCGCCACCGCCACCTGCCGCCCCACCTACAGATAGTCAGCCAGAAATATGTACCGCACGCGACGGTTATCCACTTACAATAGATGATATAGTTCTTGTATCTTCAGAAGAAGGAA
>JBEIEK010000324.1:0-6662 GCA_040382995.1 Planctomycetaceae bacterium
AAACTCGCAGGCTGCTGCGGCTTCGTTTGCCATTTCTGGTTTCGCCCCGCACGCGGGACGCGGATTGAAACTGAATCTCAGTCACCGCACTTGCCGCCACAGCGTTGTTTCGCCCCGCACGCGGGGCGCGGATTGAAACATTGCGGCCTATCGGATGCAGAAGGCCAATCCAGGTTTCGCCCCGGACCACGGGCGCGGATTGAAATCAGCTCCTGCCACTTACTTGGCCAGCAAATTCAGCCTTTCGCCGGGCAGTCTGAGGGAAACGCCCTTGCAGGATCTGCGATGATGACCGTGTCTGAGGTCGTTCGACCAGACAACACCTCTTCGGAGCCTCATTCACACGTCATCCATTCCACCCCAGGCAGCCCCATCATTTCTTCAGTTCCCATGCAGCAACCTGCACCCATTTCTGCAGTCGCAGCCAGGCGAGGACCAGACGGTCTTCCTGAGGCGTCGTGAACAGCTGCAGGACATCCATCCCATGCATGCATTCTCCCGGCAGTTTCACCAGCCTTCCCAGCCGCCGTCCGGTGCTCGTCATCCAGAACACCACTTCCAGCTGCTCATCCACGGAAACTGCGACACGGCCACCATCGAGCAGGCAGAGGGCATAGATTTCGCCCTGATGAATCTGTGAGCCGACCTGATACTTCGCGGATGTCTCTGACAGATCCCAGACGGCCACGCGACCTCCCTGATCGCCGGACACCAGCAGTGATGCGGCAGAGGAAACCGCCAGCTGACAAATTTCTTCAGACATCCCTGGCGGCGACAGCAGCCGGCCTGACTTTGGAAACCACTGCCTGAGGCCTTTGAAGGCTCCGGCAATCAGCAGCGATTCTCCGTCAGGGTGCCAGCAGAATGCGGAGATATACCCGTCGAATTCGGTGGCGAATCGTTCACCGCCTGCGGTGCTGGACGGAACAACGTGCAGCGTACGATTCTGCGAGTACGCAAGGAGTGTTCCATCCGGCGAATATCCAGCGAATTCGTTGCGTTCCGAATCCCGCGTTGCGTCGTGCTCGGCCAGCAGCCGTTGCTTCCCGGTGTCGTCTGCCTGACGCACCCACAGCTGCCCCGTTTGCTGCAGCCAGCGGAGGTGCCCGCCAGACTCTGGCGTGAAGGCGATTCCGGCAAGCGGCCGCGGCGGAGCAGTGGCCGGGAAAATCTCTTTCAGGGCATGTGCGAGCGGAAACAAGGCGTCGTGGTGCGGCGACTCGTCTGACCGGAGCCGCTGCGGTGCGTTCAGCCGCAGCACAAGCCCATTTCTGTAGCCCAGCAGCAGCGCGCTTTGAGCCGGGTCGACTGTCAGCTGCTGCAATTCACCCGCAGCCGCCTCGGGATGCGATACGTCCAGCTGCTGCCACGTCGACAGCGACCGCGGCAGGAAATGCAGGTCACCACCTGGGGAACCTGCCAGCAGCGCAGTGCCACTGTCGCAGACGCTGATCACCGGCTCGTCGCTGAGCAGCCAGCGAAATTCGGGCTTCAGCGATGGGATCCATTCGTCCCCGAACCTGCGCTGAGGGTCTCCTGGTTCCCCTGAGAGCGATAAGGCGGCTGGCGCGTTCAGCTTCGTCAGATCCCAGCAAAGAATCTCGCCAGCGTCTGTGGTAATCAGCAAGGATTCACCCCTCGGCCCGAGCTGGGCAGAGCGGGGCTTCCCTGCGTATTCCAGGCTGGCCAGCGTTCGTCGGGAATCGATGTCCACCAGCAATAAAGAATCTGTTCCGTCCACCAGACAACACAGATGGCCGCTGTCCGGAAACAGGAATCCCGCAATGACGTGCTGGTGCATTTCAAATGTTCGTTTCTGTCCGGTCTCGCCGGAAATCCCGGGTGCTGACCGGTCATCCAGATAGACCACGTGGTTCGCTGCAGCCACGATCGCCCGGTCACCGTTCTGAGAAATGGCACCCCAGAGATTGCGGCGTTCCGTGGGGAGCGTGGTGACAACACTGCCATCGTCAGCGCGCAGAATCAGCGGGTGCTCATACCGTGGACCGCACAGCAGAAACCGCCCATCACCGGAAAACGCCAGCAGCTCGATGGTTGTGAACTGCGGTGGAAATCCATCTGACCATGTCCCGGTCTCGATGTGGTAGATCCTGATTCGGGATCTGTCAGTGACCTTGTCCACGGCGCTCCCCACGGCAATTCGCTGGCCGGCGGCATCCACATCCAGCGAATGCAGGGCAGAAATTCCTGCGGGAACCTCCCGTTCGATCTCACCCGTGGCACTGTGAATCAGCCGCAGTATCCCATCCTCACAGGCCGCCGCCACCAGCTCTCGCCCTGGAACAGCCCGCAGCTCGTGAATGGGTCCCTGGCTGATCCGCCGTGTCCTCACCGCGGACTGCAGCTGTGAACGCAGAATTGTCCACTCGGCATGTCGGTCGGCCGCGGCTTCAGCGGGCGTCATGGTGTCAAGGATTCGCTGGGTCTCAGGCAGTTTTCCAGACTCCCAGGCAGTCCACGCCTGCTGAATGGCGGAATTCCATGCCAGTGAACGGAACTGCTGCTTTTGCAGCTGGACGTCTTCCAGATACCTGTTCGCCCGCCGTTCGGCCGCCTGTGCAGCCAGCCTCTGCCGCACACTGACCAGAAGTCCTGCGGTCAGGCTGAGCAGGGTGAGTATTGCCAGAACCAGCGGCAGCCAGTGCCGGGCCGCGAAACGTCCGATGCGGTACAGACGTTGATCCGGAATTGCCTGCACGGCGCGACCGTCAAGAAACCGCTGCAGGTCATCGGCAAGATCTTCAGCGCTGGCATAGCGGTCTGCGGGCTGTTCGCGAGTGGCCTTTTGAACGATGCTGAAAAGTTCGCGGCGACGACGACCGGTCAGCTGAAAAGGCTCAGCAGTGAGGGTTGCGTCCGCGTCAGCTGCCCGTGGAGACCCGAAGACCAGCTCTGCAAGGATGCGTCCGAGGGCAAACACGTCGGATCGTGTGTCAGCGCCGGTGGAGTTCCCGCTGGACTGTTCAGGACTCATGTAATCCGGCGTCCCGCCCCGCGGTCCCGCTCCCTCAGAACCGGAACCGAGATCTCGTCGAATGCCAAAGTCAATCAGGCGACAAACCGGTCGACCATCCACTCGCTCCACAAGCACATTGGACGGCTTGAGATCCTGATGAATGATGCCTCGAAAATGGGCATGTCGCACAGCATCGCAGAGATCGATCATTAATCGCAGGCGGTCTGCAAGGGGCAGGTGCTGTTCCTGACAGAAAGTCGCCAGCGAGGCCCCTGCGACGTAGTCCATCACGAACCACGGACGGCCGTCGTGCAGTCGTCCGGCGTCGAGTACCGAGACGATGCCGGGATGCTTCAGCACGGCCAGGGTCTGCCGTTCGGCTTCCACCCGTGCTGCCGCGCCTGCCGTCAGGAATCCGCTGCGGAGGATCTTGAGGGCGACCAGCCGTTCCACGGGTTCCAGCTGTTTCGCCTGAAAGACCGTGCCCATGCCACCGTGCCCCAGTTGCCGCAGCAGCTGATAGCGTTCAATCACAAAGCCGGGCTGCAGGGGCTCGTCAGACGTCTGGGCGAATTCCGCAACGAGCTCCGGCATCAGCCCTGCAGGCACTGACATGAAGTCTGCATCTGCAGCGCCCTGCTGCAGCAGTTGCTGAACCTGGGAGCGCAGTTCGGGAGCATGACTGCAGCGTTCGTCGATAAATCGGCGGCGTTGATCCGGGTCCATAATTTCGCTGGCCCCCAGATACACGTCCCACAGCCGTGGCGTTGTTTCGTTCAAGATCAGCCTCCCCGATGTCTGAAATGGAGCAGTCTGAGGCACCGAGGCGCCAAAGCCGGCAGATCCGTATCAGTTCGCCCGGATTCCCCTGAGTTACTCAGACAGATTCCTGACTTTCACCTGCAGCCATACCCGTGCGCATTTCCAGAGGCGATAGGCAGTGGCACGCGGGATCTGCATGACATCGCCGGCTTCTTCGATCGATAAGCCCGTGAAGTAGTGCAGATTCACCAGTTCGGCCGCAAGCGGGTCTTCGGCCTCCAGCAGTTCCAGAGCTTCGTGCACCAGGAGCACTTCGTCGACCGGACTGGGTTTTGCGGTGCCCCGCAGTGCCGCATGGTCTGGCGGGTCAGCGGCGAGCGACTGCGGGCGCACACCTCCGCCATGACGTTCGGCCGCCTTGCGACGGGCGACGTCGATGAGTATTCGTCGCATGGTGCCGGCAAACGCTGCGAAAAAGGCGCGACGATCCCGAAACGCACCTCCCTGACGCGTGGACAGCACCCGCATCCAGGCTTCGTGCACGAGCGCCGTTGGTTGCAGCGTCTGACCTGGCTGTTCGCGACGCATCCGCATGGTCGCAAGGCGTCGAAGTTCGTCGTAGGCGACCTGCAGCAGCAGTTCCTCGGCATCTGAATCGCCGGATTCGACCCTGTGCAGGAGTTCGGTGAGTGATGCCATGGGAGTTCTTCTGAGGGTTACAGGAGTGAGCCGCTCACAGGATCCAAACTGGACAAAAACACGTCGCCATTCCCCTGAATCACCTCGAATTTCGCGAATTGTCTGAAAAATGAGTTCGTGGAGCAGATTTGTGAGACGCCGGAGTTGCCGGTTTCGCCTGGGCCATGGGTCCTGTTCAGAGGTCTGCTATTCCCGAGTACGGCAGGATCGTGGCAACCCGGAAAGCCCCAGCCATTCAGCCCACAAAGACTAATTCACCTTCATTCCCTCCCGCCACCGCTGAATCAATTCGGGGCTCAGGGGGAGTTGGGGAGCGGGAGTTCGTGTGGTTCGGACTCAAGGATTATTGTCCAACGGCAATTCGCCTCAAAAGCTATTAAAATCCAACAGGAAATTTAATAAAATGCTCGGATACCGCGGCGGTAAACGGAATCGGTTTCAAGTACTGTCCAGCTGCGCCTTTCTGAGCACGCTCGTGACAGCGTTGTGTTGTAATGGGCAAGACGGTTTCGGCCTGACCGGAAACGCTGACATAGCGAATTTCCCCTCGATTGTGCAGCCTGATGGGATCAGCTGTGGCCCGGTATGTTGTGCGATGCTGCTGAAATACTATGGAAAATCAGCCGGTACAGGTCCGCTGAAAACGGCAGCAGGCACACGATTTTATCAGGGGCCCAATGCAACTGGCCAGCAGATAAAAGTTGGGTTGACACTGCCATCAGGGATTAAAAATGCAATTGCATCTTACGGGGTTTTTCCCGTTGAACAGCAGGGGACCATCGACGACGTCGAAAGACTCATCAATTCGCAAAAGCCTCCGATCCTCCTTGTGCGCAGCGGTTCAGAGTTCTGGCATTATGTTATTGCCATCGGACATCGATACAACAATCGATCGGGGCGGCGCGAAATCAAGCTTGCAGACCCGGCAGACAGTCAGCCTTACTGGATTGAAGAAGGCAAACTGGATGCTGCGTGGACTTTCAGTCACGACCTGAAGGGCAACTCGATGCAGGGCCGAAAGTGCCGTCACTGTGGCGGTTCCGGTTCGCTTGCGGTCGGGCCTGTCAAAACCAAGTGCGTGCTTTGTAACGGTGATGGACGAGAAACTGATTACTACCGAAAAATCGTTGAATCTGCCGGAGCATCGGGTCACACAATGGTGTGGGTGAAGCACCCGACTCGGGGCGTGACTGGTCAACTGGCGACCGGTGCTCCTTCCACTGTTGAAATTCGGTACACGATCCTGAACGACACTGGACGGACGGTAAATTTTTCGATGCAGCCAAGTGGTAAATCCTACACTCTCCGGGCCGGCAAAACATTTTCCGGGACGTCGCGTCAGATCGATGGCAAAGCTCCAACAATCACACTTGCTGATTCCGGGAAAACGACCGCACTGAGGAGTGGCAAACACAAATTCTGGTGGAAGCGGGATGAGTCTCGCGTCGCATTGGATCTCAATTACGAAGAATGAGCCGAATCCGTGAAATGGGTGCTTCCGCACGTAGTGTTCAGGTAGTGCTCAGAGTTGGTCCTGTTGAGAGATAGTGAAAAGTGCACACGGAACCTAAGGGGGCTGAGTGCAGGGATGCCGGGGGCCCGCTCACAGCCCCCCGGGAGGCCAACAGCAGGATCTGGGGATTGTGCCGGCTGGCGTTGGGCGAATGGCAGTACAAGTGGCTACTCAGGGATCCTGTCGGCGCAGCGGGCCCCAATGTTTTTGAGGCTGCCTCTGTCTTTACAGCAGTGCGGTGAACAGATTCTTCTTCCTCGCATGCTGCGTTTTCGAACCTCCCAGCCGACGGACGGCAGTCCGCGGGCCGCGGGCCAGGGAGTCTGCCAACTGCGGTGCGGGTAACCGCGCCGCGGATCGCAGCCGTGACTGCCGTCCTGGGGCGTTGAAATTCTCTGCCATCCCGCGGCCTCATCGAGTCACAAAAACGCAGTGTGGCGTGCGGTCGATGGCAATCGGCCGGTGCGGCCCTCATGCAATCCTGATGCGGTTCTGGCCGCGCGGGCACGCACCGTTACCGGGGATTGACATCCACCGCACGCCCTGTCACGTAGGGCACAGTCCGAAAGACGACTGCCGGTGTTAAGGACACTGGCAGGCAGAACGAAATGATCCCGATTTCCCCGTGCTGAACCGGTTCGTCGATTCCAGCTTTTACCTCACGCAAAGGCGCAAAGGCGCCAAGATGAATTGCTGGAAAATTGAACCTTC
>JBEIEK010000325.1:0-6654 GCA_040382995.1 Planctomycetaceae bacterium
GAAGGGGAGAGGGGGGATTGAAGCCGCTTTTCACCCGGATTGGGAGAACTTCAACGCCATTGGGCTTCCGCCCAACCGCTGAGCCGCACACGATCGGGGCTCGATTTTCACCCGCTGGACCATGACACGGACTCATCTGCGTTGGCTTTCGCAGCCCCCTCCCGATACCATGCTGACCGACAATGGGTACGTCCTTCCGGAAGGCTGCTGCCATGAAGTTTGACTTTGTATTCTCCCTCCTTGCTGCACTCCTCTCCGCTCAGATCGCCGCCGGTCAGTCTGCCGATCCAATCCCCGCCGCTGCCCCCGGCACAGAGGTGCAGATTGGGGATCGGCTGCTGCGTGTGGCCGAGGGCTACGAAGTTTCTCTGGCTGTCCCATCGCACCTCGCCGAACGACCGATAGCCGTTTCCAGAGACGAACGCGGGCGGCTGTATGTCACGGATTCCGGCGGCATGTCGGAACGCGCAGAACAGCAGCTGGCTCAAAAGCCCCATCGCATCCGACGCCTCGAAGACACCGACGGGGATGGGGTGTATGACCGCAGCACACTGTTCGCCGATCGCATGATGTTCCCGGAAGGTTGTCAGTGGTTTCAGGGTTCCCTGTACGTGGCCGCTCCACCCGAAATCTGGAAGCTCACCGATGACAACGACGACGGCATCGCCGACCGCCGTGAAGTCTGGTACGACGGCAAAACACTCACCGGCTGCGGCAACGACCTGCACGGCCCCTATCTCGGGCTCGACGGCCGACTCTACTGGTGCAAGGGTGCCTTCGCCGAACAACAGCACCTGCTGGCTGACGGCCAGCAGCTGGTCACACAATCCTCCCACATCTTCCGTGCACGTCCCGATGGCAGCGAACGCGAAGTGGTGCTCACCGGCGGCATGGATAACCCGGTGAACGTGGCATTTCTGAACAACGGCGAACGGTTCCTCAGCTGCACCTTCTTTCAGAATCCCGAAGCCGGCCGCCGCGATGGACTGATTCACGCCATCTACGGCGGCGTGTACGGCAAAAAACATCCCTCGATCTATGCTCACCCAATGACCGGTGATGTCATGCCGGTGCTTTGCCATCAGGGTGCCGCAGCCCCCTGCGGCCTGATCGCCGGCAGTGAACAGCTCTTCCACGGTGGTCATGATCAGGCCTTGTTTGCCTGCTATTTCAACCTGCACAAGGTGGTGCGGCATCAGCTGGTTCCGGATGGCGCAACCTACCGCACGGAAGACACAGACCTGCTGGCCTGTGACCATCCCGACTTTCATCCCACGGACGTATTCGAGGACGCCGATGGCAGTCTGCTCGTGGTCGACACCGGCGGCTGGTACAAGGTCTGCTGCCCCACATCACAGCTGGCCAAACCGGATGTGCTGGGCGCGATCTACCGTGTGCGTCGCCGCAGTTCCGTCCCCCCCGCTGACCCGCTCGGCCTGCAGCTTTCATGGGCCGCCGATGTCCCCGCAACCGAACTTGTCTCGCGGCTGGCTGACCCACGCCTGTTCGTCCAGCGCCGTGCCACAGCCGCTTTGCGGCAGCTGGGACCTGCCGCCCTGCAACCCCTCGAAGCATCCCTGAAGCACAGTCCCGATGCCTCCGTCCGTCGCCGCGTCGTCTGGACTGCCGCCGGAATCAGCCTGCCACAATCCGCCACACTCGCCGCTCAGGCCCTCACCGATCAGTCACCCGCCGTCCGCCAGGCCGCTGCTCACACCGTCGGCCTCCTGCGGCACCAACCCGCCCTGCAGACACTCCTGCAGATGGCTGCCGCCGACGAACCAGGTCCCGCCCGAGCCGCCGTGGAAGCCATCGGACGGCTCAAACAGGCCTCCGCTGTCCCGGCACTCCTCGAACTGATCGCCAGTCTGCCTCCGGGCCGCATTGATTCCACCGGCGCCCCCTTCGATGCCGCCGCCCGCATCCGCGAACACCAGCTGATCTACGCGCTCGTTGAAATCGGTGACGCTGACGCCATTCGTAAAGGCTTTAGCCTGAAGACCCCCGCAACCCTCCGCGCCACCCTCACCGCACTCGAATGCCTCCCCGGTGACCAGCTGACTCCGGACGACGTGATTCCGCGAATGACGCACCCCAGCTCAGCCGTCCGCGCGGCTGCCGTCTGGATCGCCCGCCGACACACCGACTGGGGCGGACCACTCGCAGACTTTATCAAAGATCGCCTGCAGCAGGTCTCCACGCTCCCCGATCAGCAGCGGCAGGTGCTGGGGGAACTGCTCTCCAGCCTGCTCTCCGCTCCCCCCATCCAGACTCTGGCACTCGAAACCCTTCGCGCTCCCGCCGCGCCCGCTGCCGATTCACAGCCGACAGCACTCACAACCGTCCTCGAAGCCATTGCTGCCGGTGGCCTGACTGCAACCCCGGACGGCTGGCTGGATGCTGTGGCCGCCCTACTGCCAGTCACCCCCGAATCCTCACTGCCAACACTGCTCAAAGCTGTTCGCAGCCTGCCACAGCCCAAAGATGGCCACGCGGCACTCCAGCAGGAACTCATCGCACTCGCCCAGCGATCGTCGCTCCCGGCCGAACTGCGGCTGCAGGCACTTGATCTCGCCGGCCCCCGCATTCCCCTCTCCGCGACCAGCTTCACACTGCTCAAAAACAGCCTGAACCCCGACCTGCCGCTTGAACAACGTACCTCAGCCGCCTCCAGACTCGCGTCCGCCAGTTTGTCAGAAGATCAGGTGCAACAGCTCGTCGAAGTCTGCATCACCGCCGGACCCATGGAACTCCCAAGACTGCTCCCGGCCTTCGAACAGCACCCCTCCGAAGCCCGCGGTATGGCACTCTTCGCCGCGCTGCCACAGTCCAGCGGTCTGCGAGGACTTCGCATTGACCTGCTGCAGCCACTCATCGCCCGCTATCCAGCCTCCGTCCAGTCGGCCGCTCAACCCCTGCTCAAGCTGCTCAATGCCAGCGCCGCAGAACAAACTGCCCAGCTTGAACAGCTGCTGGCCACGCTGCCACCGGGTGATGTCCGTCGCGGACACGAAGCCTTCATGAGCCGCCGAGCTGCCTGCAACACCTGCCACAAACTCGGTTACGGTGGCGGACAACTGGGCCCGGACCTCACCAGCATCGGCCGCGTCCGCAATCGCCGCGATCTGCTGGAAGCCATCATCTTTCCCGGAGCCAGTCTCGTGCGCGGCTATGAACCCGTCTCCATCGAAATGGAGGATGGTCAGGTTCACAGCGGTATTATAAAAGGTGAAGACGCTGCCGAAGTTGTCCTCGCTCCGGATGCCATTCGCACCCTGCACCTCGCACGCACCTCCATCGTCTCCATCCAGCCTTCCGCTGTTTCCCCCATGCCGAATGGCTACGCCACACTACTCACCAATCAGGAACTCGCAGATCTCCTCGAATTCCTGCTCACCAACCAGCGGTGATGCCTGAGGTTGCCAACTGATTCCGCCATGACTGACCGCCGCTTTTCGTTCCGACTCCGGCTGTGTTTCGCCGCGATGCTGGTCACGGTGGTCGCCGGTCTGTTGCTGTGGAAATGGTCGGCCAACTCGTCCGCCGCAGCCCGCCGCGCCCGCGCCGCAGAACTCGTGCAGCGCGCCGCCCAGGCAGCCGATGCCGGACGCGCCACCGCCTCCCGCAGCTACTACCAGCAGGCCCTTGAACTGGACCCCGACAACCCCCAGGCACTGCTCCACACCGCCTCAGCCCTGCAGCAGGACGGACGACTGCAGGACGCCCGGAAATATCTGGCCCGAATCACCGCCGCTCCGGATTCTCTCACCGCCAAAGTGCGGTTCCTCGAAGCCACCATCGCACTGCAGGAACATCAGGCGGTCACCGCTGAGAAACTGTTTCTCGAGGCCGCTGCACTCGATCCGCTCTGGCCACCTCCGCTCCGTGACCTGCTGCCCCTGTATGCCCTCCAGCAGCGCACCGATCGACTGCTGGAAACACTCGACCGGCTCGAATCCCTGCGGCCACTCACCGCCACCGAACTTGCCATGCGACTGCTCTCCGCCACGCCACTCATTCCGGAAGAAACAGCTACCGTGCAGCTGCAGGAACACCTGCGCACGGACCCAGGCGACGAGTTCAGCCTCCGAGCACTGCTGCTGCTGCAGATGAACGCCGGTCAGCCCGCCGCCGCCCTGCAGCAGCTCAACCAGCACCCGAAACTCGAAACTGCCTCCCCAACTCTGCGGCAACTGCGGCTGCTCCTGCAGGCCCGCAGCGGTGACTCACAATTCACCAGCCCCTTCATGGAACAGCTGAACCTGCAGCAGGGGGCGGTCACCGAGGCATTTGAAGCCGCTCTGCGGCATCCCCTCGTCAGCCAGGTCCCCGCACGCAGACTCGCCCTCGCCCGCATCCTGCAGCAGCGACAGCCGTGGTTGCCCACCGCCAGCCACGAACTCGCCGAAGCCCTCAACGCGGCCGGCCAACCCGCCGCCGCCGCCACGCAGCACGCCGTGACACGCAACCTTGACCAGCTGGAACTGCTGGCCTGGCGCGTCTTCCGACCACAGGCCACCATTCCCGAAATGGCCCTGCCGCTGTATCTGGAAATCGCTGGTCTGCTGCAGAAACTTGGCGATGCCACGGAAGCCCGAAAATGGCTGCTCGCCGCCCGGTCACTTACACCTGCCAACTCCGCTGCTTCTGCCCAGGCGACAGCACAGCTCAGGAACCTCGAACAGGCACTCGAACAGGCCGTGCCCGCCTCCCGCAGCGGCACCGCGCCGACTGCTCCCGCTGCAACCGCTCAAACAGCACCCGCCCTCACCGCCACGCTGCCAGCTGATTTCCCGTCCATCCCCGTTCTTCGGATCCCACTGGCGCCTTCGACTGCGGCGAACTCTGGTTCGGCCACCGACACAACATCAGTCACCGCCTGGCAGTTCGTTGACGTTGCAGCACAATACGGACTGAACTTTTCGTATCACAATGGTCAAAGCGAGTTTCGCAGGATTGTGGAGACCATTGGCGGTGGCTCCGCGGTGCTTGATTTCGACGGCGATGACTGGCCCGATCTGTTCCTGCCTCAGGTGCAGCCCGACAACGACCGTCTGTTTCGCAATCTGCGGGGCACACAGTTCGTGGATTGTTCTGCGGTGTCGGCAGCCAGCGGCACTGGACACGGGCTTGCGGCCGCAGCGGGCGACTTCGACTGTGATGGCTTCACGGATCTGTGCGTCACGCGACTGGGCACCTGTCGGCTGCTCAGAAACAACGGCGACGGCAGTTTCTCTGATGTCACCACAGCGTCGCTGGCGGCCAGCACGGGCTGCAGCAGCGGCGCCTGCTTCGCCGATCTCGATCAGGATGGATTTCCGGAACTCTTCGTGCTGAACTATGTGGAAGACTGGGATCGACGCTGCGTCAACAGCGAGGGACGCTATGCCGTCTGCGATCCGCGTGAGCTGCGGCCGGCGGTGAATCGGCTGTATCACAATTCGGCAGACGGTGACTTCAGGGACATCACGGATTCTTCCGGGCTGACGGCCTTCCCCGGACGAGCACTGGGGATCATCGCGGCCGATCTGAACTGCGATGGTCGACTGGACCTGTTTGTGGCCAACGACGGACTTCCCAACTCGCTCTTCACAGTGGATGCAGATGCATTGCGACTGCAGAACATTGCCACCAGTGCCGGAGTTGCAGTGCCGGAATCCGGACGCGCCCACGCGGGCATGGGAGCAGCCGTGGCTGACTTCAACGCCGATGCTCTGCCGGATCTGTTCGTCACCAACTTCTACCGGGAAACCAACACGCTCTACCAGTCGCTGGACTGCGGCCTGTTCGCGGATTTCTCACAGCGGTCCGGCGCCGGTCCTCCCGGATTGCTGCTGCTGGGCTTCGGCGTGCAGCCGCTGGATGTCGAGAACGACGGGCTGACGGACCTTGTGATCCTCAACGGCGACATCGACGATTACTCCGCTTCCGGTCGCCCCTGGAAGATGCCTGTGAGCGGTCTCAGGGGACTGCCCGACGGACGTTTCATGGACATGGCGGGACGCTGCGGCAGCGACTTTGCCGAACCACAGCTGGGGCGAGGATTAAGCCGCCTCGATTTTGACGGCGACGGCCGCACAGATCTGCTCGCAGTCCGGCATGACGGCCGGGTTCGCCTGTTCCGGAATCAGACGCCGCAGACGCATCCCGGGGTGCAGCTGCGTCTGGCAGGCCCCACCGACAACCGCTCCGCCGTGGGCACAGCCATCGACTGCCGATCGCCCGCCGGTCAGCGGCGACGATTCTGGCTCACCGCCGGCGACGGCTTCGCCGCCAGCAACGAACCTCGACTGCACTTCCCAGCCGAACAGGGCGCAGTCACTCTGTCACTTCCCGGACGATCGGACCCGGAAACACAACTGACCACCGGCAGCTGGGCCTGTCGATTGAGAACCGAGCAGCCTTCGGTGTTCCATCAGCTGCCGCGCTGATGTTTTGCTGATTTTCAACTGAATTCTGCAAGACCCCGAAAAGCCCGACAACAGCCTCGCCCTGACGTATCCTCGAACGTCTCATGGGCCGACAGGGCTCTGCTGGGAAGCAACCCGATCGCCTGAAAGATGCCGTCGACAGGTTCTCTGAACCCAACTGTGCCGGGCTCCACCCGGCACAGTGGCTGCCTTCGGCAGCCACTCCTGCTTCCGTTCGCTCAAA
>JBEIEK010000326.1:0-6630 GCA_040382995.1 Planctomycetaceae bacterium
GTGATTCGTTCGGGCTGGGGACTGACGATAGCTGGGGGATTGAAATGTCCCAATTTTCCTGTCCTCGCGCCGTTTCACCATCCCAGCTTCGCACTCCCAGGTCTGCACCCGGCTTTGTCAACAGAAATCCATTCCGATTGCCCGGCGGACTGTTAAGAATCGCGTCTTCCGCATAGACTCCGCGCGTCGTCCGTCGTTCCCGCAGGTTTGATAGCCGTGTCACTCTCAAGCGAAGACTTCCAGCATCACTCAGCCGCACTGCGGCGTCAGGTGGAAGACCGTCTGCGCGTGTGTGTGGCTGGCCGCGGCTGGCCACCCAGTCTGCAGTCTGCGGTAGAATACAGTCTTCTGGCGGGTGGTAAGCGTCTGCGGCCACTGCTGGTCATGCTGTCCAGTGATCTCTGTGGCGGCGACCCGGCCCACGCCATTGCTCCTGCCTGTGCAATTGAAGCCATCCATACGTATTCTTTGATTCACGATGACCTGCCGGCGATGGATAACGACGACTACCGTCGCGGACGGCTCACCAGTCATCGTGTCTTCGGCGAAGCGCTGGCGATTCTGGCTGGTGATGCCCTGCTGACACTGGCGTTCGAGCTGCTGGCGGAATCGCCGGCGCCGGCCGTTGTTCGGGCCGACTGTCTGCAAATTCTGGCCCGTGCTGCCGGTGGAAGTGGCATGGTTGGTGGCCAGGTGCTCGATCTGGAAGCTGAACGCGGCCCTTTTCCGCTCGGACCTGATCCCGCCTCAGCCGAAATTCCCCCGGATTCCGGTTGTTTTGCTGGAAATTCGCCGGTTTTGTCCCTGGCGACCGATGCTTCGCTCGGCTTCTCTGAATTTGCTTCCCCCGGAACCGACATTTCCCGCGTAGAAGATCTGAACCGGATCCATAAAATGAAGACGGGTGCTCTGATTGCCGCCTCCCTCGAAATGGGTTCCGCGGCTGCTCAGGCCCCCCCACAAGTCCGCAGTCGTCTGCGGAATTACGGGCTTTGCATCGGCCTGGCCTTTCAAATTGCTGACGACGTTCTTGATGTCACGGGTGACGCAGCCCGGCTGGGAAAAACTCCCGGCCGCGACGCAGATCTCGGAAAACTCACTTACCCCGCACTCCTGGGTCTCGAAAACAGCCGTTCCTGTGCAGAACAACTGGTACAACGGGCCTGTCAGGCCATCGCTCCTCTGGGACCCCAAAGCTCACACCTGCAACTGCTTGCGAAATTCATCGTGGAAAGAGACCACTAATGTCATTTGAAATACTCAGCGGAATCCAATCGCCGAAGGACCTGCGAGGGCTGAGTGAGCCACAACTGAAGCAGCTGGCAGACGAAATCCGTGAAGCCCTGCTGACAGTCGTCTCTGACCGGGCCGCCCACTTTTCCAGCAATCTGGGGGTGGTGGAGCTTTGCATCGCGCTCCACCTCACCTTCGACTTCTCCAAAGATCGGCTCATCTGGGACACCGGCCACCAGATCTATCCGCACAAGCTGGTGACCGGCCGCTTTGCTCAGTTTTCCACCATCCGTCGTCGCGGTGGGCTGATGGGCTACCCCAACCCTGTCGAAAGTCCCTGGGACCTGTTTGTCACGGGCCACGCCGGCAGCAGCGTCTCTACAGTGCTGGGACTCAAGGCCGCCGATGATCTGCTCTACCACGACGGTCGTCGAGCGGTCGCGGTGATCGGCGACGGAGCACTCCCGTCGGGGATTGTGTTCGAGGCGATGAATAACGCCGTGGAGCTCAACAAAGACCTGCTGGTGATCCTCAACGACAACAAAATGGGCATCTGCCCGCGAGTTGGGGGACTTGCCAGCTACCTCGACAAGGCGCGCGTGGCCCCCTTCTATGACGGCCTCAAACGCGATGTCTCGTGGCTGCTCAACCGACTCCCGGTTGTCGGTGAACCCACCGAAAAAGTGCTCAGCAGCTTCAAGGACGCCGTGAAATCCTTCCTGCACGGTGGAATGCTTTTCGAGGAAATGGGTTTCCGCTACATCGGGCCTGTGGACGGCCACGACATTCGCAGTCTCCGCAAATATCTTGAACTTGTCCGCGACGTCCGTGGCCCGGTGCTTCTGCACGTTTTCACTGAAAAGGGGCATGGCTTCGAACCAGCCTGCAAGGACCCCGTCAAGTTCCACACACCCTCGCCATTTCGCCGTGACGCCGACAACGAAATTGTGCCCGTCAAAAAGTCGTCCGAGATCACTTACACCGAAGTCATGTCCGACGCAATCCACCGCGCCATGCACGCGGACCACAAAGTCTGCGTGCTCACCGCCGCCATGTGCGCCGGAAATAAGCTGGAACGGATCCGCGAAGACTTTCCCGACCGCTTCTTCGACACCGGCATCTGCGAAAGCCACGCGGTCGCCTTTGCCGGCGGCATGGCCAAGTCCGGCATGAAACCCATCGTCGACATCTACAGCACCTTCCTGCAGCGCAGTTTCGACCAGATCTTCCAGGAAGTCGCCCTGCAGAACCTGCCCGTGGTGTTCTGCATGGACCGGGCCGGCCTTTGCGGACCTGATGGCCCCACCCATCACGGTGTCTTCGACAATTCCTACATGCGAATCTTCCCGAACATGATCGTGACGGCCCCGGCCGACGAACAGGAAATTCGGCCCATGCTGGAATTTGCACTGCAAAGCCCATCACCCGTTTCCATTCGCTATCCCAAAACCCGTGTCGACAACGTCCCCCGACTCCGCACCCCGATTGTGCTCGGACAGTCCGAAACACTCTCCACCGGCGAAGACGGCACGATTATCGCCTGCGGCACCATGCTGGCTCAGGCCGTCGAAGCAGCGGCTCAGCTGGCAGAGCAGGGGGTCCGGGTGGGCGTCGTCAATGCCCGCTTTGTCAAGCCCATCGACGAACAGATGCTGCGACAGGCAGCTGCCACAGGCTTCGTCATCACCATTGAAGAAAACGCGCTGCTGGGAGGATTCGGCAGTGCGGTTCTGGAGACGGCCAACCGCCTCGGACTCAGCACCGAACGCTTCAAAGTTCTGGCGATTCCGGACCGGTTCGTGGAGCACGGTGAGCGCGAAGAACTGCTGGCGGAAATGGGGCTGGACGCTGCAGGACTCGTCCGCACCGCACTGGAACTGGCCCATTCGTCCGCGTACGACCGCTGCTGAACCCTCGGTTGGGTTCTGTGGTATCGTGCAGGACCCAATCGCTCGGTCGCCGTCAGGCCACGGTCAGTGGCTTACGCAATATCCGGCAATTCCGTCATGAACTCCAGTTCGGCGTGGTCTTCCGCGGGAGTTGCTGCGGGGGCTGCGCGGCGTTCCAGTGGCAGCAGGACGGTTTTCTGTCCGCCGTCGCCTGCTGAGTTGGCTGCGGGGGCCTGCTGCGGCGCCGGCTGCTGTGCCGCGGCCGGGGCAGGCTGTGCTACCGCAGGCGGTGTGGGGGCGACCATCGGAGCCTGTGCGGGGGCGACTGGGATACCCGGAGGCATTTGCGGGGCACCAGGCATCATTCCGGGCGGCATCATTGGCTGAGGCATCATTCCGGGCATCATCGGCGGCTGCAGCATGGGCTGAGGCATCATCGGGGGCATCATTGGCGGCATCATCGGCTGCGGATACATCATGGGCTGCGGCATCATTGGTGGCATCATGCCGGGCATCATTCCGGGCATGCCCGGCATTCCGTATGGCATTTGCGGCATTTGCTGAGCAGCGGGTGGGGCGGCAGGCGCGCCCTGTTTTTTGGGGGCTTCAAGTTCTCCGATGGGGGCAGTGGTGCGGCCGGCTTTTTTGGGTTTGACAGGGGCTGCGATGCCGCGGGAGACGCGGTCGGCATCGGCGCGGCTGTCAAGGCGTTTATCGACGCTGAGGCTTTCGTTGGCCTTGGCTTCGCGAACTTTGCGTTCGTGGAGTTCGACGGGGTCTTCGAGGAAGAACTTGCAGTTGCGGAAGAGCGACATCACTTCCCGCATTTCCTTTGGGCGATCCTTGGGTTTCTTTGCCAGCATCCGCAGGAGCATCATTTCGAGTTCGGGGGCGATGTTCTTGTTGACGGCAGTGGGTGGCGCGGGGTTTTCGCTGAGGTGTTTTTTGAGCAGGTCATTGGGGCTGAGCCCGGCAAATGGGGGAGCACCGGTAGCGATTTCGTAGAGTGTCACGCCGAGGCTGTAGATGTCGGACTGGGGTGTGGGGGGGCGTCGGAGGATGATCTCGGGGGCGATGTAGGTGCGGGTGCCCATGATGGATTTCTGCTTGCCTGCGAGCAGTTTCATGACGCCGGTGGCATTGCGGCAGGCGAGGCTGAAGTCGATGACGCGGACTTCACCGGTTTTGTTGACCAGCACATTATCGGGCTTGATGTCGTGGTGCAGCCAGCCCTTGTCGTGCAGGTACACATAAGCCTGACAGATCGCCTCCACGATCTTCTTCATGCGGGCCTGTGTTTCCGGGAGGTTGGCAGAGAGCTGGGCTTTGAGGCTGGGGGCGCGGAAGTAGTCCATGATGAAGAAGCCGTGGTCCCGTGTGAACTCCATGCGGTGAAAACGCACGAAACCCGGATGTTCAAGTCCCTGCCCGACTTTGTATTCGTGTTTCAGAACAGCTTTGGCTTCGGGGTCCTTCAGCGATTCGGGGAGCAGCAGTTTCATGGCGAAGGGGACTGTTGCACCCTGTTCAACCACTTCCCAGATTTGAGTGGAGCTACCGGAGGCGATGCAGTTTTTGAGTTCGAAGCCGCCGACAAGATTGGTGTTTTCAGCCACGCGTCTGGTCCGAAACAGGAGGGATTGAATCGCTCCGGCGCCTGGTGGTTATGCCGGGCACCCACCGAGCCTTTGGGCCCGGATTTGGGAAATCATAAGTTTTTTAAGGGTGCAAGGCGACTTCATTTCCGGCGGACGGGTGCGGAGAATGCAAAAAATTGCGGCCAGGGTTCCAGAAACTCCTGTTGGCGCACCACCCAATTTCTCACGGCTTCGGAATTGTCCCGGCCGTCCGGATCTGACATAGTTCACGTTCGCCGCAATCGTCGGCCATCGCTCTTCCCCCCGCAGCCCAATTCAAAGCCAACCCCATGCGCGCTCTCCTGCAGGTACCGGCCTTCCTGATTCTGTTCTGTCTCACCGCAGGACTCGCCTCAGCTCTGCCACCTGCCGACCCGTCCATCCACACGGAATTCTCCGGAGCGCTCGTACAGCCCGGTCAGGGAGAAGGTGAAATCCTGCGGCGTTTCGAGGTGCAGCTGTTCAGTCTTCCTGCAGGACTCTTCTTTCACGTCTCCGACGACATCCGCCAGGGGTGCCCCTGGCCCGACTGCTTCGGCATTACCGCCGCCAATCCTTCACCCGACACCGTCCAGCCACACCTGATCTACCCCTTCGACGGCACTCGCTATTTTCTGCCCCTGCCTCCGCTGGTGCTTGCTCTCCCCGAAAAACCCGAACCCGGCGCGGCCTGGACCCAGCAGGGCTGGCAAATGACGGTGCTCCAGCAGAAAAACGTGAGCGGTGTGGCTGCGTGGGAAGTCGAAGCCCGTGAACCCCGCGGACGTCGCCAGACACTCACCGCCGACGCCGCCACCGGATTCCTCCTGCGTGCCGAAATGGATGTCTTCATGGGGCAGGGCGACCAGTTCGTTCTGACACTCGCCCGATCCGCCAGCCGGCCACTCCCCGAAGGTCAGCAGGCCGGCGTCGAAGGGGCCTCCCGCGAACTCCTTGCACTCCAGTCCCGGCTCAAACGCCGCCCCGACGCCCAGCTCGCCGAACTCTCCGCCCGCCAGGTCCGCGACTCGCTTGATGCCCTCCCGCAACTTACCAAACTTGCCACCGGAACCCCCCTCGAACGTCTCGTGCGACAGATTCAGGCCGACGCCGACCAGCAGCAGCAGCGTCTCGACAGCGCCTCCAGCCGTTCTCAGGCGCTGATGAATTCTCAGATCCCCGATTTCTCCCTCGCACTCGTTTCCGGACAAACTCTCACCGCAGCCTCACTCAAGGGCCGCACCACAGTCCTGCACTTCTGGGACTATCGCGATGCTCCGCTGGCTGAGCCCTACGGTCAGACCGGCTACCTTGAATTCCTTTTCAATCGACGCCGACAGGACAATCTGCAGGTGGTTGGCATCAGCACCAACGCCGACCTGCAAAACCCGGAAAATCTGGGACGCGGTCGCCGCGCGGCGCGAAAAATCGCCGAATTCATGAACCTCACCTACCCCATCGGATACGACGACGGCTCGCTCCTGAAAGCACTCGGTGACCCCCGCGACCAGCGCGGACAACTTCCGCTCTGGGTCGTCATCAGTCCCGAAGGACGCGTCCTGCATTACCACGCCGGCTTCTATGAAATTGACGCCGCCCAGGGACTGAAGGAACTGGAAAGCGTGCTTTCCAAAATCCCCGTGAAGTAGTGCCCGCGGGACTCTGATCGGGTGTTTCAGCCTGCACGAGGTGTTCCTGTACGATTTGGCGTGAGGGGGACAATCCCACGGTAACGGCGTGAGCCCGCGCGGCCAGCGCCGCAGCAGGATCGCGCCAGGGACGTTACCGGCCGATTGACATCGACCGCTCGCCTTTCAGGATCGAAACGAGGCGTGTTAGGTGCGTGCCACCCTGACGCAGAAAGTGGAGAGGAGACCGCAGGAGCATGAAGA
>JBEIEK010000327.1:0-6605 GCA_040382995.1 Planctomycetaceae bacterium
GCAGCAGAATAAACAGGGTGGCCAGCGAACGGCGCAGCCAGCGGATTTCCAGCGACTCCGCCATGATCCAGGCGTACAGCACCCAGGCGGTGAACAGCAGAACAAGAACGGCGGCGAGGTACAGCATGGAGATTCAGAACCATCAGGATCCGCTGGAAATTCGTCGCGTGGAGCGAAACCGTTGCCGGAAGGAAACACCCTCAGATGTCAGACCGGTCAGGGGGGCAATCAGCGGTGGCTGAAAGACTGTACAAGTTTCACCTTCCGTGGCCTTTTGTGTCAATCGGGAAAATTCAGGCCGCTGCGGCATGGATTCAGGCGAATTCTGTCGAACTTACTGCCAGAATTCAAAAAGTTACCGAAATCGGCGCGGAATCTGACCGGTTGCGGTGCTCTCCAGAAAGTCCCTCCATGACAGACTCAAATGCGTCCCTTCAGCAGTCCCCCGTCTGGCAGCCTCAGCCCGCAGCGTCCGGATGGCTGGCTCGGCAGACCTCCCGATTCCTCGAACGACATGCCACCGCAACCGAATTCTCCCGCCTGCTGCTGCTCCGCACAGGCACACGCCTGACCGACTGGGTGGATCATTTTTGCACCGACGACGTGTCCGGGATTGAACAGACGGGCTATGTGCGGCAGGCCGATGGCTGGTGGGTGCACCCCGGTGCCCTGCTGCCCCCGGTCACCCTCGCGTCCATTCCGCGACTGCTGCTGCGCGTTGACAACGTTGCGGACTTCGCGGCCGCAAACAACTGGAGGTTTCCGGTGCAGACCATCGGTGAACCCGGCGATCCACTCCGCATGGCGTTCGCCGGCGAAACCGAGACGGCTGAGTTTGGTGTGATTGAGCGACGCGGGTGCAGCATTCGACAGCACGAAGTTCCGCTGACCGATTCCGAAAAAGTGCTCGCGGAAAAGGTCCACGAAAGACTGCTCCTGCGCCCCCGCAGTTTCCCGGATCTCGACGAGGCCTTCACCTCGATTCAAGTGCTGCTTAACGAAGCCGCTGCAGCCGTTGGCCGCGATCTGGCCTGCGACCTGTTCTTCGCCGCCGAACGTCAGTACTGGCAGGGCCGAAATTCCGCTGCACAGCTGCAGTCCATGCGTCAAAACTCACTCGGGCTCGGCTGGGGCAACCACGATCACCACACCTACCGCAGCAGCCGCGTCTGCTTCAGTCGGCTGATTGAACTGTTTGAATCGCTCGGGTTTGTCTGTCGGGAACGCTTCTACCCCGGACATGCGGCCGGCTGGGGAGCTCAGGTACTGGAGCATCCTGTGTGTCCAATTGTGATCTTCGCAGACGTGGATCTGACGGAAGAAGAACTGGCGGGCGACTTCGCACACCAGCAACTCGCTCCCGCCAACCGACTGGGCACCATCGGACTCTGGTGCGGACTGCACGGCGAGGCGTTGTTTGAAGCGGGCATGCACCATCTGGAATGTCAGTTCGACTTCGACGCCGCCCGCGCACAGCTGGCAGCATCTGGCATGGCCAGCATGCAGCCATTCACCGACTTCCCGTTTCTGCGGCAGTGTTTCACGGAAGGTGAACGCTGGCAGGTCGCCCCCGAACGACTGCAGAAATTGGTCTCAGCCGGTCTGCTGACAACCGAACAGGCGTCTGAATTTGCCCGCAGCGGCGCACTCGGCTCACACCTGGAAATCCTTGAACGCAACGACGGCTATCGTGGCTTCAACCAAACCGGCATCACAGAAATCATTCATCGCACGGATCCGCGAAACAGCCTGAAATAACGGTGCGTACTGGAATGTCGAAACTGTGTTCATCCGGCAAATAGTCGCGTTTCACTCTGACGAAACTTGCGCCCCCGTTTACTTCACTGCGCACGGCCAGATTCTCGCCGCCACGCTTCCGCAGACACAAATCGTCACGGATCCCACAAGCGCCAGCCACGGCCATGCAAGGTTCAACTGCAGCCGGAACCCTGCCAGCTGAATTCCATCGGGCAGCACAAACTTCACCAGCACCAACACCCCCAGACCACATGCCGCCCCCACCATTGCAGCGGTCTGGCCGGCACTCTTCGAGAACACGCCGAGCAGAAAGATGCCCAGCAGCAGCCCGGCTGAAAAGCCGGCGATGGACAGCGCATTTCGCACCACTGACTGTTCCAGCGTCTGCGCCCATAACGCTGTTCCAATCTGCACCGCTCCGAAAACAACCGTCAGCCAGCGCGACCAGCGAAGCTGCACACGGGCTTCCGGCGGAGCTGTTCGCCGCAGTGGCAGCCAGAAGTCGTTGAGCACCGCGGAAGCCGATGCATTGAGCGAACTTGACAGCGTTGACATCGCTGCCGACAGCACTGCTGCCAGCATCAGCCCAATCAAACCTAACCCACGTGGAAAATCCTGAACGATAAACTGCACAAAAATCTGATCGCTGGTTTTGGGAAGTGGCTGGGATGTCGCCTGCAGAAAACAGGCCAGCTGCACCCCGATCAACAGAAACAGTCCGAACTGCAGCAGCACCACCACACCGCTCCAGATCACCGCCTTTTTTGCATCCGCGAGACTGCGAGCACTGAGATACCGCTGCACCATCATGTGGTCCGTGCCATGCGTGCCGATCGTCAGCACCGCACCACCGATCAGGCCCGCCCAGAGATTGAAAGGCTGCTCCAGCGACCATACCGGATCGAGGATCCGCAGCTGACCGGAGCTGACAGCGAAGGAGCCAAATGCAGACCAGCCGCCAGGGATCCGCGCCGCCAGTACAAACACAGTCGCAATGCCGCCAGCAATGTAAATCACAAACTGAATGCAGTCGTTCCAGACGACAGATTTGAGCCCTCCCAGTACCGTATAGATCACGGTCACCACGCCCATCCGCTACGCCCGCTTCAAACGGCCAGTCGAGCATCGTCTGCAGCACCAGTCCGGCAAGGAACAGTCGCAGTCCGTCGCCGAGGTTTCGGGCGATCAGAAACACCAGCGAACAGGCTCGACGTGTGAAGACGCCAAATCGTCTCTCAAGAAGCTCATAAGCGGTCATCAGCTGTCCGTCGAAGTATCGCGGCAGTAACAGCCTCGCCACAATCAGACGTCCCAGCAGGAAGCCCAGCGGCAGCTGCAGCCAGCGCAGGCCAATCCCCGCTGCCGCCTCTCCCGGGACACTTAACACCGTTGCAGTACTCGTCTCTGTGGCCACGATCGAACCCAGAATCGCCCACCACGGAAGCGAACGATCGCCCAGCAGATACGCGTCCGCACTGCTCATCCCCCGCCCAGTCCGGATTCCCACAAGGACTGAGCCCGCGAGGAGCACAACCAGAACAAGGAAATCCAGATTCAATCCCGCCTCAAGCATATTCAGGCGTCACCTTGCAAACGGACCACTGCCGACCACCGGACGCCCCGCAAGCCCGCGGGCCAGACATCGCTCCATCGCTGCAAGGGCCGCCGTCACATCGTCGGCCGTCACATCCAGATGCGTGACCATCCGCAGCCGCTGGCCACCCATAGGCCCCGCCAGAACGCCCTCCTCGCGCAAGGCCGCCGCCAGCTGCACGGCTGTGCCGACCTCCGCAGACAACTCAAAGAACACCAGATTGGTCTCCACCGTCCCCGGATCAATCTGCAAGCCATCCATGCGGGCCAGCCCCTCAGCCAGACGCCGCGCGTTGGCGTGATCTTCACGCAGACGATCAACATGATGATCCAGCGCATACAACGCCGCAGCAGCAATGATGCCGGACTGACGCAAACCGCCGCCGAACATCTTGCGCACCCGCCGGGCTTTCTGCATGTCCGCATGCGTCCCCGTGAGGATGGAACCAAAAGGACAAGCCAAACCCTTGGAAAAACAAATGGAGATCGTGTCGAAACAGCTACCCAGCTGCTGTGGAGAATAGCCTCCCGCCACGAGCGCGTTGAAGACTCGAGCACCATCCAGATGCCGCTTCAATCCACGCTCCACACACCAGGCTGAAACCCGCTGCAAATGCTCCAGAGAAAACACACGCCCGCCCCCGAGATTGGTTGTGTTCTCCAGACACACCAGCCGCGTGCGAGGAAAATGCTGGTCGTCCGGCCTCACCCGCGACTCCAGATCCGACACGTCCGGCATGCCGCCGCTGCCATGCACCGTGCGAATGCTGATGCCGCTGAGCGCCGCAGGAGCGCCCCCTTCAAAATTGCAGATATGTCCCGTTTCGTGGATGAGCAGTTCATCGCCGGGAATGCAGTGCACCCGCAGACCCATCTGATTGCTCTGCGTACCCGAACAGGCCAGCACCGCGGCTTCGTGGCCAAACATGGCGGCCACACGCTGCTCCAGACGTATCACCGTAGGATCCTCGCCCCATACGTCATCGCCCACTTCCGCGTCAGCCATCGCCTGACGCATCGGCCGGGTGGGACGCGTTACCGTGTCGCTGCGAAAGTCCCTCATCGTGCACGCTCCACGATCAAGCCGTCCAGAAATCCAAGGAATTCCACTGTCGCCGGATCGTCTGGTTTGCCAAGGTCGTTGTTCAGCTGACTGTGGTTGCTGTCACCCTTCCCAAAGGCCTTTGCCGCAATTCCCGACTGCTGCAACACCTCCGCCAGCCGCCGCGCCTGGGCCGTGGTGTCCGGGTTGCCCGTGAAATACAAAATCAGAAATGGCGGAATGCCACGATTCGGTGCCACGTGCGTCACGGCAGAAAAGCTCACATGCTTCTCCGGGTCGTTGCCGAATTTCTGGCGATGCCCGTACGTAAACATTTTACCGCCGTAAAGCATCTGCCGATGTTCGGCTGTGGCGATGATTTTGGGAATGTCATAGGTATCCCCGTCCACCGGGATGCAGCCCTTCAAGGCCGTCATCGGAACACCATGCCGCTCAATCCAGCGGCCGTCAGTGCACAGCAGGGCTGCCAGCTGAGCACCTGCGGAGTGGCCACCTACAACAATCCGGTCCGGGTCGCCACCGTGTTCGGCAATGTGCTTCCGCACCCAGCCCAGAGCAGCCGCGACATCATCCGTGAGTTCTTCCATGGTCACTGTGGGCAGCAGCCGATAGTTGGCCGCCACAAAGATCATGTCCCGCTCGTGAGCCACTTTGGGCTTGAGGTCCACGTCACTTTTGTCACCCGCCTGCCAGCCGCCGCCGTGGATCCAGAACAACACCGGACGCTTCTGGTCGGCAGTTTTCTCGGGGCAATAGATATCCAGCACATGCCGAACATCACCGTTTTCACGGTAAGGGATGTTTTCCAGCTTTTGCTGAGCGGCAGCGGGGATGCAGAGCGAAAACACGAGCAGTGCAGCGGACATGCGCATGGCAGGGATTCCTTGAGTGACCGCGGCCGAGCCGCGCGGGTCTCCGGGACAGAGCAACCCCGGGAGTGTACTCCGAAATCAGGACTGCTGTCACCTCCAGAGCCGCCTTGTGGCAGCCCCCGGCTGCGATTTCGCACCGAAGGTGCGCGCACTTCCGTTTGCGCGTGCAGTTGTGTTGGCAGTGCCGTTTGCCCGCGGACTGCCGTCCGTCGGCTGTGTAAATTGAGCGGACGGGCGGCAGCCCAATGGCGTGTAAGTTCTCTCCATCACCGCAAAAAAGCTCGAGAGGCGAGCGGGGGATGTCAATCCCACTCGTGAAACAAAAAACAGCAAAACACCCGCGGAGCCTGCCACCACAAGGTGGCCTGCTGAACGGCTCTACCCGGAATACCGACGCGACGATTATCTCGTGGATTCGATGGAACGAGAAACACAGGCGTTCCCTGCTGCCATGATGACAGAGAACCTGCCCATCACCACGGTGATCCATGCCGATTTCACGTTCGTCAACGACCGACTTGCTCGACATTACGACCTGCCCCGCAGCTCCGGTTCGAAGCTGCTTTCCTGTTGATTCCGGCGCCGCCTGCACGCCCTTCCGCTACCTGCAGGAACTTGCGGAATTTCGCAGTAAATTCACGGTTTTCAGTGGACTTTCGCATCCGGCTGTCACAGGTGGTCACAGCAGCATCCTGGATACACTTCGAGACGACGTCGCAGTCGTGACGGCTACCACGGCCTGAGCCACCATGGTCAGTCCCGGCAAAAGCTGGAAGAACTTGAACAGGATTTCCGGCAAACGGCACGCAGCACGTGTGCGATTCACCAGTGGATTCCGCAGGGGAAAAGAACGCGGCGAATAACATCGTTGAATCGCAGGGCTGGTGATTCGGGGAAACATCAGTCACCCCGGGCCCAACTTTCCCCCACGTTTCGCCCTCGGAAGTCAACCGGCAGGTTGACCCTCTGCGGGAGTCGTTCTACAGTGAGGCAGCGAAACTCAAGCATTCCCCGAAAAAAACACTGAGACACCTCATGACTGGTGAGCAGCAGCCTCCTGCCGAAAAATCCTCGGGTAGCGGTGGTCGTCCCCCCAAGGGAAATCGGCGGGAACGCGGGACGTCCGGAGGCGGTTTCTGGTACCTGCTCATCCTCGGTATTCTGGGCGCGGTGCTGTTTTCCGTACTTTCACGTTCCTGGCAGGGTGAGCGGGTCGAGTACAGTGAATTCCTGCGTCAGATCCGTTCGGGTGAGCTTGCATAGGAACGGGTGTGTCAGCTGAAAATCGGCGACTCGTATCTTACCTGGCAGGACCACAC
>JBEIEK010000328.1:0-6595 GCA_040382995.1 Planctomycetaceae bacterium
GCACGCACCGTTACCGGGGGATTAACATCCCCCGCACGCCTTGTCACGGTGGGGCGGATCCAAAGTACGAAATCAGGTGTCCTTAACACCGTTTCGCCATCCCAGCTTCGCCCTCCCGGCCCGTTCCACGGCAATGCCCCGCACTTGTTTCAACAATCCGATTGAATTGGCCGAAAATCCCTGTTATTGTCATGGACCTCCACGGCAATTCCCTCCTCGATCGCCCCGCCACATGACTCCGCTCGCCCCACCACTTCGTCATGCACGCGCTGCGGCTGCCTCTCACCGGCTGCTGTCCGGGCGGCTGTCTTTTCGCCTGCCGTGCCATTTATTCCTCAGCGCAATCTGGCTGCTTCTCGCCTCGGGCCCCAACGCATCGGCCGCATGGCAAACTCCCGCCGACACGCCCCTGGAACAGCAGATCGACACCGCGATCGACCAGAAAAACTCCGCCGCAGGGGTGGCCGTCGTCGAACAGGCAGACGCGGACACGCTGCTCCGCCGCACCACTCTGGATCTGGCCGGTCGCATTCCCACGCTCAAGGAACGCACATGGTATCTTGCACTTCCTCCTGAAACACGTCAGCAGCAGCTGGTGGAACGGCTCCTGCAGCTTCCGGATTTCGACTTTCATCTCCGCAACAGCCTCGATGAACTGCTGCTCCCGGAACGCCCGAACGACGGCGAGTTCCGCGAATACCTGCTGACGGCCGTGCGCGAACGGCGGCCATGGAGTCGCATGTTTCGCGAAATGCTGCTGGCTCAGGCCGTCGAAGGCCCTGACAAGGGCGCCGCTCAGTTTCTCAAAGCCCGCGTGCGGGAACTGGACGACCTCACCAATGACACCGCCGTGCTGTTCTTCGGAGTCAACATCAGTTGTGCCAAGTGCCATGACCATCCGCTGGTGCCGGACTGGAAACAGGATCACTACTACGGCATGCAGGCCTTCTTTCACCGCACATTCGCCTCCAAAAAGAACCTGATCCTCGAAAAGCCCTACGGCAGCGTGCGGTTCAAAACGACGGACAACCAGGACCGCGATGCCTCCCTGATGTTCCTCAGCGGCGTTCTGGTCACCGATGCCACACCCGCTCTTTCCGATGAAGAAAAGAAGGCGGTCGAAGAACAGATTCGCAAACTGGAACGCGAAGACGACGCACAGCCAATCCCCGTCTCCTTCAGCCCCCGTCAGGCACTCATTGAAACAGCCCTTGCCGACCAGCAGCTGTACCTGGCAAGGACTATCGTCAACCGCACATGGGCAAGGCTGCTGGGAACCGGCATCGTGGATCCTCCGGACCAGATGCATTCCGGCAACCCGGCCAGCCATCCGGAACTGCTCAGTGCACTCGCCCAGGATCTTGTCAGTCACGACTACGACCTGCGTCGCCTGATTCGCGGCATTGTGCTCAGCCGCACCTACGCCCGTTCCAGCCGCTGGACGTCCCAGACCGCTCCGCCAGGAGCTCAGACATTCGCAGTCGCCGCTGCACGGCCGCTGACTCCGCGACAGCTGGCAGCATCACTGCAGATCGCCACCCGCAACAGTGCCCAATGGCCCACCGTCGAGGAAACGCTTGCCAGCCCCGAAGACTGGCTCAAACGCCGCACGGACATCGAGAATCAGGCAGGCGGCTGGATGCGCGAATTTGAACAGCCTGGTGCGGACTTTCAGGTGGCGGTGGATGAAGCCCTGTTCTTCAGTAACAGTGATCGTGTGCAGAATGATCTGCTCCGCGACGGCGGTGATCGTCTGGTGGGTTCGCTGAAGACGGCCGAAACTCCGGAACTGATGGCAGCAGAACTCTGGAAGGTCGTTTCCGGCCGCGAACCTTCGGCGGACGAGGTGCAGGTGGTGCAGGACTGGTTCGCAAGGTCTCCCGAGCGACGTGTGAACGACATTCAGTCACTTGTCTGGGCCGTGCTCGCTGGTCCTGAGTTTCGCTTTAATCATTGATGATTTCCGTTTGGGTGGAGGTAGGCTGATGTCACAGGGACTGCAGCGGGTACAGTCGGCGGTTTCGCCTTTGGGCGTCTCCCGACGCGGGTTTCTCAGCGGCACCACACTCGCGGTCGGCGGTGCGCTCGCAGCCGACATGCGAGGTGTGAACGGGCTGCGGGCCGAAGAAATCGCGGGGGAACTGCGACGCGGCGAGAAGCACGTGATCCTGCTCTGGCTGGCCGGCGGAGCCAGTCAGCTGGAAACGTGGGACCCCAAGCCCGGTGCGAAGACCGGTGGCCCCTTCAATGCCATCCCCACCAATGTCGCCGGCATTCACGTCAGCGAACTGCTCCCGAAACTTGCCCAGCGAATGCAGCACACCGCGGTGATCCGGTCGCTGAATACGAAGATCGCCGATCACGGACGTGGGGCCGATCTGATGGAACGTGGGCGTCTGGATGATCCCGGACTGCGGTATCCGGACATCGGCGCGGTGGCGGCAAAGGAACTGGGGCGGCTGGAAAGCACCGTACCCGATTACGTCTCGCTCTACACATCCACAGAAGGTCGCAGAAAGGGCACCAGCGGTTTTCTGGGAGCACGCTATGCCCCGCTGTTTCTCGCCGAAAACATGATGCCCCCCAATATCGCACTCCACGAACGGCTCACAGCCTCTGAACACCAGGACCGTGCGGCCTTAAGGGATCTGCTGTCGAAGCGGTTTGCCGCTGAGCATCGCAGCAGCACCGTGGGCAGCCTCAATTCCGCCTATCAGCGGGTGCAGGGAATGATGGCCAGTGCGGGTCTGTTCAACGTTGAACAGGAACCCGCCGAAGTGCGGGCTCGATATGGCCCCACACAGTTCGGCGAACAGTGCCTGATCGCCCGCAGACTGGTAGAAGCCGGCGTGCCGTTCGTCAAGGTGGCCCGCGCCTGGTGGGACAGCCACGGCCAGAACTTTGAAACTCATCTGGAACTATGCGCTGACCTCGATCACTGCATGTCCGTGCTGCTGGATGATCTGCAGGAACGCGGGCTCCTCCAGAAAACGCTCGTCATCACACTCGGTGAATTCGGCCGCACGCCCGGCATCAACGCCAGCCTCGGCCGCGACCACTTCGCCTCGGCATGGAGCTGCAGTCTGTCCGGCATGGGCATTCGGGGCGGAACGGTGTACGGAGCGACGGATGCGGAAGGACACACGGTCAAGGACGGCGAAGCCTCCGCCGCCGACCTCTTCGCCACCATCCTCCAGGCACTCGGCATCGACCACACGCACGAATATATGGTGGGTTCACGTCCAACACCACTTGCGGATTTTGGAAGCAAGCCAATCCAGGCAGTACTGGCCTGAGGAGTTTTGAGATGCGACTGAACGACGAACCTGTGCCCGCGACAACGAATGCTCCTGCCACGACGCCGCCACCATCACCGGCGTCACCAGCGGACGCACCACCCGCTGCCGCCGCGCCGTTTGTTCCCGGAAAAGTCACGGTGGAACGCACCGTGCGGCTGCCGTCCATCACCTTCTGCATGGCCCGGCATCAGCAGACCGGTCGCGTCTTCTGTGGCGGTGCGGATTTCGGGCTGCATCATTTTGACCCGGCCGTCGAAAAGCCCGAAACAAAACCGCTCTCCGAATCCCGGCACAGCAGCTATGTCACCGGTGTCGTCAACGCCGGAGGCACGCTGATCTCCGCTGGCTATGACAAATCGCTCATCTGGTGGAATGCAGAAACCGGCGAACAGCTGCGCCGCATCGACTCCGCCCATGAACGCTGGATCCGTGCACTCGCCATCAGTCCCGACGGAACCAGACTCGCCAGCGTGGGCGACGATATGCAGACAAAAATCTGGAACGCCACCGATGGCACCTGCCTGCTCACGCTGGACGGTTATGAACTGCAAACGCCCCACGGCTTTCCCTCAATGCTCTACATCGTCGTCTTCTCGGCCGAGGGAACTCGCATCGCCACCGGCAACAAAACCGGCAGGGTGCTCGTTCGCGACGCAGCCTCCGGTGACATCCTGCAGACCATCGAAACGCCCGTGATGTACACGTGGGATCCCAAAGCCCGACGGCATTCCATCGGCGGCATCCGCTCGCTCGCCTTCTCGCCCGACGGATCGCTCCTTGCCGTCGGAGGCATGGGGCAGGTCGGCAACATCGACCATCTCGAAGGCAAGTCCCGCGTGGAAGTCTTCCGCGTGGCAACCGGCGAACGCGTGCACGAGATTGAAGACAGCAAGTACAAGGGACTGGTGGAGAAACTGCAGTTCAGTGCCGACCAGAAATGGCTGCTGGCGGCTGGCGGCGATAACGGTGGCTTCGTCAGTGTCTGGTCCATGGAAACCGGAAAACTGCTCGCCCAGGAAAAAGTCGGCAGCCATCTGCACGACTTTGAAATGCTCTCCGATCGCAGGCTTGTAACCGTCGGGCATGAACAGGCAACACTGGTGACCCTTGAAGAAGCCGCCGGCTGATCCGCCAGTGTTTCAACCTCAAATGGCGAAACGACGCGAACCCCGCCAAAAGTCGCGTTTCGCTCCGCAAAACGAACGCTTGGCTGTCTCCCGGCTCAGCACGAACTTCCACCGCCCGCAACCAGCCTCTGCCAGACATTCAACGGAATTGAGCCCGCACCGGCCGGTTGACATCGGCCGCTCTCCCCCGGGATGCGAGCGGGGGATAACTTTTAGTGGGGCAGCAGTTGGATGCCGTCGATGATGACGTGACCATCCGTGCCAGCGCAGTGGATCTGCACTTCCACGGTATCTCCGGCTTTCAGTTCGAGTTTTGCAGCGGTGACGAACAGGCCATCGAGGGGTGGTGTCTGGCGCTGATTGATGGTGACCTGCTGCTGACGACCCTGGGTGCGAATGTGCACGGGGACGTTGGTGGCGCGGTTGGGATTGGGGGAATAGGCGAGGTTGAGCTGATGTGGTCCATCGGCGGTGGCGGTGAGCGTCCAGGTGGCGGTTTTGGAGGCTTTGTCTTCGTTGGCATCGTGCATGTAGCCCACGCCGATGTATTTGGGAGTGGAGCTGCTGGGGGACCAGACGCCTTCGAGTTTGGCGTCGACATCATCGAGTACGACGCCTTTGAGGCTGGCTTTGGTAATCAGCGGTCGGGAGGGTGTCTGGGGAGGCAGATCAAGAACCTGGCGGTCAGCGAGGAGCTGGCTGCGGAGTGTGGCGTATGGCAGGTCCTGGAGAGCCACGTTGTTGCGGAGGGCCAGCACGGCTGCGGTGGCGGCACTTTGTCCCAGAATCATGAACACGGGCTCCATGCGAATGGACCCATAGGCGATGTGGGACGACGACAGGCAGACTGGCACGGTGAGATTGGTAACCTCGCCGCGTCGGGGAATGAGCGATCGCCAGCTGATGAGGTAGGCGCCGCCTGGGGAGGCCTGCACATCACCTTCGTTCTGGACGTACCCGTCGGACGTCAGAAATCTGCGCACGTTGTGGGAATCCATATTGTAGCTGCCAAGTCCCACGGAATCGGGCGCGATGCGTTCGCGGCGGCAGTCTGCTTCGGTCACTACGTAATCGCTGACCATGCGTCTGGCTTCGCGAATGTACAGTTGGTGCGGCCAGTTGTCGTTGTCAGTGAATTCATCGAGTGGCAGCCCCCACTGGGACATTTCGTCGCGAATGGCCTGAGGCACGCGGGGATGGTTCGCAAGGGTCCACATGAGGCCCTGCTGGTAGCGTCGATGTTCGAGGATGATCGCGTCCCGTTCGGCGTAATCGGCTTCGGGGTAACGATAGTTGGCGCCGATGTAGTCTGTAGAGACGGCACAGTTGTTGTTGGTGTCTGTCTTGCGATTGGGCATCATGTCCGGCTTCATGGGGAATCGCAGGTCGCCCGCTTCGAAGTTGCGGAACAGCAGTTCGTAGTCTTCTTCGCGATAACCATCGGGTTTGGGAAACGGTCTTCGGTTTTGGGGGCTGTTGGACATGCACATGCGAAAGCAGTAGGCCTGAACACGATGGTCGCCCGTGCCGTCTTCGCCTGCCGGAGCATCTTCAACACCGGGCAACAGACCGCTGGACCGATCCCCGGGAATGCGAAAGGGGGAGACTTTTTTGAGGAAGCGGTGGTTGTGTGTGTTGGCACGGACCTGGTTCCCGTTGAGCGTTTCGCCGTAGACGGAATTGGCCTCGCGGCCGACCGTGAAGGACACTCCGGCGGCAGCCATCAGATCGCCTTCGTAGGTTGCATCGAGGAACTGTTTTCCAGTGAATGTCAAACCTGATTCCATGCGGATTTCCAGAATTCGTCCGGATTCCATGCGAACTCCGCCAGGCTTGCGATCAAGCCGTTCGCCTTCGATGACGGGGATTTTGGCCTCGCTGAGCATTGAGCGGAGGATTTGTTCGGCAACACGGGGTTCGAAGGTCCACATGGCGTCTTCGCTGGCGCGGTAGCGGGCGTAGTCTGCGGGACGTTCCTGGTTCCACGCTGCCGGATCATCGTAGTGCCTGCGGACGCGCTGGTAGAATTCACGGGACAAGCCTCCGATGACACGCTTGTCACCGCTGTCGGTAAATCCCAGTCCGCCGGACGTGAGTCCTCCAATGTGTCGGGTGGGTTCGATGAGGATGACCGAATGTCCCATGCGGGCGGTCTGCACGGCCGCGGTA
>JBEIEK010000329.1:0-6574 GCA_040382995.1 Planctomycetaceae bacterium
ATCCATTACGTACTGCGGCCGGCCGGCAAAGTCGCGTAAGGTCGTATCCAGTTCAATTCCCAGATGCCGATACAGCGTCGCCAGCACTTCACCAAAATGCACAGGACGCTCGGCAATCTCCGCACCCAGCCGATCTGTAGCTCCGATCACCTGACCTGTGCGGAACCCGCCGCCGGCAATCAGGCCACCGCCGACCTGCGGCCAGTGGTCGCGACCCGCATCCTTGTGAATCGTCGGCGTGCGGCCGAATTCACCCCACGCCACGACCGCCACGTCCTTGTCCAGGCCCCGCTCATGCAGGTCTGCTATCAGCGCACTGAGGCCCTGATCAAACTGCGGCAGATGTGTATTCTTCATGCCGTTGAAGTTGTCAGAATGAAAGTCCCAGCGACCGAAGTTCAAGGTCACTACCCGACAGCCAGCCTCAACCAGTCGCCTTGCAATCAGGAAGTGCTGCAGATTCCGCGGAGCACCATCACCGAAATTGCGGACATCACCCTCACCATACCGCTCTCGTACGTGCTGCGGTTCACGCGACACGTCGAGCGCTTCCACCAGACGACTGGAGGTCAGAATATCGAACGCCTGCTGTGTGAATGAATCCATGGCATCCAGCATGCCGCTGTTATCCCGCGCGTTGCGGAGACGGTCAACTGACCGCTGCAGCGAACGCCTGTCTTCCAGTCGTGCAGCATCAATGCCATTCAGCACCATGTCCTTCTGAGCCGGGCCGGATGGACGAAATGCCGAATTGGAAATGCCCAGAAATCCCGGCAGTCCCGGAGAACCATAAGGAGGATGACCGGTGTCAGGAGACAATCCCACAAACGGCGGCACCGCAGCATTCCGCGGCCCCAGCAGTCTGGACACGGTCGACCCAAACGATGGCCAGCCGCCGGGCGGTTGCTGGCGTTTTGAACGCCCCGTGTAGCAGATGAATGAATCGTGGTCACCGTCGGGCGAACCATAAACGGAACGCAGCGGGACACACAGGTTCATGATCCCCGCCAGCCGCGGCATGTGCTCGCAAATTTCAATTCCCGGCACATTCGTGGCAATCGGCTGAAACTCGCCCCGGATCTCTGCAGGCGCCTGCATCTTCAGGTCGTACATGTCCTGGTGGCCCGGCGCACCGCACATGTAGATCATGATCACCGCCCTGCGCGAATTCTCTGCACCCGCCAACCGCTCCGCACGCAGTAATTCAGGCAAACCCAGGCCACCCACTGAAAGTGTCCCCAGACGCAGCACATCCCTGCGCGAGATGCCGTTGCAAAGCATGCGACGTGGACCGTTGATGGTGAGCATGGGAGCACTCCGGGGATGACGAGGCAGGCTGAGAGCCGGGAGGAAGTGGCGGGAGGGGGCGATCGCGAAAGCACCGCAAGTCTACCGCGATTATCGGCTGATGGGAACAGTTTTCGGTTGAATAGTTGCCATTCGTCTCCCGAAAACACACCCCCTTTTCAACCGGGTCTCCGGTTTCCCCGAACTGTCGTCGCCTGATTCGCGTCGTTCCGTATACAGGTGCATCCGGATGCCACTTGCAGACCATCCGGCAAAGCTGCAGAATTCCTCGCAGAAGTCCCTTCCCACCCAAAAGTCACAGCGATGCCCAAAGCCACCAGAAAAATCAGCAAAAAAACCAGTCGGAAGGCTGACACCAAAGCCAGCCCCCGAACACGATCCCAGTTCAACCCACGATTCCGAATCACCAACGCCATCACCCGCGATCTGACAACCATCGAACGCGCTCGAGGATTCCTGCAGGCTGCTACACTGTCCGAACAGTGGGTGACCAGCATGAGCCAGCGCGCGCTCCTGCTTGAAGCCCACCACACCACACACATCGAAGGCACCCAGCTCACCCTCGAACAGTCAGAAAAACTGCTCGCAGGTAAGCAGGTTCATGGCGTCTCCCGAGACGATCGCCTTGAACTGCTCAACTACCGGGAAGCTTTCGAACTGGTGGCCAGATACATTCTCAGCGACAGCCCCATCACCGAGACGCTCATCCGCGAAATCCACCGCCTGCTGGTGGTCGGTGTCCGTGGCGGAGAAGCGCGCCCCGGCGAATACCGCCGAGTCCAGAACCTTGTCGCCAACACCGAAACCGGCCGGATCATCTACACCCCGCCACCGGCAGACGATGTTCCCGAACTCATGCGCCAGCTTGTCGAATGGCTGAATACGGAAACTGACGTCCATCCCGTACTCATGTCCGGGCTCGCACAGTTCCAGCTCGTCCACATCCACCCGTTTGTCGACGGCAACGGCAGAACCTCCAGACTCCTGTCCACCCTCTGCCTCTACCGCACCGGCTATGACTTCAAACGCCTCTTTACGCTGAGCGAATTCTATGATCGCGATCGCGGAGCCTACTACCATGCCATCCAACACGTACGGGACAGCGGCATGAACTGCACCGGCTGGCTTGAGTACTACTGCCATGGACTCGCATCGCAAATGAACGAAACCGTGGATCGGGGCCGAAAGGTGATCCGTACGGATGTCCTTGCCAGAGAACATGACCTCAACGAACGTCAGGTCTTCGTGCTCCAGTCGCTCATGGACGGGATGCGGATGCGCATCTCAGACATGGAATCAACATTCCCCCGCGTCAACCGCCGAACCCTGCAACGCGACCTGAAGCGACTTGCGGACCTGGAAATCATCGAGTATTCCGCCGCCAGTGCAACGGATCCAAATCGAGAATACAGCCTGCGGGAGCTGTGACAAAAGCTGTGACACGAGCTGTGACAAAAGCTGCGAAATGCCCCCTCGAATACTGCGGTTTAACGTGTGAAAATGCTCAGAATTCACAACATCGAGCTGTGACATCGAGCTGTGACATCGAGCTGTGACACGGACCGCTGCAAGGGACCTCCGCCAGGAACTCTCACGTGAGTATCTGCCGGCTCGACGTCAGTCACCTGCACCTCTGGAAATGTCTTCAGAGAATTGAAGTGAGTGAAGTCTTCAGCGAGAGGCACTGCGACGTGGATTCCTCGGGATCAGCGGGGACGCATCGAGGGTTGGTTCGCGTTTTGCCGGCGAGGTCACTGAGGGCAGACGTGGAGCGAGGGGTTTGGCAACTGTCGGCTGGGGTGCTGGAAGTGCCTCAGGGTTGTCGGGAGACTCGAGGACCCAGCGGTCGACAAATTGCAGCGGCTGATCAGCCGGCTTTGTTTGTGTGGGGCTTTGAGCGTGCCGGGGTTGGCGGGCGACGTCCGCCAACTCTGTACGCCGCTGCGGAAGGACGCCATCAAGGCCTGCGGACATGTCGACAATCCATTCAGGTTCGTCGCGGACGGCTCGGGACATCATGGAAGCATACAGCGAAACCTCGTACAGGTTCCGATCCATCAGACTGCTGGTCACTGGAGTGAGAATCTTTGCGACGCCTGCCACACCCGCCGAGGGAAAGTGAACGAACACATCCGCGGCCTGCGTCACGATGTGCGTGCCGTCGGTGTGGGGCTTGAATTCGGTGCGAAACCAAATCAAAGCGGCGGCTTCCAGAGGTGCTGGCAGGAGCAGATTGTGATAGCTGCCTTCGCAGATGAAGATGATTTCGTTCTCATCGCGGTACAGAATATCGGCAATGCCTTCTGAACCATCCGCGGCAGAGGCCTCGTATTCCTGAGGTCCGGTCTGCCACATTTGAAACTGCGAAATCCCCATCGCTCTCCACGTACTGACAGCGACATCCGGATGCTGCAGCAGGTATTTGTAAAGCGGCTCGTCGATGGTGTACTGGACCCTCGGGAGTTTTCGATACTGGGTGCAGCGTTTCAGCACCTGCTCAGCGCGGACGCGATTTTCAGAGGACAGGCTTTTCATTGGAAAGGCAGCCACCGCTGCCTTCTCGGCGGCGGCAGACGACTTGCCTTCCTCCAGCACCCGCATGCCTGCCCGCTTGACAAGCTCTTCCAGCTGGTCAGCAGGGGCAGCCTGAAGTGCAGTCGCAAAGAGGCCGCAGCAACCTGCCGCGCAGACAACGTGCTGAAAAACACGTCGCAAAAAAAGAACGGTCGGAAATGAGAATTGCATGCCGCTGCCCGCTCCGTTGACCGAACGCAGCGCTTCGACGAAATGCAGGCCATCCAGCTCGCTGCCAACTCCGTCTCCGGTTGGCACGCAAAGCGGTGCAGGGCCTGCATCTGCCCCCAATCGCGCTGACGGTCTGCTGTTGCCTGCGGCGTTCCCCCCTGGAAGCTCTGTGCAGCAGCATCCCCTAAACGTTACTATCGGAACAATCGGCCAGCGGCATCAGCGAAACCCGCCCAATCCGCAGCCGCGTGACGAGGAACCAGCTATCGCGGGCGATGGCGAGGAATGGCAGCCGGGCAGTCCGCGCGGCGCGCCGGTCCGGTCAGACAGTACCTGCTCGGATCAAGGTCCTCACAGTACACGTTGTCAAATTTTGGGCCAGCCCGAAGATGATCCGAAGTATCATCGATAGCCGAATTGTAGATCTCGCTGCAGCTGCAGCAGTGGCACCCGGAAACCAGCACAAACAGAGTTCCCGGCAGCAGCCGTCCCAGCAATTTTCCCATTTCTCGACTCCCGGTGATCGCCCAAACACAGATTCCTGTGCTGACTGATCGGCTTTCCGGTGTGCCTGCAGCCTGATCGGGACGGGTAATTGCAGGCGTCGTCATCGTCGTGTGGACGGAGGATCTGCAGTTTTTGCTGAATCAGCGATCGGTCGGCAATTTGGACGCAAATCCGGGCACCGGGAGTACCGCTGCTGCGTAACAGGACGGCCCGGCAACGATCCAACCGGTGAGGCTGTCAGTGGGATGACGAAACGGTGTGAAGAACTCTGGAAGTCGTCTTTCGGACTGTGCCCCACGTGACAAGGCGTGCGGGGGATGTCAATCCCCCGGTAACGGTGCGTGCCCGCGCGGCCAATACCGCATCAGGAACGCACCAAAGCCATACCGGCCGATTGACATCGACCGCAAGCCACATTGCGTTTCTTTGACTCCATCCGGCTAAGGGATGTCAACTGGCGGGCGGAACTGAATTGCCCCAGTTTTCCGATGTTCGCGCCGTTTCACCATCCCAGGCTGTCAGTTATTGACCTGTCATGTCCTGCGTGGAGTGCAGATCAATCAGCTTCCTGAAAGCGCGAGTGGTCTCGGCGGGGTCGGGTGACTGGGTGATCGCTGCCGTGACGGCGACGCGGCGAGCACCGGCGGCCAGCAGTTCGGGAAGGCGCTCAGCGTTGATGCCGCCGATGGGAAACCATGGGACGGTGGCTGCAGCGGCGGCCTGCTGCACAAAGGCCAGCCCCGGGAAATTATCGAAGACCTTTGTCGACGACGGAAAGACCGGGCCAACACCCACGTAATCGGCTCCTTCCGCATCCGCATTCTGCAGCTGCTGAATGGAGTGTGTTGAGACCCCGATGAGACCGCGCCAGCCGGGAAGGTGGCGAATATCGGTCACCGTCAGTTCTTCCTGGCCGACATGCACGCCGTCCGCATCGGTCGCCAGCGCGAGGTCCGGGCGGTCGTTCATGATGAACAGGGCATCGTACTTCCGGCAAAGCTGGCTCAGCATTCTGGCGCGGTGCAGAAGTTCGCGATCAGTGAGTTGCTTTTCCCGCAGCTGCAGCACATCGGCGCCACCTGAAAGCGCCTGTTCAGCAGCCTCCAGCCACGGCAGCCGGCACTGGGATTCTGTGATGAGCACATAGATCACGGCACGCTGCAGTCTCTGCAGCCGCTGATCGGTTGGTCGACCGACAGCGAACTGCGCTGGCACCTGCTGTGGCTGGAGCGATACTTCTGACGGTTGGGCATTCAAGGCTGCAAGCTGCTGCTCGATGGTATAGCTGCGATAACGCAGCTGTTTCATGACAGCTGCGAAATCGGGATCCAGCAGCTTTCCGAATTCTTCGAGACTTCGCAGAGATTCCTGCACACGCCGCGCGTTGGCGAGCACCAGCTGCTGCAGTGATCCGCGACTGCGTTCGCGCGGATCGGTCACGGCTGTTCCAACGTCACCGGGCGTATTGCGTGCGTGCAGCAGCGATCGGGCCGCTGGAAGCCTTGAACGAAGTTGTTGTTCTGCGCCGGCCAGTTCATGCCGCAGACTCTTCAGCTCTGTGCACAAGTCGCCTGCGTTCCAGACGAAACGGGCACAATCTTCAAGGACTCGCAGCCCTTCCCGAGCACGATTCAGACAGGCATCGACGGCCCGCAGGACGGCAGACTCCGGAAAAGCAGACTGATGTTGACCGGCCTTCCCTGAATCCAGACCGGCATTGCCTGCAGAGACAGCGGGAGCGACTGCCACCGCCGTTGCATCGGATGGCCATTGAAGCGGTTCGTCGACCGCCAGTTTTTCCATGATGACGGCCTGCTCAGGAAGCAGTCGGGATCGAAGAATATCCCGCGTCGCGCCCTGTTCAGCGAAACGTTCACGGACAAAGGCATTCTGATCGGGAATTGCCAGCAGGAGCAGTGCACTGGTGATCGGCTGGTCTGCGGATTCCTGACGGGCCAGTTCGCGGGCACGCAGCAGGATCCCACGAAAGTCGTGCGGATCCTCCTCCAGAACC
>JBEIEK010000330.1:0-6571 GCA_040382995.1 Planctomycetaceae bacterium
CTCAGGACAGATAAAGCAACTCGCCAGTTACAAACACCGAAAGCTGATGACTCACAGAAGGTCTTTCATGAACGGGTTCTCATGCCGAGCCTTCTGGCTCTGCAACTTCAGCGTCATGTTGTTCCTCTGCGCAGCTCTGCCCAGCCCCGCAGTCGCTCAGGGGCCACCCCCACTGCGGGTGCTCACCTGGAATCTGCATCATGGCGAAGGCGTCGACGGGAAACTGGATCTGGAGCGGATTGCGGACCGTATTCGGGACGTGCGGGCAGATGTCGTGGCGCTGCAGGAAGTGGAGCAGGTGACAGGTCGAACAGGTCGGGTGGATCAGCCCGCAGAACTTGGTCGACTCTGTGGCCTGTCACACGTTTTCGGAAAAAACCTCGACTTTCAGGGTGGTGGCTACGGCAACGCGGTGCTCTCGCGATTCCCCATCCGTTCCAGCTACAACCGACGTCTGCCGATTGTCAACAACGGAGAACCTCGCGGAGTGCTGGTGGTGGAACTGGAAATTCCCGGCCTTCCACTGCCCTGCACGCTGCTCTGCACGCATCTGGACCATCGACCAGCCGATGCCGAGCGTCGTCTGGCAGCGGGAGTGATTCAGGAACTGGCAGCCACCGGTGCGACCGCTCCGATGCTGCTGGCAGGGGATCTCAACGACACACCCCAATCGCCGGTCTTCAAGCTCTTTCTGCAGGACTGGCAGTGGCTGCAGTCCGGTCCGCTGGCAACCATCCCGGTGGCGCGCCCGCAGCAACAAATTGACTTCATCCTGACTCGCCCCCTGAACCGCTGGAAACTGCGGGATGTGCAGGTGCTGGATGAAGCCGTGGCTTCCGATCACCGCCCGCTGCTGATGGTGCTTGAATGGCAGTGAACACGAACCGGCAATTCAGGAAACACCGTTTCAAACTGGAATTGACATCGCGTCCTGGTCAGCGTAATCTGAAGAAGTCCGTCGGTCGATGAACGGCCTGGACGGCCAATTTGTTGTCTTCCCAGTGCTTCGGCGATTGCGGTTTTTGCAACGACGCCGACACCGGTAGGGAAACCGTCTGTTTAAATTTCCTGTTTTTGCATGGCATTGGCAAAAATTGCCGATGTCTGCAGCAAAGCGGGAACGTTTGATTCAGGACTGTTTCCCATGTCGGCCCCCTCCCTCCGCCGTGAAACTCTGGAACAGCTGCGACAGCAGCTTCGCGGGGCGCGTTCCTGTTCATCCCACGGTGTTGCTGGCACACCCACCGGCCTTGCCGCGCTCGACCGGCTGCTCCCGGGCGGTGGCATTCCCTCCGCTTCCGTGATCGAGTGGATCAGTGAATTTCCCGGCCAGTCGGCTGCATCTCTGGCTCTGCGTTCCGCCGCTCCGCTCCTGCAGCAGCGCGGTTGTCTGGCGGTGATAGACGAACACCGCGAATTCTTTCCGGGCGCAGTGTCGGTCCACGGGATTCCCCTGTCACGACTGCTGCTCATACGGATCCCCCCAGAGGCCACCAGTTCCTCGCCGCTGCGTCTGCCAAGGTCGGCAGCCGGACTCTCAGAACACAGTCAGGCCCTCTGGGCGCTCGAACAAACAGCCCGCTGCCGTGGTGTAAAAGTGGTCCTTGCATGGCTCCATCGCTGCACATCGGCCGTGGTGCGTCGCCTGCAGCTGGCGGTGGAATCCAGTGGCGTCGTGCTGATGCTCCTGCGTCCTGCTCAGGCCCTGCGGCAACCCTCCTTTGCAGACCTGCGACTGCACATCTCAACCCATTCCGCAGCGGGCCCGTGCCGCCACATCCAGGTCAGGCTGCTCCGCGCCAGGCACAGCCTGCAGTCGGCCGGCACAGCCAGACTCCAACAGGACAGTTCTGAACGATTTCTTGACGACCAGGAACCGCACTCCACCTGAAATTCCGCCCTGTTTGCAGCGTCCGGCAAGCCCATGCCGTCGTGCCTCCGCCCTCGCGGACTGTCCCCTGCCCTTCCCGCCAGCTATACTTCTCAGCCTGTCCCCCCCAATGAAAGCCTCCCCGGAGTGCTCCCTGTGATTCGCAGCGTCTGCATCCTGATCCTCGGCTGCCTCGTGCTGACAGTGCACCCGTCAAGCGCCGCTGCGCGACGGCTGGGTGCATGTTTCGTTCTGCAGCCCGTGGCTCAGCAGCAGCTTCCCCCTCGCGGTAACTCACCAGATCAACACCCGAACGCGACGGCACAGAACATCGCTGGCAATTTCGCAGGCAATCAACACAGCAACTGTTTCGGGGCCGCGGCCTCGGCCACCATTGACCGCGTTGTGCTCCGCCGGCAGGGCGACGACAACGTGCACACCTACCGCATTCCCGGCCTGACCACCTCTGCCCGCGGAACTCTGCTCGCCGTCTTCGACCTGCGTCATTCCGATTCAGCTGACCTGCCTGGCAACATTGACGTGGGCCTGATGCGCAGCACAGACGACGGCCGCACCTGGAGTCCGCTGCAGGTGATTCTGAACTTTGATCAGGCAGAGGCGGATTCTGCGGGAAACGGAGTCGGGGATTCTGCCATTCTTGCGGACCTGCGTACCGGAAAACTCTTCGTCGCCGCACTCTGGTCGCACGGCCGCCGCGCCTGGAAAGAATCCGGCCCGGGCTTAAGTCCCGAAGAAACCGGCCAGCTTGTGATCACCACCAGCGACGACGACGGTCTGACGTGGTCAGCCCCCATCAACATCACCGCCGCTGTCCAGGGACGCAGTCCGCAGTGGCGATTGTTTTTCAATGGACCGGGCCGTGGAATTCAGCTTCAGGACGGATCGCTCGTCTTCACCGCTCAGTACCGCGACACTGACGGAACTCCACACGCCTGCTTTATCATCAGCCGCGATGCCGGTGTCACGTGGACGGTCTCGGCACCGGCAATTCCCCAACAGCCCCCCACCAGCGAATCACAAATCGCCGAACTCCCCGACGGCAGTCTGCTGCTCAGCATGCGCGACGAATCCCACAGTGGCCTGCGCGCCTGGGCCCGGTATGAATGGAACGCCGACCGCAGCAGCGGCACATGGACAAAACACTGGTCGACCGTCCCAGACCCCACCTGCATGGCCAGCCTGCTCAGTCTCCCCGATGGACGGCTCGTATTCTGCAACCCCAACTCGCCCACCGACCGCGTGGCACTCACAGTTCGCACCAGCACCGATGGCGGAATGACCTGGAACGATGGTCTGCTCATCGACAGCCGTCCTTCAGCCTATTCCTGCCTCACATCGCTGCGCGACGGACGGCTGGGAGTGATCTACGAAACCGGTGACAGCGACAGTAACGAAACCCTGACCTTCTCCTCCTTCGCCCTTCCCTGACCTTTCACAGCTCCAACCCTACATGGACCTCTGAGATGTTTCCCGCCCTCTCTCAGCGATGGATCTTCGCGTTCACCGCATCCCTGCTCGCAGCCACCACGCCACTCGCGACTGCCCAGCCACCAGCCGACGAATTTGCACTTGGCGTCCGCACCACCGAGCCCGTGTCCGCCACCGAACAGCTCAAGTCCTTCACACTGCCTCCCGGCTTCAGTATCCAGCTTGTCGCCGCCGAACCGCAGCTTGCCAAACCCATGAATCTCGCCTGCGATGCCCGTGGCCGGCTCTGGGTCAGCTCGTCCGAAGAATACCCCTTCGCAGCTCCCATCGGCTCCCAGGCAAAAGACACCATCCGCATTCTCGAAGACACCAACGGAGACTTCACCGCCGACAGCTCAACTGTTTTCGCCGATGGTCTGAACATTCCCATCGGCCTGATCCCATGGCAGGACGGCGTGATCTGCTTCAGCATCCCCAACATCTGGTTCCTCAGAGATACCGATGGCGACAATCGCTGTGACGAACGGCAAATGCTCTACGGCCCCTTCGATACAACCCGCGACACTCACGGAATGTGCAATGCCTTCCGCATGGGCGACGACGGCTGGATCTATGCCTGCCACGGCTTCAACAATCGCTCTGAAGTTGCCGGAAAAGACGGCCACAAGGTGGTACTCACATCCGGCAACACCTTTCGTTTCCGCCCCGACGGTTCCCGCATCGAACTCTACACCCAGGGACAGGTTAACCCATTTGGCATGGCGATCGATCGGCTCGGTGACATCTACACAGCAGACTGCCATACCAAACCTGTCACATTGCTGCTGCCAGGTGGCTGTTACGACAGCTTTGGCCGACCACACGACGGGCTGGGATATGTTCCGAACGTGATGGAGCACCTCCATGGATCCACTGCGATTGCCGCTTTAGCCCTTGGCGAACACACGCGGTTTCCTGCGGAATACCAAACCAGTACTTTTGATGGCAACGTAATGACCTCCCGCGTCAATCGCAACCAGCTTCAGCGACGAGGTTCCAGCGTGAAGGCCATCGAACAGCCGGACTTTCTGGCCAGCACCGATCCGTGGTTTCGTCCCGTGGACATCGTCGCCGGCCCCGATGGTGCACTGTACATCGCCGACTTTTACAACCGCATCATCGGCCACTACGAGGTGGATCTCAAACATCCCGGTCGAGATCGCCACCGGGGCCGCATCTGGCGCGTTTCCTGGCAGCCAGCCGACGAAACACGTCAGCGCGAATCCGGCAGTTACGGCCCCAACCTCTCCAGCCTCTCCACAGCGGAACTGTTCACGGTCATTTCCACCGGCCCCGCACCAGCAGCCCGCCTCGCGTTCCAGCGACTCTTCGAAACGTGGTCGGCCGAAACCGCACAACTCACCCAGCAGCGGCTCACCGATACTCACGCTTCCGTCCGCACCGCAGCCCTGCGACTGCTGGCCACCCACAACAGCCTCCCCGCGACCGCTCTGCAGGATCTGGCTGCTGATCCCGATGAACAGGTACGAATCCACGTACAGCGAGTACTCCGCGAATCACCAGCGGGCGAACTTCCGGATGGACTCGCGACGGGCCTGCTGCTGCACGCCTTCAAAGACGACTCGCCGCTCGTCCGCCGTGCGGCCGCCGCAGCCGCTTCACGGCACCCCTCCAGCGAACTGCTCCAGCCTCTCCTGCGTCTGCTCCAAACGACCGAGCTCGGCGACGTGCATCTGCGACACGCCACCCGCATTGCTCTGCGTGATCATCTGCTGCACGATGCATGGCTGCCGGCCTTCGCACAGTCTCTGCAGAACCGCAGCGACATCGCTGCCGTGGCTGACCTCTGTCTTGCGGTCCGCACAGCTCCTGCTGCCCGGTTCGTCGCTGAACACCTTGACGTCGTCACCCAACTTCAGCCACAGCGGCTCCCCGAAGCACTCCAGTTTGCAGCCGCCCACGTCTCACCCGATGCCGCCGCGAACGTGGTTCAAACCATCCGCAACGGCTACTCCGGGCGGCTCCACGAACAGGGCCAGCTGCTTAACGCCATGGCAGACGGCTTCAGCCGCCGTGGTGAAACGATTCCCGTCGCCGTCCGTCGCTGGGCACTCGAATTGTCACTGGAACTGCTGGGCATGAGTACACCGGATGACCTCGCGGCGCTCCACGCCCCCGCCGGACTCCGCTGGGAATACGCTCCCCATTCAACAGCCCCAAATCCTGGCAACTGCTGGGGGACAACTCAGTCCCGCCGCTGTGCCGACGGTCAAACCGATGCCGTGCTCTACAGCAGCTTTGAAGCCGGAGAAAAGCGCACGGGAAACTGGAGATCCGCCATCTTCCCCGCTCCTGCAAAGCTTTCATTCTTCATCGCAGGCCATGATGGATTTCCGGACCAGCCACTGAAGCAGTCCAGTTTCGTGCAGCTGCTGCATGCACAAACCAAAGCCATCCTGAAGTCCTCACCACCACCCCGAAACGACACGGCTCAGCTTGTCACATGGGATCTGCAGGAACTGGCAGGACAACCAGTGCAACTGCAGCTGGTGGACGGCAATTCCGAATCAGCCTATGCGTGGCTGGCAGTGGGGCGTTTCAGCGAAGAACGATTGAATCCATCGGATGTCTCAGGCAATCGGCTGATGGCTCTGCAGCTCACCACAAAATTCCGCCTGCAGGAACTGGAACAGGCCCTGTTGCAACTGCTGCGCAGTGACTCCAGAACACCCTCCGCAACAGCCCCCGCAGCAGCAGCCATCGCTTCACTGCGGGGTGACTCCCGACTGGCAGCGCTCGCGCTCGTGCCCGGCTTTCCCGGAACACCAGCCGATCTTTCGGAAAACGTTGTGACCGTCTTCCTCGAATCCGGCAGCAGCGTGCCCGACGCGGTGCTCGAACAGGCGTTTCGATCGGCCATCGCCACCGAACAGGCTCAGCTCGCCGAACAACTCGCCACCGATGCCCCCGGAGCTGAAGTGCTCGCGAATCTCATGGAAAACGGCAAAGCTTCTGCCAGGCTGCTCACACGTCCCTCCATCCAGCAACGACTACTGGCAATTGCCACAGAACCTGTCAAAAAACGGCTGACAGGACTGCTGAAACAGCTGCCGGATGAATCTGCGGAAACCGAAAAACTCATCGCTGAACGCCTTGCCTCCGCACAGCAGTCGCCCGGTAACCCGGACAACGGTCGTCTGCTCTTCCAGAAGAACTGCCAGATCTGCCACCAATTGCGAGGTGAAGGCAAAC
>JBEIEK010000331.1:0-6564 GCA_040382995.1 Planctomycetaceae bacterium
AGTGTCCTGAAGGTGGATCGGGAAATGAAAGCGGGTTTTCGGAACGGTGCAGCGAAGAGTGAACCAGAGAACCTGTCAGCGACCGCGGACCCCATGGTACTCCAGCGGAAACTGGTAGTCCCGTCGCAGCGCGTGGCCAGCCCAGTCTTCGGGGCAGAGAATGCGACGCAGGTTGGGGTGGCCGGCAAATTCAATGCCCACGAGGTCATAGGCTTCGCGTTCGTGCCAGTTGGCAATGCCCCAGACGGAACTTACTGAAGGCACTACGGGAATCTGACCCGGCTGCTGGTCCTTCCAGCGCGGCACGCTGACTTTGAGCTTGGCGACGTGGCGATGTTTCAGGCTGGTCAGGTGGTAGACCACTTCGACATGGGGCTCGTGCCCGAACTTTGCGGCCTTCTTTTCGTCGGGCTCAAAGTAGTCGACACCGCAGAGGTCGTTGAGATGGTCGAAGAGCAGCCTGGGGTCGTCGTGCAGGAATCGGGCAACGGGGACAAGGAAATCCGCGGCAACCTGAATCCACGGGTCCTTCGCCTGACGAACTTCGGGGCCGACAGCGTCCACGCCGAATTTCTCCAGCAGCAGTTGATGGACTTCGGAGAGAGTCATGGGAGTTCCTGGCAGGGGATGCAGTGGCGAAGGAAAGGGGCAGCGTCAGCCAACACCGGCAAGTGACTGGTCGGGGGCCTGAGCGGACTTTTTGGTGAGTGCGCGAATCCAGTCCAGATCGCCACGTTTCCAGACGTATGCGAAACCCACTAAAAGCACGCAGAAGAAAACCAGAATGTCGACCAGGCCGAGCCATCCGAGTTGCAGGGCGGTGGCGGGCGAGATCACCTGATCAGGCGTCATGGCGGAGGGATCGATGCTGAGCAGCCGTGCGCTGAGCGTTTCGCGGGCGGCATCGTCGAGTCGAACATCAGCCAGCTGCATCACACTGCCGTAGACCGAAGCCCACGGGAAGAAAAAGGCAACTTCCACATCGAAGATAATAAAGAGCAGAGCGACCACGTAGAACCGCAGGTCGAACTGAATGTAACTGGAGCCGATGGCGGGTTCGCCACACTCGTAGATTGCGTCCTTCTCGGGCGTGGGGAGCCGCGGGCGAAGGATTCGGCCGAGCAGCAGCGGGCCCATCAGGAAGGCAATTGCCAGCAATCCGAAAATCAGAAAATGCCCGACAAGATCCGTCATGGTTGTGTATCCGAAATTCGCCTCGAAGTGCGAGCGAGTAATGAAAATCGACCGGGAGACCAGCGGGTGTCAGCAGTTGGCTTTCATCCGTGAACAATGGTCGCGGGAAAGAGCGGTTGTCGGGCTGCCTGGGAGCAGGGACCGATGTGCCAATAGGAAACCTCCTGCTCATCCGGCTGCCAGCAGTACTGCACACGCCGACCGTCGAGCAGACCCGCAAAATCCACTGTACCCCTGTGGGGATCCGTGAGCACACCGCCGATTTGCCTGAGCTCCAGCAGAAGACCTTCAAATCGCGTCTGATCGACGGCCAGTTCCCGCTCGTACTGCGCCACTTCCTGCTCGTAAATCGAATCGTCTTCCGTCGCCGGATAACGCTCCCTGAGCGACTGGAGGCGATCGATGCGCCACTGCAGGTCCCGGTGCAGTTCCACGGCATCCCGCACAATCGATCGAACCAGCGGCAACCTTGCGTTCACTTCAGCGGGCGTCAGCATGAGCGAATTCCCCCGAATGATTGGGCAACAACATCAGCCGGACCTAGTGCTCCGCACCAGCAAACTCAAACGGACTGGGTTCGCCCTTCACCCACACCGGCTGATGCAGAACTTTTGATTCCGCGACAACGGAAGGATTGAGCGTTGCCTTGCCCCACGCGATCTGCAGTGGCAGTTTCGCGTAGTCCACGATGCACCCGTCACGGCTGTAGCAGCTGAGGTCGTAGTTGGAACCCATGAAAATGCAGTCCACCGGACACGGTTCGACACACAAAGCACAAAACATGCACTTTGTATAGTCGATCGTGAATCCGTTCACCCGAAATCCCTTGCCGACCGGGCTCTTTTCCTTGTCGATGTAAATGCAGTCGACAGGGCAGGCGGCCGCACATTTTTCACAGCCGATGCAGGTCGTCAGGTCAAAGCGGTGGAAACCACGGTAACGCGGCTTCACTTTGACGGCGACTTCGGGGTATTCGTAAACTTCCGTAAACGTGCGCCGCTGGTAAGTCCGGAACATTGTCAGCAGCGTGACGTACATGCCCTGAAGCACCGTCACCACCGACATCCACACATTACGAAACCACAGAAACATCTGAGATCTCTCCGCGAACAGATTTTGGGTCCAACCCGAGCCCACGCCGGGATTATAGGGGAGCCGGCCGAGCACGCAACCAGACAGGGAGGGGTCTTGACGGTGGGAAGAGGGTTGACTGATTCACGGGGGACCCACGGACGCAGGCTGCCACAGCCGGAGGACCACGTTTCAGAGGCCGTGCAGGAGCCGTTGCGACCCACGTTGTCCGGACTTTTCAGCGTTTTTGAGAAATCGTCGAGGACTCTGGTGACTGCAGCTGACCTGGGGCGCTGGCAACCGTCAGTTGCCACTTTGCGTGACCTTCGCGGACTTCCGCTCCGCTGTCCAGGGACCGCATCAGCAATTCGACGGCAGCCACAGCAGCAGCGATTGAACCGCTCCTGAAGACGATGATTGGCCGACGGGAGTTCTGCAGCGATTCGGCCAGAAGCTCAGGCAGGAGCTCCGGAGCTTCAACGCACCGCACACCCGCCGGCAGCGTGCGAATGTCGTGGCACTGCAGTTCGTGCCGGACCTCGTCGAGCCGGCTGGAGCCGGTTTCTGAGCGCCGCACGAGCACCAGCAGCCGTGCGGATTCGCAGCGGGCGGCTGCGATGCACGGCACAAGCAGTTCCTGCCACGCAACAGCGGCATCGAGCATGGCCACGACATCCGTAAACCCCGCGGCGGACGGGTCGCCGTCGCCGGGTGAACCCGGAACAGCCGCAGCAGGGGTCGGAACCAGCAGACTGCTGGAGGCCTGGCGGAGGAAATCCTCGATCGGGCCTGGCAGCGTTTCCTCACGGAAATTCTCCGGCTGATGCGGGCCCCCCGGGCGTATGTGCAGAGTTTGGAGGTCTCGGGCTTCTGACATGGGATCGCTTTGGAGTACCACGGACGCGGCTGATCCGGGCTGAGATTCCTGTGGCGTACGGCAGGTGTGCCGAGGCGACCAAGGGAGAATTTTCCCTGAATCCGCGGGAAAAATCCAGGCCAGACAGGATTTCTCGCCCACACAAGTCGCCGCGGCCCGGAACATAACCTGCTGGCAAAACCCCGATTCTCCCCTAAGATCAGGGGACTCCTCTGACCCTTTCAGGACCCCCATATGGGCTTGTTGTATCTGTTCCTTGCCGTCCTTCTGGTGCTGCTCAACGCCTTTTTCGTGCTGGCGGAATTCGCCGCTGTGAAGATGCGGCCATCGCGTGTTCGCGAACTTGTGGACGACGGAATTCGCGGTGCAGCAGCCGCCAAACACGTCCATGATCACCTCGACGAATACCTCTCCGTCTGCCAGGTCGGCATCACGTTCACCTCAATCGGGCTGGGATTCGTCGGTGAACCCGCCGTGGTGCGACTGGTGGAACCTGTGCTGCTCTGGTCGGGATTGTTCAACGGCGATTCGTCGACCCTGCTGGTGTCCTCCCACGCCGTGGCTTTCGCCATCAGTTATGCAATTGTGAGCTATGCGCACATTCTGATTGGCGAACTGGTGCCGAAGTCGATGGCCATCAGACGCACCGACCGTTCGGCACTGGCCACAGCACCGCTGCTGCGATTCTTCCACACCATGTTCTCCGTCCCTCTCTGGGTGCTCAACGGCTCCGCCAATTATCTGCTGGGACTCATGGGACTCGCCGCCACAGGGGACCACGAGACGCACAGTGAAGACGAACTCCGCATCCTCCTGAACCAGTCCCAGTCGACGGGATTGATGAGTTTTCGCAGGCTGCTGTTTCTGGAGAACGTCTTCGACCTCGGGGAACTCGTTGTCCGCGATGCGATGCGTCCCCGCAGTCAGGTTCGCTGCATGAACGTGGCTGATTCCGCCGCAGAGAATCTCCAGGCCGCCCGTCGCTGGCGGTTCAGCCGCTATCCGCTGCTGGACGGAGAAGACGTTCCCACCTCCGTGGTGCACCTCAAGGACCTGCTGCTGTCCGGCAGCGACTGCAGCGACCTGCGACTGCTGCGGCGCCCTGTGATCACCGCCGAAGAAACCACACCGCTCGAATCCGTCCTTGCCGATATGCAGAAAAAACGCTGCCATGTGGCCCTTGTCCGGGATGCAAAGGCCGCCTGGACAGGGTTTCTCACACTGGAAGACGTGATTGAGGAGATCGTGGGGACCATTCGCGATGAATTCGAGGACGAAGAGCCCGTGAATTTGTCGGATGCGCTGTCCGAGGATCGGGTGCTGCTGGATGTGGAGGCGGAGGGCACGATTCCGGCGGTCCGCTCCGCTCTCATGCGACTCTCCGCCGATTCGCTCCCGATTCCCCGCGACGAAGTCATCCGTGCGGTGGAGGAACGCGAACGGCTGGTGGAAACCTACCTCGGACGCAACCTCGGGATGCCGCACGCGCGACTGCACGGACTCCAGAAAGCGCTCGTTCTCGTCATCCGCTCGCGACTGGGCATCCCCTACAGGGGGACCAGCGAACGCGCGCACCTGCTCTTTGTCCTGCTCACGCCTGCAGGTCAGCCCCGCGTCCATCAGCGGCTGCAGGCCGTGATCGCGACGCTCCTGGACGAGAGCGAGTTCATCCCGGAAAGGCTGCGCACGGCGGCCACCGCCGCAGAAGTTCTCGAGATCCTCAAAACCGGCGAACAGGCCACTCTGGACTGAACTTCAGGAACACCTTGCCCACCCTCGCCAGGCGTCATTGCGCGCAAAATCTGCGCTGTGCCGAGGCAGGCCTTTCCGGACTTTTTTTTGAAAAAACTGGGCCACCACAACTAGCGGTGTCGATCCTCCTGATGCACAACGAATTGTGTTGACAGATTCTCGGGACACAGTATATTGTGTCTGTGTCGAGTGCTGTGAATTTTGATTCCGTGCAGAACGAGCGTCGCAACTCGTTGCCGTTTCAGGGTTTGAAGCCCGCTGAAAGGGCACTGTTGACAGGCCGGTTTCGGCGAATATGCTGCAACCCGTTCCTTCATGGATGATCCTTAGCGACAGGAGGTCGAAATCGCGGAAGATTCCCGTCTGCTGCCTTTCTCTCATTGCTGCTCCGCAACGTTCCCCGCTGACCCCTGAAGGCTCGATCTTTCGATCCGGTCTCGCCAGGGTTGGCTGAGGTGCTTTCCCCGTGGTGAATTTCATTCCCGTGGGTCGCTGCGCGGTGAAAATGTGTCAGGCGGTGAGTGACGTGCTGAAGGCCAGTCCGGCCACAGCGGTCGCTGCGGTGATGTGTTCCGCCCCACGTCAGGTTCTCAGCGTTTTCAGTCCAGGATGTCCGCCAGCAGGAAAAGGAAGGCAGTCGAATGATTCGCGCAGTGTCAGAATGGATTATCAGGAAGCGTGATGGGCGGACGGTGCCGTTCGACGCAAAGCTGATTCACAAAGCGCTTTGCAACGCCTACCGCGCCGAACTGAATCTTGCCCACGGGCAGCCCCTCGACAGCGACATCGAGCGCGAAGTCGTGGCGATCACCGAGCAGGTGGTATCGGAGGCCGCTCCGGAAGCTGCTACGGACCGGGGTATCGGTGTGGAGCAGATCCAGGACCTGGTGGAGATGCAGCTGATGAAACGCGGTCATTACCGCGTGGCCCGCAGATATATCGTATACCGGGCCGAGCATGCGAAGATTCGTTCGCTGCAGCAACCGGACACGATTGAAGGTCGGGATACAGTCCAGCCTCGCATGCACGTGCTGCTGGAAGACGGCCTGCGAGTGCCGTTTGACGCCAACCGCATCCGTCGTCGCCTGGATCTCGCCTGCCAGGGGCTGGCCGACTGCGACGTGGACGATCTGCTGCAGGAAGTGATCAAATCGGTATTCGACGGGATTTCGGTCAGCGAGATTTATCGGGCGATGATTCTGGCGGCCCGTTGCCGCATCGAGCGTGACCCGGCATACGACACGGTGGCCTCACGACTGCTCCGCATGGTCATCAGCAACGAAGCCCTCGGCAGCTCCCCAACCAGCAATTCCGAATACATCAGATTGTATCGCAATCAGTTCGAGCACTACATCATTGATGGCATCAACGCCGACCGCCTGACTCCCGAACTGCGATCGCTGAACCTCACCAAAATTGCCGCTGCGCTCCAGCCGGATCGCGATGCACTCTTCCGCTACCCCGGCCTGCAGGCCGTGTACGACCGCTATCTGCTGCACATCGATGGGCGGCGGATTGAAACGCCCCAGTATTTCTGGATGCGTGTCGCCATGGGGCTGGCTTTGAATGAAGATCAGCCGGAAGAACGCGCGATTGAGTTCTATCAGCTGCTGTCGTCCCTGCGGTTCACCTCCGCCACCCCGACGCTCTTCAATTCCGCCACCAACCAC
>JBEIEK010000332.1:0-6545 GCA_040382995.1 Planctomycetaceae bacterium
CAATCCCCCGGTAACGGTACGTGCCCGCGTGGCCCGTGTCGCACCAGGGCCGCACCGGCCGATTGACATCGACCGCACGCCTCTGATGATCGAAACCAGGCGTGTTTACGGTGCGCTCAAGGTGCACGCTCAAGGTGCATGGCACCCTGACATGCGTGTCGAAGCAGAAACCTCTGTGCAGATTGACTTTACGGCGAGAAGTGTTCCCGACTCCCTGACGGTCGCGACTCGGTTGTGAACGCGACGGGGCGTGCGGGGGATGCTAATCCCCCGGTAACGGTGCGTGACTACGCGGCCAGCGCAGCAGCAGGGGCGCACCGGGGACGTTACCGGCCGATTGACATCGTCCGCTCACCACTGGGAGTTTTGGTTGACGCGTTAGGGATGATTAGGTGGGTGGGGCATACAGGTAGAGCCGAGAATATCGCGGTCTGCCCGCTTTCACATGGTTTCACCATCCCGGCCTTTTCCCTGCGATCCGCGGTCAAGTTTGCGGGAACGCTCTCCGTCGACTGAACAATTAGCCAGCTTTCCTTCGCCACCTGGGTATTTCGTCTGCATTCCTGCCGATAAAAGAGGCAGATTTCTAAGATCCGAAGTTGACATCTCGGTGTTTCACTGGTAATCGTGTTCGAGGAAAAAATCTTTTTGTTCCTGTTTTTCCCGGAACTGAAAGTCGATTTCCCGTTTTCACTTCTGCCTGCTCGTTCCTTTTCCCGTCTTTTTCAGGCATAGCCCAGGGAGTCCACAATGACAAAAAGCAAGGCTCTGCGTTCGCAGGGTCGAGGGTTCACCCTCATCGAACTACTGGTGGTGATTGCGATCATCGCCATCCTCGTCGCGCTGCTGCTGCCCGCTGTTCAGCAGGCTCGCGAAGCTGCGCGTCGCACCCAGTGCAAGAACAACCTGAAGCAACTTGGGATTGCTCTGCACAACTATCATGACACGCATGGTCGGTTCCCGCCCACTCAGATCATGACGGCGTATCTCGGGGCTGGCAACACCAACCCGCAGCCACGCAATCACACGTGGGTTTCGCTGGTGCTGCCATTCCTCGAACAGGCAAACCTGTACCAGGCGATCAACTTCAATCTGCCGATGTTCAATCAGGCAACCAACACGTACCAACTGACATCAACCGGTCAGCCGATCGTGGCCACGAAACTGCCTACGCTGCAGTGCCCGTCAGACCCTGGATTCGGCGGTGGCATTTCCCTTCACGGCCTGTCGCATATGAATTATGCGGGCAACATGGGCTGGGACTGGCACTACCGTGGCCCGCACTGGGCGCAGGGCCCCTTCCAGAACGGTTCAGAAGGCACTCGTCTGGACGACTTCAAGGACGGTACTTCCAACACGATCGTGCTTGCTGAAACTTCCACACAGGGCTTCCAGCCTCGCGCTGGTGCCCCCGGCCACCAGGCGATGGGCGGCATTATCCGTCCGTCCGGTGTCACCAACGCGGTCTTCCGCACACCATTCATCGATCCGGGCAGCAACGCTGACGTGATGGACTCTGCCGCTCTGCGTGGCATCGGTCTGACTGGTACTCGCGTCTGGCTGCGTCCCGACGGTCAGCCCGCTGGTTACTGGTGGAAGGGCAACCCCTATGCTCACCCGCCGACCTACCTCGCCTGCTTCGGCCTGAACAACAACTGGCCAGGTGCCAGCAGCGTGCACACCGGTGGTGGTCAGTTCCTGATGGGCGACGGTGCCGTTCGCTTCATCAGCGAAAACCTGCAGGGTGCGCAGCAGCCCTCCGTCTGGTTTGCACTTCACACCTACGTGGGCAGCACTGAAGCCGGTCAGCCAATCGTGGGCGAATTCTGATTTTGTCCCGGATTTTGGTTGTCTCATCTGACTCCGTAAAGAACTCCCGGAAGTCGGCCGCGTCCGGCCCCGGGAGTTTTCTTTTTGATATTAAGCTAAATTTCTTCATCAGTAAGGATGTGTTCCATGCTGCGTTCATGCATGTCCATGGCTCTGGGTCTGCTGTTGCTGGTCTCCGTCGGTTGTGGTGGTGATCCGGGCGCTGGGGCTGAGCGAGCGAAGACGGTGCCATTCACCGGTAAGATCAGTGTGGACGGCAAAGCGCCAGGCACTGTGAAGGTGCAGTTCCTTCCCAAAGGTTCGGAAGGTGGTGTCCGCACCGCATATGCCGATGTGAAGGAAGACGGCAGCTTCTCTGCAACCACCTACGTTACAGGCGATGGCATCGTTCCTGGCAAGTACACCGTTCGCGTCGGCGGAGACGCTGATGTGTCGTCGACCGATCCAGCGGCAATGATGTCTGCAGTTGCCGGAACCTCCATCGAGCCGATCGACATTGATGTTCCTGCCGAAGGACTGACCGACGTTCCGCTGAATCTCAAGAGTACCTCGGGCGGCAAGAAGTCCGGTGGTGCGATGCTGGGTCAATAGTCCCGCACCCGCTGCATTTTCCTCAGCCCATCACTCGCATTACACTGCAGGTGATGGGCTGTTTTCGTTTTGGATTCCACGTCCGGGATTTGATCATGTTTCGTGCAGGTGTGTTGCTGATGGCCGGTCTGACGGGATTTTTTTCTCTGAACGCGACGCTCCGCCATTCGGCATCAGGTGGCGTGCAGGTGATTCTGCAGAAGCCGGCCGGTACGACGGGAACGTGTGCGGCCGATCAGGCTGACCAGCCCTCCACAAACTTCTCGCTCCTCGCCCGCTCGACTCGGCTGTCCGCTCCCGACTCCGCCGGCCATCGCCAGGTGGCTCGCACTGAAATGCCGCTCAGCTGGAACCCGCAACAGACCGCCGTGATTGTCTGCGACGTCTGGGATCGCCATCACTGCCTCAACGCGGTTCGCCGCATGGAAGAGTTTCTGCCGAGGCTTGAACAACTGCTCAGCGAAGCCCGTCGTCGCGGCGCGGTCATTATTCATTCCCCCAGCGACTGCATGCCGGCCTATGCTGATCATCCTGCGCGTCGTCGCGCAATGGCGGTGCCCGCGGCTGCCGATCCGCTCGCCGACCTGCAGTACTGGTGTTCACAGATTCCGGCTGAAGAGCTGGCGTTGTGGCCGATTGATCAGTCGGACGGCGGCGAGGATGATGATCCTGCCGAGCACGCCCGCTGGGCCGCACAGCTGAAAGCTGAAGGCCGCAACCCCGGGCTCCCATGGAAAGCCCAGCACCCCGATATCCGCATTGATGACGGTCTCGATTACATCAGCGATCGCGGAGACGAAGTCTGGAACATCCTCGAAGCACGCGGCATCCGCAATGTGATCCTCACCGGCGTCCACACCAATATGTGCGTCCTCGGACGCCCGTTCGGTCTGCGGCAACTGGTGCGTGCCGGCAAACAGGTACTGCTGATGCGCGACCTCACGGATTCCATGTACAATCCCCAGCGCTGGCCCTACGTGGATCACTTCAGCGGCCATGACCTTGTGATCTCGCATGTGGAACAGTTCGTCTGCCCCACAGTCACCAGCGATCAGGTGCTGGGGGGCAAGCCGCACCAGTCCCGCTACGACCTGCGGAGTGTCAGGGACATCGCGACACTTGACCGTCCAGTCGACCCGGCCGGCGACTTTCAGAAGCACTGGACGACCGCTGCCGTGCCTGCGTTGTGGAAAGACGTGTCCGGCGGCCATCGGGAACAGGTTTCCGGGACACTCTGGCTGCGCTGCTCCATCAGGCTGCCGTCGGCGTGGATGGGCGGCCAGCCAGTGCAGCTGCAGGTGCCATCCGGAGTCGCTGTAGACGCGTGGCTGAATGGCTCGCCCCTGACGGTCATCGAAGGCACTCCCGGTCGCTGGCTGCTGCCTCAATCCGCAGTGCTCGCCGACGGCATCAACCTGCTGGTGCTGAAAACATCGGTCGCCCAGGCCACAAGAACGCTCCCGGACGCCCCTGTGCTGCACAGTCACTCCCGCTCACTGAAACTCAACGGCCGCTGGCAGCTGCGGCTGGGTGAGGATCCGGCATGGTCCGCAATTCCCCTGCCCGCTCAGTTCGGACTGGGACCTGATGTCCTGTTCACCGCTCGGGAAAACTGAAATCGTCTGCAGATAGTCACGCTGCCTGCATTCACACGAGCAGTTCGTTCATGATGCGTCCGCCGGGGACGAGCAGGTGTGGGCGGTCAAGCAGATCGTGAATATTCATTCTCGGGTCAACGCCGAGCAGGTGGTACAGGGTGGAGATGATGTCTGCCGGTGAAGTTGGGTTCTTTGCCGGAACGGCCCCGATGCGGTCGCTGGCTCCGTACACAAGACCTTGTTTCAGTCCGCCGCCGGCGAGAAGAATGGAGTAGCAGGAGTTCCAGTGGTCGCGGCCGGCGTTGGCGTTGACGCGCGGGGTGCGTCCGAAGTCTCCGAGTATGGCGACGAGGGTGCGTTCGAGCATACCGCGTTCGTCGAGTTCGCGGATCAGGCTTCCGGCGGCCTGATCGAACTGTGGCAGCAGCGTGTCGCGAAGTTTATTGAAGTTGTTGCCATGGGTATCCCAGGTGGCGTTGGCATCGGGAGCCCAGGAGAGAGTGACCACGCGGGTCCCGGCTTCGATCAGTCGCCGGGCAAGCAGGGTGCTTTGACCATAGATATTTCTGCCATAGGCATCGCGAACGGACGCAGGTTCACGGTCAATCTGGAAGGCGCGCTGCGCAGCGTCGGAGGTGAGCATGTCAAAGGCCCGCTGCTGGTGCGTGGTCATCACATCGAGCGACCTGGTGAACGCGGACTGTTTGGGATTGTCCGGGTGATCAAGACCTGCGAGCAGTCGGCTGCGAGCTGCCATGCGGGGCATGGAGACATCTTCGGGCAGTGACAGTTCACGAACGCGGAATTCTGCGGCATTGGCATCGTCGAGCACCCAGAACGGGTCATGGTTGGCGCCAATGATGCCGCCGAGAAATCCAGGCTGCAGCGGACCGCCGGCGCCCTCTTTGGTTTTCCAGGGCAGGGCCACATAGGGGAAGGATGTCGGTGCCGAGGGCCGCAGCATTGAGAGTACGGAGCCGATGTTTGGGTGATCGCTGGGTTTGGCTCCGCCCCCCTGTTCACCGCGGTCATGCCCGGTGAGCGCCACGTAAACCGCGGCGGCGTGGGAATTGTTGACGCTGTGATTCATGGATCGCACCAGCACGCACTGATGCATTTGCCGTGCGAGCTGTGGCAGGTATTCGCAGAAGTGGACACCGGTGAGGGATGTGGGAATCGAGTTGAAGGGGCTGCGGATTTCCTGAGGAGCGGTGGGCTTCATGTCCCACATATCCAGATGACTGGGGCCGCCATTGAGGAAAATGACGATGCAGGAATCCGCGCGGGCTGATTGACTTTGGGTGTCTGCTGCAAGCAGTTGCGGGAGCGACAGTCCGATTCCGCCAAGGGCTCCGACGTGCAGCAGACCGCGGCGCGTCAGGGTGTGGTGCAGGCCCGGGCTGCAGACGGGACGATTTTCTGCGGAGTTGGACATGGCAAAAATTCCCGGCAGGTTGAGTTGTGCGTGGTCAGCCAGTTGATCGACCACCGATCAGTTTGAGGTTGAAGGTGCCTTCGTTGATGGTTGGTCGTTCAGGGCGTCCGCGGTGATTCCAGGTGAGTTCCATGTTGTTCAGGCCAAGGAGTCCGAGGATGGAGGCGTGGATATCGCGGACGTGCATTTTGTCTTCCACGGCATACAGGCCCAGATCATCCGTTGCGCCGATGGTTTGTCCGCCCTGCACACCACCGCCAGCCATGAAGATCGAAAAGCCGGTCGGGTTATGGTCTCGGCCATTCCCTTTTTCGCTCATCGGTGTGCGGCCGAATTCGCCACCCCAGATGACGAGCGTTTCGTCGAGCAGTCCGCGCTGTTTCAGGTCGCGGATGAGTCCGGCCACGGGTTTGTCCATACTGCGACAGAGCCGTGAATGGTTGGCTTCGATGGCCGAGTGGGAGTCCCATTTGCTGCCGGTGCCATGGTACAGCTGCACGAAACGAACACCGCGTTCGACAAGTCTGCGGGCGAGCAGGCAGTTGCGTCCGAAGGTTTCGGTTTCCTTCTGATCCATGCCGTAGAGTTCTCGGGTGGCAGCAGTTTCGGTCTGCAGATCCATGGCGATCGGGGCTTCGGCCTGCATCCGGAAGGCCAGTTCATAGCTGTGCAGTCGCGCGTCCAGTTCTGACTGCTGTGGCCTTGCAGTTGCATAGTTGGCGTTGAACTGCTGCAGCAGCTGCAGCTTGCGCTGCTGCTGGTCGGGTGTCACGGCAGCCGGAGTTTTGAGATTGGCGACAGGTTCATCACTGCTGCTGCTGAGCTGCACTCCCTGGTAGCTGGCGGACATGAAGCCACTGCCCCAGTTGCGGGTGCCATTGACGGGGCGACCGCTGCTGTCACAGAGGACCACGAATGAGGGCAGGTCGCTGTTGGCGGTGCCGAGTCCATAGTTGACCCATGCACCGAGCGACGGGCGGCCGGCGAAGTTGATGCAGGTGTTCATCTGGCACACACCACCCGCATGGTTGATGCCGTTGGTCCAGCAGGAGCGGATTACGGCGATGTCATCCAGACAGCCGGCGATGTGC
>JBEIEK010000333.1:0-6522 GCA_040382995.1 Planctomycetaceae bacterium
ATGCTGGTGAACTGCGAGAAGACGAGGGCTTTGTGGCCTTCGGAAACGAGTTCCTGGAGGTGTGGGACGAGGACGTCAAGTTTTGCGTAGGGTTCGCCCTGGTCGCCGCGTTTGAGCAGTGCGGGGTGACAGGCTGCCTGGCGGAGCCGCAGGAGGGCTTCGAGCACGTGCATGCGAGTGCGAGCGATGCCTTGTTCCTGGACCATACCCAGCAGTGAGTCGCGGTAGTGCAGCCGGAGTTCGTCGTAGAGGCGACGCTGTTCGGTCTCCATATCGCAGTAGATGGTTTCTTCAAGCCGGTCGGGGAGTTCAGCGGCGACCTGTTTTTTGGTGCGTCGCAGAATGAACGGACGGAGCCCTTTCGCGACCACTTCGCGCGAATCCCGGCTGTCAGGATCGGCGATGTGTGTGCGGAAGGCGGCGCTGCGTCCGAGCATACCGGGGTTGAGGAATTCGAAGATGGACCAGAGGTCGCCGGCGTTGTTTTCGATGGGTGTACCGCTGAGAGCGAGGCGAAAGTTGCAGCGGAGCAGTCGTGAGGCGCGGGCGATTTGTGAGGAGGGATTCTTGATGGTCTGGGCTTCGTCGAGCACCACGTAGTCGAAGTCGATATCCTTGAGCACAGTGATGTCGCGTCGAATGGTGCCGTAGGTGGTGAGGATCAGATGGTGGCGGCTGAATTCAGCACGCAGGTTGGCGCGTTCAAGCCCGGTGTATTCCATGACGCGAACACTTGGGGCAAACCGACTGCACTCGCTGGACCAGTTGAACATGAGCGATCTGGGGACAACGACGAGCGACGGTGGTGGATTGCCAACATCGTCGATGCGTCGCAGGAGCATGGCGAGGAACTGAACGGTCTTTCCGAGACCCATGTCGTCCGCGAGGCAGCCGCCGAATTTGAAATCGCTGAGGAACTGCATCCACGAGAGTCCCTCGCGCTGGTACGGCCGCAGTTCACCGATGAATGACGCAGGAACGGAGACTTCCCGCATGCCTGTGAAGGTACGGAAACGCTCCCGCATCGACTCGAAGCCCTCGTCGAGATCGACGTTATCCTGTGCGGCAAGGAGTGCGTCGAGGAGTGCGGCCTGTGATGTGGAGAACCGCATGCCGTTTTCGGTGGCGGTTCCGAGCCCTGAAATCATGCCGATCTGTTCGAGCCATTCTTCGGGGAGAATGCCGAGAGAGCCGTCATCGAGGCGGACAGTGGAGTCGCCCCGTTCGAGCGCTCGCAGGAGTTCCGGGAAGGAAACCGAACGGCCCTCGAAGTCGACATCGGTGTGGACGTCGAACCAGTCCACGTCGGTGCTGACGCGGAATCGCAGCCCGCCCGCCTGGCGCACTCGACTGCCGTCGGCAAACACGTTCCAGCCGGTCTCCACCAGTTCTCTGACAGCACGTCCCAGATCCCGGCGGGCGATTTCGACGTTGACGGTCTGTTTGAGATCTCCGAGGCGTCTGCGGAAGCCAACCTGACGCAGTTTCTCCCAGCAGGACGATTCCATGGCGCGGTCACGGATGATGCAGCGATTGTTTTCCCGCTGCACGACGGCCCAGCGAGCACTGCTGCCGGAGACGGGCGTGCCGAGGTATTCGAAGATGACTTCGGCATTCAGCGAATCGTTGCGCCAGCGAGTCATTGGCGGGGCGGAAATGCGGAGCATTGGTGCGGGTTGCGTCCGAACTTCCTCCAGCTGCAGTTCTTTTGGGAGATCCAGCCGTGGCAGGGATGGAATATCAAGGAGCCGGTCGACAAAATCGTGCTGGTCGGTCTCCGGGATCACGAGCGGTCCGCCGGCGGCGAGCATGCGCATCCATTCGGGTGCACCGAAGTCGCGGAGCAGTGCGATGGAGTCGCTGGTGACGACGAAACCGCCCGGGATGACGAGCGGCACATCGGCCAGTTCCAGCACTTCTTCGTTGCGGACGAGCTGGCCGACGACACGCCAGCCTGCGGTTTCGGTGTCACGGCGAACGCGGATGGTGAGCTCCCAGGGTTCCCCGGAATCCCACTCCAGCAGTTGCTCGCCAGCCTCGTCGCTTCCCAGAATTCTGAGTCGACGACTGCGACACATGTCCGGGAGCAGCAGTTGCCCCAGCTCGAACGGAATCTGAAAACGGTGCGCGGAGGTGCGCAGTTCGGCCTGCTGTGTGGACCAGTTTGCGCGCTCAGGGATGGCGCCGGCCAGATACGACAGAAATGTGCGGTCGTCTTCGTGCTCGATGTGATCGAGCTCTCCGGGGCGGACCTTGAGCGGCTTGATTTTGCCCCACTGTCCACCGGCGCGACGCTGCCGCTGAGATGCCTGGACGACGAGTTTGCCCGTGCCGCGACTGGCTTCGAGATCCACTTCGTAGAAGATCTGACGTTCTTCCGGATCGGATTTGCCGCGGCCATCCGGTGTCCCGTTCATGTCTTCAGAGAGCGATGCGAGCCGCTGTTCCCAGGGTCGCTGAGCGCGCTGTGCGGGCGCTGGACGCGGTTTTGATTTGCCGCGAGGAATGCGGGAGTCGCCTTCGGGATCGTTGCCGACGTCGATGTCTTCCAGGAGGTCCGGCATGGAGGACGCAGGAGGCACGAAGGGTGTGAGCCGCCCGGGACGCAGTGCCGGATTGACAAAGCCCTTCTGGTCAGCCGCGAGCACCGTGGCCCACAAGTGCCGACACACTTTGCTTTTCGCAAACTGTTCGCACGTGCAGAACAACCCAATGTCGTCCGGCTGATATCGCAAATGCGTTTGGTACTCGGCGCCGTCCAGCACCAGTCCGTACAGGTTCTCTGGCGTCACGCGAATCAGCGAAACACGTTCTGCCTCCACATATGCTGCACCGCGATGCCGAATGTCCGCCCGGAAACGCTGCTGCAGAAGCTCTGCAAGTGTCATAGGTTGCGTCAGCTGGTCCAGTTAAACCAGGGGCGCAAAACGCCCCGTTGTCTGTTGAAAATCGCCCTCTGCACCCAACCAACACCGAAGGACCAGAGACATCCTGTCCCACCTCACGGCGAAGCTAAAGCGCAGCGGACCGGGGAGGATAATCGATTTGGGGTACCCTGACCAGAACAGCTCTCGCGATTCGCAAACGCGGACACAAAAAAATCGGATCGAAGAGAAAAGAGCGGCATCCCTGCCAAAACACCATCCCTGAGGAAGCTTTCGGCCAGTCGGCGGTCGTGTTGAGTGAGCCGTGACTGTCGTGAGGGAATGTCAGTGACCTGCGCTCTTTTCTGCTTCGATCCGTTCTGCATCCAGTTCAAAAGCGGGATTCCTGCCGGACTTTCCGTGCCCTCTATTCCGTTAACTGCCGAAACAACTCCCCAAACTCCGGCATCTCCGCACGCAAAACTTCATTCCACGCCGCCGGCTGCCAGATCTCCACACACACTACCGCTCCCACAACCACCACCTCGCGACCCGCATCCACTCCCAAAAAAGGCCGAAATCCCTCCGGAATCAACAGCCGAGAACGATTCGCCAGCTTCACCAGCTGATGCCGCGTCGATAACAGTCGACCCAGACGCTGCACGTCACCAGATCGCTGCTCCATCCGACCCGATTCCAGCTTCTGCCGCAGCAAACTCACGCCACTGTCATGCTTCCGCTGCCACTCCTCCGGACGCCACAAACTTAAACACCCGGCTCGCTCCTTCGCCACAATCACGCCACCGTCGTCGTCCGATACCTCCTGAGCAAGCTCAGGCGGAAGCATCAAACGATGCCGCTCGTCTATCGTCCGCCAGTATTCGCCCGTCAGAAACATCGCCCACACCACCGGCCAAAAACTGCCCCACCAACAAACCAAAATCGACTCAGACTGAGTCCATGCCGTCCCAGCCTGTCCCTGCATCATGCCGCTGACGGAAGGCAATTGCGAGCACTTTGGGGCCGAAATCCCACTTTTGTTGTGTTTTCAAAGACCTCTTCGGGCTGAAATCCCACAAGGCGCCCCGAATATACGCAGGCAGTGCCCGTCGAGCAAGCAACCTCGTCCACTGCCGGGAACGATTTTTCGGAATTTGCCGCCACACGCTGCACCGCCATGTGCCATGAAAATCCCCTTTAGGTGCCATGCACCTGTTGTCTGCAAATTGCACACGGGAAACAGCTTGCGCCGCTCCAGAAACGCGAAAAGGTCCTGGCATCAACCGCCAGGACCTTTTCCGTCACCTTGATTTTCAACAGCCGCAGACTCAGTTGAGCGTCTGCTGGCCGGGTTTCCAGTTGCACGGGCAGAGCTTGTCCGTCTGGAGGGCGTCGAGCACCCGCAGGACCTCGTCCACGTTGCGGCCCACACCCAGATCGTGCACTGCCAGCCACCGCAGCACACCCTGAGGATCAATCAGGTAGACACCCCGATACGCAATGCCCTTGCCGCAATCGAGCACGTCGTAGGCGGCTGACAGCTGATGGCTGGTGTCGCCAATCATCAGGTGCTTCAGCTGACCCAGCTCTTTATGTGAATCGCACCAGCCCTTGTGCGAATACACACTGTCGGTGCTGGCGGTGAGCACCACCGTGTTGCGGTCGGCGAACTCGCCCAGCGCTTTGTCAAAGGCAATGATTTCCGTTGGACACACAAAGGTAAAGTCCAGCGGATAGAAGTACAGGCAAACCCACTTGCCATGGTAGTCCGCCAGCTTCAGGTTGCGGAACTGACCATCCGTGTTGTCCTTTGTCCGATCATAAGCCTGCAGTGCCAGATCAGCGCCCGGGGCAGGTTGACCGATGCGAATGCCCATCTTTTTTGCCTTCTGAAGGAAGAAACCCACGCGAAACCGCCCGTCGCCAACAGTGAGACCGCCCGGCTCGCGATACGTGGCGGAGTATAGGCGGGCGGGGCCGATGTTCAACGGCCTTCGGCCAGACCGGACCTCAGTGAAGGGGATTTTTGACAAGCGGGGCTGCTACCAATGCTCAACCGGTCCGTTGGGCACCTTCAGCAGGGCCGTTGGAACAGTCCGAACCCGCTCCCCATGCCGCTCCCGAATCGCGCCCACCAGCTCCATAAATTCCGTCGCCGTCTCAAACCGCCGCAGGCGATCCTCCAGATCATCCGGAATCCCCAGCCGCGCTCCGTACCAGCCCACAAACTTCCGAAACAACACACAGGCCCGCTCCCGATGCTGCTCTGCCATCAGCTCGAAGTGCTGCCGCAGAAAATCCACCTGCTCATCCGCCGTCGGTTCCAGCTCCGCTTCTCCCCGAACGCGTTGCTGCAAACGTCGGAAAATCCAGGGATCCAGCATCGCGCCGCGCCCGATCGCCACCGCTGCACAGCCGGTTTCCCGCAGCATCGAGAAGGCGTCTTCCGGTGTTCTTACATCTCCATTGGCAATCACCGGCATCGCCCGCACCGCCTCCACCACCGCGCGAATACCGTCCCGATTGACCGTCCCCTGAAACCCCTGAGCCCGTGTGCGGCCATGAATGGTAACAGCAGCCACGCCCGCCTGTTCAAAGGCCGCAGCCAGCGTCGGTGCTGTCAGGCTGGAAGCGTCCCAGCCCAGTCTCATTTTCACCGTCACCGGCAGTCCCACTGCCCCAATCACCGACTCCACCATCCGCACGGCCCCGTCCACATTACACATCAGCCGCGCGCCACCCCCCGAACCGTTAACCTTCGCCATCGGACAGCCCATATTAATATCGATGCCCGCATAGCCATGCTCCTCCAGCCAGACTGCGGCACGCACAAGATCCGGAGTGCTGCCGCTGAAAATCTGCACCGACAAAGGACGATCCTCAACCGATGTCGCCACCAGCTCCAGCGATCGCGGACGCTGGGAACACAACATCGTCGCCTGCACCAGATCCGTCGTCGCCAGTCCCAGTCCACCCAGCCGTCGCAACACCGTGCGGAAGGCCAGATGGGTGTAGCCGGCGAGCGGCGCGAGGAAGAATCGGGAAGAAAATTCCCGCGACCCGATCCGCAGCGGAGTGCGGCAGAGGGACTGCTCAGAGGTCACTGCATCACTGGCAGCGAAAATCACGGTCGCGCTCATCGATGCTCCTGCAGCCACACACACAGCCGGGCTGTTATAAGATCCACTGCGGCCGGATTGTCCTCAATCCACGGAATCCAGATGTCAGCGTGCTGCCGACTGGGTTCCACATGCTGCTCATGCATCGGCCGCACCGATTGCTGATACTGCTCCAGCACCGATTCCACCGAACGGCCGCGCTCGCGGATGTCGCGAAGCGTGCGACGGAGCAGTCTGAGATCTGCGGGGGTCTCCACAAAGATACTCAGGTCCAGTCGCTGGCGAATTTCAGGGATCGCCAGCAGCAGAATGCCCTCCAGCAACAAAAGTCGCCGTGGCTGTACTACCTCTGCGACCGGCTGGCGACGATGCGTCGCAAAGTCATAAATCGGCCGCTGCACCGACTGACCATGTCGCAGCCTGTCCACCTGAGCAACAAACAGGGCGTTATCCAGCGATTCCGGAGGATCCCAGTTGCCAGCCCCGTCCGGAAACCTCGGCAACTGGTCGAAGTCGTGGTAGTAGGAGTCGTGACAAAC
>JBEIEK010000334.1:0-6503 GCA_040382995.1 Planctomycetaceae bacterium
CCTCAGCGAAAACATCGACGCCCTTACATTCTGGCGTCTGACCTATTCGCATGACGGTGCCGTGGTTGGTGAATTCTGATTCGCCAGCGTGTTCAAGCGGCCTGCAGGCGTGTGCACTCTGGTGTCTTCCCTCGGGGTACGCCGGCGCGCACACGTTTTTTCTTTGATCTTCTCTCCCCAGCTCCACAACGACTCCCATCAGGTGGCTGACATGACCTCTCCACGCGCGCTTCGGTCTTCCGTACTGCTGATATCCTGCCTGTCATTCCTTCCCGTCCTCTCCGGCTGTGGTGAAAGCGTCAAGCCTGGTCGCGGCGTGCCCGTTGCCGGCACCATCACGCTCGGCGGCAAACCGCTCGCCGACGCCGAAGTTCTGTTCACCAACGACACCTTCGTGGGAGTGGCCAAAACTGATGCTGAGGGACGCTATCGGCTGGTTCAGGGTGCTCTGCCGGGTAACAACCGGGTGAGCGTTTCCAAGTATGAAGGCGGGCAGGGCCCCGGTCTTGTCAGCCCTCAGCCGGAAGCGGATGGGTTGGACGCCGGACAGCAGGCGGCTGCTGACATGGGCTGGGGCGCGATGCAGAAGAAAAAAGACGGCCCCAAACAGCTTGTCCCCGCTGACTACTCCAATCCATCCTCCACAAAACTCACCTACAACGTCCCCCCTGAAGGTGCCGACGGAGTGGACTTCAATCTGTGACGGCCCTGGTTTCCCGCCGCGCTTCCGCACTTGCATCCATCGCCGATCCGGAAGACAATACGATGACACATTTTCGGGTCTGCAGAGTTCTTTCGGAGTGATCCTGTGCAAGCGCGGCTTTCTGGTTTCCTGGTGGTAGCCTGCTCCCTGGCGTTGTTCTCCGCCACTGCCCCGCTTTCAGCGCATGAAGGCCACGGACATCCTGGCGCACAGGACGGCGTGCTGCACTACGTTGTTAATCCGTCGCACGCGGTGCCGGCACTGGTAACCGCTGCCGTCGCCCTCGCACTCGGCTGGACGCTCTTCCGCCGGTTCGCTCGACGTGCCTCACCACAGTCTCAACACGTCATGGCTCTGCGGAATCGCTGATCAGCAGCCGATCCAAAGTCGCGTTTCGCTCCGCGAAACGTGCACACAGCTGCCCGCGGCGCAAACCTCAACCGACACATTGTAACACATCACACCCCACCACCCACGTTCCGGAATTCCCGTCCCGACACCATGTCGACTCGCACCGCCCTGCTCACTGCCGCCATCTCCGGCATGTTGTCTGTCATCCTCGGTGCCTTCGGGGCTCATGGACTGAACGACACAAAGTATCTGGAACGCAAGTACGCCGATACGCCTCCCAAAACCGTTGCCGGCATGCAGATGCCTGCGGCATTCAAGTATTTCCGGGACTTCGAGACGGCCGTTGACTACCAGCTCACGCACACAGTGGCGCTCCTGGCCTGCGGGCTGCTGATGCACTGGCGATCCACCCGGTGGCTGCGGCTGGCGGCTTTGGCATTTTCCGCGGGAATCGTATTTTTCAGCGGTTCCCTGTACGTGCTGGTGATCGGCGGACCGCGGTGGCTGGGGGTGCCCTGGGGCATGGTTGCTCCGTTGGGCGGCACGCTGCTGATTGCAGGCTGGTTGCTGTTGGCAATCCACTGTGCGGGCTTAAACCGCGTCAGACCAGAATGTCCTGAATGACCTGACCGCCCACGTCCGTAAGTCGGAAGTCGCGTCCGTTGAATCGCCAGGTCAATCGCGTGTGTTCCAGACCCAGCATGTGCAGAAGTGTGGCATGCAGGTCGTTGACGTGCACCTTGTTCTCGACGGCCTTGTAGCCGAACGGATCGGTGGCACCATAATGGAAGCCTCCCTTCACTCCGGCCCCCGCCATCCAGATGGTGAAGCCGTTGGGATTGTGATCGCGTCCCTTTGAGCCCTGAGAATCGGAGGTACGCCCGAATTCGCCGCCCCAGATGACAAGCGTGGAATCGAGCAGACCGCGGGCTTCCAGATCGGTCAGCAGAGCAGCTGCGGGTTGATCGGTATGCAGGCCGCAGGAGCGGTGGTTGGTTTCCACGTCGGAATGGCAGTCCCACGGAACGTCATTGACGCTGCCGTCTCCGCCCACACCTTTGCCTGCGAAAATCTGCACGAAGCGGACGCCACGTTCCACCAGCCGCCGCGCCAGCAGACACTGGCGACCGAATGTGCTGCAGGCTGGCTGATCAAGTCCGTACAGCGACTGTGTGGCCTGAGATTCGGCGGCGAGATTCATCGCTTCCGGGGCTGCCATCTGCATGCGGAAGGCCAGTTCGAAGGAATTGATGCGGGCCGCGAGATCGGACTGAGTGGGGCGGGAGGAGGCGTGGTTTTGATTGAGTTCCTTAAGCAGGTCGAGTTGTGCGCGCTGCTGCGTTTCGCTGCGGCGGGCGTCGCGGGCGAGGTTGTCAATGGCTTCGTTGCGCCGCGCGTCGAGGGCCATGGCCTGAAAGGTCTTGGGCAGAAAGCCGGCCGACCAGATCTGATCGTCACCTCGGGGCCGCGTGTCGTGCATGACCACGCAGGCCGGCAGATTCTGATTTTGTGAACCCAGTCCCCAGGTCATCCACGCGCCGAGTGCCGGCAGACCGGGCCGGTTGGTACCGCACATGAGTTCGATGGACGCGGGGGCATGATTGTTCTGACGCAGGTACATGGAGTGCAGAAAACACATCCGGTCGACGTGCTGCGAGAGTTTGGGGAACAGATCCGGAACCCAGGTGCCGGATTCACCATGCTGCTTCCAGACGAACGGACTTTTGAGGCACTTGCCGCTGGTGGTGAAGAAGCCGGTTTTCGGGTCAGCTCCGGAAAGGTCCTGACCATCGCGTGCCTGCAGTTCGGGCTTGTAGTCCCAGGTATCCACCTGCGAGGGCCCGCCGGTCATGAACAGCCAGATGATGGACTTGACTTTACCGGGGAAATGCGGTGGCCGCAGTGCGAGCGGATCAGTGGGGGTGCCGGGAGCGGAGTTGCCGGCTGCGGGGCTGGCCGGTTCCTGGCCTGAGGATTCTGCGTGCAGCAGACTGGCGAGTGCGAGGGAGCTGAAGCCGAGGCCCGACTGCTGCAGAAAGCGGCGGCGTTCGGGGAGGTGAAGTTCGCCGGGTGAGTAGTAGCCAAACATAATTGCCTCAGTCGATGTAAACGAACTCGTTCAGACACAGCAGCACATGACAGAATTCCTCGAACGCACGCTGATCATTCTGGGGTGATTGGGCCCCAGGTGCAGTGGACTGCTGGTGAATGAAGGAGAGCATGCGGCTGAGTTCTGCGGGTTCAGGCTGTCGGGCGAGAGCCCGCTGCCAGGCATCGCGAATGGCGTCTTCAAGCGGCCGTTCGGGGGTGCTGCGAACCATGGCCGCCAGCTTTTCGGCCTGCTGGCGAACGATTGGGGAATTGAGCAGTGTGAGGGCCTGTGTGGGGACGGTGGTGATGCTGCGTTCACCGATGCTTTGCGTGGGTTCTGGGGCATCGAAGACGGTCATGATCGGGAGCAGTTCGCTGCGTTTGACGCGAAGGTAGACGCTGCGGCGGGGCGTGTTGTCGAGGACGCTGGGGCCGTACAGCGTGCTGTCGAGGCTGCCACCGACGGCCAGCAGCGCGTCGCGAATGGCTTCTGCTTCCAGCCGTCGCGGTCGGAAATGCCAGAGCATGCGGTTGGCCGGGTCCTTTGCGAGGTTTTCCGGGGTTGCTGTGTGACCGAGCTGCCAGGTGTCGCTGAGCAGGATGGCGCGGTGCAGGGGTTTGAGTTTCCAGCCGCCGCGGACAAATTCAGCAGCCAGGTATTCAAGAAGTTCGGGATGCGATGGCAGGTCCCCCTGCGCACCAAAGTCGTTGGGGGTGCCAACAAGTCCTTCTCCGAAGTGATGCTGCCAGACACGGTTGACGAGCACGCGTGCGGCGAGTGGACCGGAGCCGTGTTCGAGGTCTGTGATCCAGCGGGCGAGGGCGACTCGAGGTGGTTCGGCGGGTTCGGCGGTCGGTGCTGCCGGCTGAGGAGCGCGCCAGAGCACCTGCAGGAAGCCGGGCTGAGCGAGTCCGAGTTTGTTGTCGACTTCGCCGCGACGGAGCAGATGCACGTCCTGACCACCGGGCACCGTGGTGTAGACTTCGCGGAAGTCCGGTCGTGGTGCAGCAGCCGCGTGGGCCTGTTCGGCACGGAAGACTTTAGCGGTCTCTGCATCGAATGGGGCCATCCAGCGGGCCAGCGGCAGATTCAGCTGAGCGGGGAGTTGCTGGGGGAAGGCTGCGGCAATCGCCCGCAGTTCGCCCGCATGCTGTTCTGAAAGACTGCCGGCCCATGTGGCTGGATTGGATTCCGTGGAAATGGCCGCACGCAGCCGACCGATGCCTGCGTCCCGAAACTGCAGTGTCAGAATCAATTCGGTGCCCTGTTCGGAACCAGCGATGGGCTGGGCGAATTCAAGGATCAGGGAGTTGTCTTTTTTGGCGGTGGCGCGCACGACCCAGGCCGTGTTGGGTTTGTTGTCCAGTGCCTGGCTGGCAGGCTGGTTGTCGTCGGCAAACGCGGCATGGGCCACTTTGAGTTGCGTGGGTACTGGGGCGTCGGTGCTGTTGAGGGGCCGGGATGTGACCTGAATTTCGGCAAGCTGGAAGCTGCCGTCACCGTTCAGACCGGGACCTTTCTGAGGCAGCGACTTGTCAGTAAAGATGTCCAGCCGCAGCGCCTGCAGGTTTTTCTGATGTGTCAGGAATCGCAGTTCGTAGCGTTCTTCGTTGGCCACGTTGCGACGACGGCCACGCTGAGGAACCGTGGCACCGGGGATAAGCTGGCCATCGTGGACGATGAGGCCTGCGGGGAGTGCTTTGAGCCATGAGCGTTCGGCGTCGACAGCGGTGGGTTCGAGGATCTGCCAGTGAGGATTGTCCGGGAGTGATGGGAGCTGATCCTTGCGCCAGGTGGCAAAGCGGGCCGGCAGCTGGTCCGTGGCGAATGTTGTCAGTGCCGCAGTGAGCACTTCATGTTCGCTGCGGTGCTGCTGTTCGCGACGTTCGGTGGCTGCCGGGTCGTAGTCGTAGGTTTTGGTGCCGTGCACGGTGCGTGCCAGCGAGCTGGCGATGGCGTAATAGTCCTGCTGCGGAATCGGATCGTACTTGTGATCATGGCCGCGGACGCAGCCGAGCGTCAGGCCCAGCATGGAGCCGCCGATTGTCATCAGCATGTCATCCAGCTGATCGTAACGAATTCGTTCGACAGTTTTGGCGGTGATCTGTCCCGGGTAGGGACCGGCCACGAGAAATCCGGAGGCGGCGGCGCCGTTGAGCGAATCTGGTTCCAGCAGATCGCCGGCAAGCTGCATGCGCAGAAACTGGTCCCAGGGGAGATCGTCGTTGAGCGATCGAATCACCCAGTCACGATAGTGCCAGGCGCCGGGCCGGAAGCCGTCAAATTCATAGCCGCCACTTTCTGCAAAGCGGGCGGTATCCAGCCAGTGCCGCGCCCAGCGTTCGCCGTAGGCTGGGCTGGCAAGGAGTTCGTCCACGACTTTGGCGAACGCGTCCGGTGACGAATCAGCAAGGAAGGCAGCCACCTTTTCAGGTGACGGCGGCAAACCTGTGAGATCCAGCCATGCGCGGCGGATGAGCGTTTGTTTGGAAGCGGGCTCAGCGGGCGTGAGTCCGTGCTGATCCCAGCGGGCGCGGATAAAGCTGTCGATGGGTTTCTGCAGATCCAGAGGTACCGGTTGCTGCAGCGGGCGAAAGGACCACCACTGGCGCCCGGCGTTCAGGTCGATCTCCCGTTTGGCCGGTCTCGGACCGTCGCCACCGCGTGGATCGGGGGCACCCAGATCGATCCAGCGGGCAAAGTCGGCGATGACCTCGTCCGGAAGCTTGCCGGATGGAGGCATTTCGAGCCCGTCGTAACGCAGGGCCTGAAGCAGTGGACTTTCGGCGGATTTGCCGGGGATGACCACGGGGCCTGATTCACCCCCGGCGGCGATGCCGGCGGCAGTGTCGAGGTGCAGGCCGGCCTTCAGAGAATTGGTGTCGACGGCCTGTTGAGAGTGGCAGGAATAGCAGTGCTGCACAAGCACCGGCCGAATTTTCTGCTCGAAGAAGGCAATGTCATCCGGGCTGGCCGTCGCCGGCGGTGTGCCATCCTGAGCGGTGGCGGGCTGAGCAAAGCAGGCGGACCGGTGCGCGACCAGCAGGGCAAGTGCGGCCAGCAGTGCCGCGGCAGGGGGCAGGCGGAACGGGAACATGGCGGGCTTTCGATGTCGGATTCCCTGGCGGGACGGCCGGGCCGCAGCAGTTGCGCGGAGGGCGACCGTGGTTGAGGAATTCTCGCCTGGAATACGGCCGAATGCAACTCCCGACTTTGCAAATGGCGTTCACCGAGCCGCGACCGTCAGGGAGTGGTGAAACAACCCACTCCGGCATCCGCGAGTCTGGGTGCCTGAGGGCGTCAAGGTGCATGGCACCTTGACGCTCCGTGTCAACGCCTCGAACCGATCATCCCAGG
>JBEIEK010000335.1:0-6452 GCA_040382995.1 Planctomycetaceae bacterium
AAGCACCAGCACCACCGCTGACCAGAAAAACGCTGTGCCGGCACCAAGGGCAATCAACGTGTCCATATTCGTCCCGCCACGCCGCAACGCCCCCAGCGCTGAACGCAGAAACTCGGCTCCCACACCGAAGACCACCGCCCCTGAACCAGCAGCCATGATCCACGGCATCCATGCCGGATGAACGTGTGAAAAAGACAGTGCCCAGTGCGCAACCTCCAGCGGCAGCCAAAGACTCAATCCCCAAATCGCCCGACGACGCCAAATCAACTCCGCCGCCGCCTGTCGCCGCTCCACTTCAGAATACAACACACCGCCACTCGCCACCTCTGCGCCAAATCCCCGCGATCGAATCACATCCAGCACCCGCGGGAACACATCTTCCGCACACGAAACATTGGCGAGCCCCGTCGTGATGCTCACAACCGCAGTGCTTGTCAGCCCGGACTGTTCCAGCGCCCGCTGCAGGCCTGCAGCACAGCCCGCACAGGTCATGCCCGTTACTCGCACCGTGTACGCCTTCCCGGCAGTCGCCACATTCACCATCGCTGTCTCCATTGCTGTCGACGCTCTCGTCTCCGCAACATGGCGGATTCCAGTCCCGCTGAAGCCCGTACACGTGAATCTTTCACCGTCTCAATCCGCCCGGCAGGCTCCCACTCTCCGCCAGACGACGCCGGAAATACTCAGCCCGCTCTGTGAGCTCCCGCAGGGCAAAGTCCTCCTGCCCAATCCGCCGACACTCCTCCTCAAGTCCCGGAAACAGCCCCTCAGATAATCGCACGGCCGCCAGCTGCTCTGAAAGTTTCCGAATTCGGACTCCCAAACCACTCTGCAGCCGCCACACAAACAGCAGCAACAGCAACCCGGACCAGAGCATCAGAAAAAATACGGCCGGAATGTAAAAATCAATCGTCAGCAACGGCTCGGCCACTGACCTCGCTCCCAAAACCGGCGCCAGAAACGAGCTCCAGAAAAAATTATGACCCATCCGCAGGATTACAAACAGCGGATAAGTTAGAAACACAACTTCAGCAATCACCCGCACTGCAAATCCCGAATGCCGCTCCGCCAGATCCGCGATGACCTCGTCCACCGCCCGCCTCGCATCACTCAAAAACCGCCCCTCCAGCAACAGCACCTGCTGACGCAGGTCCTGCAAATCCCTGCCCTGCAGGAACCTGTCAGCCTCCACCTGCGCACTGCGCACAAAACCCGCCAACCGCAGCCGCGCCTCCTGCAGCTCACTGTCGTCCGGCCCCAGCTCCGCCACCCTCTCCAACCCCGACTCCGCTGTCTGCTCCTCAGCCCGCGCACGAAGCCACCGGGCACTTTGCACGGCACCAATCAAAGCCGCCTGAGCCGATGTCCGCGCCCGGAAAAAACTCAGCGACGCCAGCAAACTTCCAAATCCAGTGTAAAGCCGCAACATCCCGGAAAACGGACTAAACCCCCACCGCTCCGTCACCGCCTCCAGCAGTCGGCGCTCCCACAGATTCCGACTCTGCATCAACTGTCCCGCCAACTGCCCACTCATCCGCTGCAACTGCTCCCGACGCAGCTCCTGCAACACACCCCGCAATCGCTCCACCTCCGGCAACACCCGGTCATACTCCAGCCGACTCAGTCGCAACGTCTCCTCCAGCAGATCCAGCAGATTCGCCCGCCTGACAGAAACTCGCCGAGCAGCCCCCAGCTGACTGCTGAGCAACTGTTGCAATCGCCCGAACTCACCACTGCACGCCAAACCTCGCTGCTGCTCCTGCAAGGCGCACTTCGAGTCCACAAAAAACATGTCTGTCACGTGGTAGCGCTCAGACAACACCCGTATCCAGTCCTCGCGGATATCCACGTCCTGATCCGCATGCGTCTGCACGAACACAATCCGACATCCTGCCGCCGCCTCCAGCAACTCCTCAGAAATCCTTGCGCTGCGGTACTTTTGCTGAGTCGACACGTACAACAGCACATCGCAGTGCGGCAGTATTCTTCGAAGCCGTGACAGATTGCTTCCCGGCTCCGCACCCTCGCTCGTATCCGGATCCGGACAGTCAATCAGAATCAGCTCCCGCAGCACCGGAGCGTCCACACGCCGCACCAGAAAGTCCTCGCCCTCAAAACGCGTCCCCCGCAACTCAAAGCCCGGATGCACCAGCAGCACCGGCGTGACCGTGGTGGGACGCTGACGACCACTGGGAGTCGCCTCCTGACCCACAAGGGCATTCACCAGTGTGCTCTTGCCCGTCCCGGTTCCACCAAATGTCGCCACCACCAGCGGAGTCTCCAGACGCACTCGCAGCGTCTGGACACGTTCCAGAACCTGCAAAGCCAGACCCCGCGCTCGCACGGCCGGCTCCCATCCCACACGCTCGCTCACCCACCGCCGCACCCGTGCCGTCAAATCATCCACGTCATGCAGCAGCGACAAATGCTGCAACTCCCCTGAACACGCCGCCCATTCGTTGCTTCCACTCACGACTGCTCCCCTTCAACAATTCCTGCTCCAACAACCCGCAGCGCTCGATCCAAACCCGCCACATGCTCCTGCGATTCGAGCCACTCCTGACTCTCCCGCAGCCCCGCAGCCTCCCGCAAATCCTCCGGCAGACTCCCAAGCAGTTCACGCTGCAACCGTTCCATCAGCCAGTGCCCCCGCCGCGCCAGATACACATCCTGCAATCGCTGAAACCACGCCTGTAATAAACTGGCCCCGGATCCTGCAGCTGTCGAAACGGCCGCCTCACCCGCGAAAGCCGCTGCCGCACCTCCCGCCACATCCGCCGCCACGTGCACAAGCGTCGAAGCCGCGGCATGCCCCAGCGCCGTCACAGCCAGCTCGCCCGCCGGACCAAAACCCAGCGAAAACAACACCACACTGGCCACCGGACGCAGTGCTGCAGAAACATTGCCAGCATGACGACACAATAAAAACGCATCCGGTCGCTCCCGCTGCATCCGCTGCATCTGCTCATCAATCACCTCCCGCAATTCCCGTTCAAAGTCAACCTCCAGATGCTGACGACGAAGCAAATCGAGCAGTCCGCTGCGCACCTCTCCCGCCAATAACTTCCCAGCCCGCTCGCGAATCACCGGATGCCCCGACTCCGCCAGCCACGACAGTCGCTCAAAGACGTCCTCCAGCACTCGCAGGATCGCAGACCACTCCCGCTGTCGGTAGACGTCCGCCTCTTCCACAACCGGGCCCTGAATCACCCCCCGCAATGCTGTCAATGGCCGCAGCACCAACCTTCCCGCCGCGCTGTAGGCACTGTTGATGGCCCGCGCCCAGCCCGTCTGATGCTCACGCCACCAGTCCCGAATTCCAGCACTGAGCGCCGCTGCGCCGGGAGATGGCCAGTCCCGAACCGATATCAAACCATCCACCGTCAGTCGCTGCGAAACACGCCGCAGTTCGTCGCTCGCCAAACCCAACTCCTGCAGCCAGCCACGCACCCCTCGATCCTCGTGCAGCAGCTCCTCAAGTGAGCCTCGAAGTGATCGAATTCGCAGCTCTCCGAAACGCAAACGAGAAAGCTCTTCGCCGGGACGAACCACTCGCTGCGGATCAATCTCGCGCTCCACAGCACCGCGACCTGCCTCCACCAGACCTGCAGACACAACGGCCCGCTCAAAAAAGGGCAGCCGCAACTCCTCAGCCGCTCGTCGGTCCGCAGGAGCCAGATAAACTGCTTCCGGGTGCAGACCCGTTTCCCGCGAAAATGTCTGCAGCCAAACCGGCCAGTACGGCTCGTCATCCGGTAACTGAACCTGATTGAAAATCACCATCGCAGAACGCCCCTCACGAGCCCCCCGGCGAAAAAACTCCTTCACCGCCGCGTCGTTGTACTTCTGCTGAGTCAGTACGGCGATCAAAACGTCCGCACTCCGACGCACCGCGTCCGCACGCTGCCAGTTCACGCGCGCATCGCTGTCGATGTCCGGGGTGTCCAGCACCAGCAGCCAGTCCGGAAGTTCCGCGGTCGCTCGCCAAAACAACAGATTGCGTTCCGTTTCCTCAAGCGCTCCCTCAGCCGCCTCCCACCTTCGCAGCTCAAAGTCCGGAAAAATCCGCTGCAATCGCTCCTCGTCCGCAAACCGCTGCGGCACAAGACAGGTCGGATGTCGAGTCCCCGAGGCCAGCGGACTGACCGCACTCGCACGGCTTCCCACAATGTGATTGAACACCACGCTCTTGCCAATGTTTGTTCCACCCACCACTGCCGCCACCAGCCAGCCAGATGCACCCAGCTGTGGCACCAGCTTCTGTCGCAGCAACTCATACCACTCGCGCCCGGCCAGCCCCGGCAGGCCCAGCAACCGGCAGCGCCGCTCCAAAACCTGCACCGCGGACAACAATCCCCGCACGTGCTCCGCACATTCCTGCATTCGCTGCGATTGCCCCGGCTGCTCCGACATCGTTCACCAGACTTCATCTGCCCGACGCTGCTACCCCGGCACCCGCACCATGGGCGGCTGCCGCAGAGGCCACGAACCCCTGCCCAACACCGCAATCTTACTGATCCCGACTCAGACTACCCACCGCGAATTGGAAAATCCGTCTGGAATCCTGTCGCAGGGTGGTTGAACTGTGAACCTTGTGGCCTGACTTCGCGTCTTTGCGCCTTTGCGTGAAACCAACAGTCCTCACCCCTGCGTTCACGTCAGCCCCAACCACACACGTGCACGTGCCACACGCCGCAACACCGCCCACTCCAGCAACAGCACAACCGCCAGTGACACCGCGAATAAAGGGAAACACACACTCAAAACCAGAATGCACAACAAAAGCCCGCCCGACGCTCCACCACGGCCCGCCGCAGGTGCCCCCAACACTCCCGGATCACGCCGTCGCCACCACATCACGGCCGCACTCACGGACAACAACACCAACCCCAGCGCCGTCACCAATCCCAGCACGACATTCATCCAGCCAAACAACTGCCCTTCGTGCGCGGCTATCCCATAACCCACCGCACGGTCGATCCAATGCCGGTCCGCAAAATCCTCCCGCTTCACAATCGCCCCCGTCTCCTCATCCAGATCCACGGTCGCACGCAGAGGACGATTCTGTGTCTCTGATTTGCCCGTCCAGTTACGCGCACGACCACCGGGTGCAGCCAACAACACAGGCGGCTCAAATTTTAACTGCCGAACCGTCGCCACCATCGCGTCAAGGACCTCCGCCGGCGGCAGTTTCGATTCCTCCACTCCAGCACCGCCTCCTGCCGCCCCGTGCCCCGCATGACCTCCACCGCCCGACACAGCAGAGCGACCTGCCTTCCCTGCACTGCTGTTGGCCCAGTCCTGACGCACCGCAGCCGTACCGGTCAACTGCCTGACCTGCCTGAAATAGTCTCCCCAGAACTTCGCCCACGGCAGTCCTGACAGCAACAGAAACAATGCCAGCCCCGTGATCCACATCCCAGTCACCGCATGCAGATCCCGCCAGAATAACCGCTGCCCCGATCGCAGCCGCGGATAAAGCAAACCCGCCATCCCCCGCCGATTTCGCGGCCACCACAGAAACAAACCCGTCAATAACAAAACAATCGTCCAGCAGGCCACCGTCTCCACCAGGTTCGATCCCCGGTCCCCCATCAATAACTCACCATGCAGGCGAAAGAAAAATCGCATCACGCGATCGTCTTCAGGAATCCAGCCCAGCACCTGCCGTGTTTCCGGATGCACAAACGTCCGAATTGACCGCCCGCCTTCGCGCACCGAAACACGCACCGCACTGTCCAGCGACTGGGGAATTTCGTAGCTCACGAAAGCTGCCCCCGGAAAGGCCGCCAGCGCAGCCGCAATCTGCTGCGATGCCGCCTGTGGCTTCCCCTGCACATCCAGACCGTCATAATTCCGCTCCGTCCAAGCCTCAATCTGCGGGCGAAACAGATACACACAGCCCGACAGCGAGAGCACCATCACAAACGGCAGACACAGCAGTCCCGCATAAAAATGCCACCGCCACACCGCCCGATAGTCCGGCCAGAAACTGCGAAACACGGTCGATCTTTCTCCAAAAATTCAAAACATCCACGGACCACTGCCGGCGAATCAGCGAAGAACGCCCGGACAGACTTGAGCGAGCCCCGCGATCCGCTCGGCAGTGGCCGTGTTTTCCCTTCAGAACTCGCCCAACACCTCACCGCCGTTTCGGCTGTGCAGTCCCCGATGCACAAATGTGTCGATGTTGTCGCTGAGCAGCCGCACAGAGCCATCCGTCAGCAACACCTGCGCTCCACCCGTGTGCCAGCTCCGAGGTCCAAAGAAACCAGTGAAGTGCACCACGACATCCGGGATTCTGCTGTTTGGTGTTGTGTAACCGTTCGTCAGTGTGCTCACTGCCCCGGAATGCGCCCAGGAAACTCCGCGCCCCCGCAGCGCGGCACTCGATGCCCCACGCCACGCTGTCTTCTGCGGCCAAACCTGCGACAAATCCGGATTCATGATCA
>JBEIEK010000336.1:0-6444 GCA_040382995.1 Planctomycetaceae bacterium
AGTACGTTTTTGCGGAGTATTGGGGCGAGTGTGGTGCTGACGTACTGTGGCGCTGTCGTGCGGGCGAAGTCGTTTCAGACGTTTGCATTCCAGCTGGGAACAGCGATGCGGATGAGTGATTCGCTGCAGGAGGGACGGTCACTGTTCTACAGTGTGCTGCAGCGTCTGAAGGCGGTTGTCGATCTGACAAACGGCCAGCGGACAGTGCTGTTTTTACTGGACGAGATTCTGCATGGAACGAATTCGCACGATCGTCGGCGGGGTGCCGAAGCGGTGATTCGGTCGCTGGTGGAACGGGGCGCCGTGGGAATTGTGACGACACACGACCTGGCGCTGACGCGGATTGCCGACAGCATGCCCAATCAGGCGGTCAACAAGCACTTTGAAGACACGATTGTGGACGGCACGATGCTGTTTGACTATCGGCTGCGGGACGGCGTGGTGGAACGCAGCAACGCGATTGAGCTGATGCGGATGCTGGGGCTGAACGTTTAGCGAAAAGTTACGGCAGAACCGAGTCCCGCTTAGTGTGCCTCGGCGGCCTTTTCGGCAGCCTGAGCTTCGCGTTCGGCATTGGCTTCCTGAATGGAGGACCATGTCCACCAGCCGGCGATTGACATGGCAACCACTGTGTACAGGAAGAGCGCAGACAGCATTTTGCCGATGGCACTGCCGGCAGTTACGTCATCCGCCTCAAATTGCTCGACTTCGACTGCGGAGAACAGAGGTTGTTCGGTGGAAGCGGTGGGAGCGGAGTGGTCGGACATGACGGCGAAGCCTGAATGCGCAAAGAATGGAAACGAACAACCCTGAGAACGTTACGCGCCGGGGTGTGAGTGACGCAAGGGAATCATCGTCAAAAGTCTAACATCGCCAGACGTCACCGACACCGGGTTGTCCGGCGTTCAAGGGAAATTCTGCGGGAAAAGCGTCTGCAGAACAGGGCGTTTTCAATTCAGAGAATTGCCAGAGTCGCGTTTCGCTCTGCGAAACGTCCTCCCTCCCCCCAACTCAGCCCTCAGTTGGTGAAACGGTGGTGTCCTGCGGTTTTCGGCAGTGAAACAGCCGGGTATCCGTTTCGACGGAGCGAAACGCGACTATCGGCAGGATTCGCGGCGTTTCACCAGCCCACCTCAGCCTTTTCACCCAGCGACCAGACGTCGCAATTCACCAGTTTCCGCTTCGGCCTGAAGCGGGAGGTTCTTGTCCTGGTCCTCGGGGTAGAGCACCAGCGTGACTTCGTTGCCGCGGCTGTTGAAGAACAGTTCGTCAGAAAAGCCACGCATCAGCATCAAACCACGGCCACTGGACAACATCAGTTCCGGGTCGTTACAGCGTTCAAAGGCGGCCTCGACGTTGAAACCGTTGCCGTCATCTTCAATCGAGATCCACAGGCCGAACAGGCCGACCAGTTCGGTCACGTAAACGTGCCGGGATCGCCACGGTTCCAGCTGTTCACGTTCCCGAGCCAGATCGATGAAGGCTGATGTGCCGTCTTCCTTCAGTTCTGAGCTGATCTCAAGGTTGCCGTGGTAAAAGGCGTTGTTCAGCGCTTCTTCCAGAGCCATGCAGAAGTGATTTTCACGAGCGGAGCCAGCCACGTGGAAGTCGCGGATGGAACTGAGCAGTCGTTCACGCAGCGGTGAAATCAGGGCGCGACGAGTGGGGATCTTGAAGCGTGTGAGCCGCAGGTGGGGGGACTGCAGCAGCACCTGTTCGTTCCAGCCGATCTCGGAAGGCTCTTGAGACATATTCGTTTCGACAAGGTTGCGTCAGGAAAAACGTCGCTGCAGAAAATGTTCGATCAAAAAATCCCTGATTTCCTCTTTTTTGCCAAAATTGATTCAAGACTGCAAATGTTTTTGCTGGAATTCTGGGAATCTTTACATGGCTTTCCGGGAAGCACTTGTCTGACGCGTAGGAATTCGGGCAGGTTTCCCAGCCTGCCCGATCGGAAGAACCGGCAACACAGAAAGATTCGGCTTTTTCGTTCCTATGGCTGCATGGGAAGCATCAGCTTTTGGTTTTGTCCGGCCCGAATGACCTCCACTGCAACCTGATCACCGGGCTGCTTCTGTGTCGTGCCATACCGCAGCACCGCTGAATCGCTCAACAGGTCCCGTCGCCCGTCGAACGAAACCAGCACATCGCCCTGCTGAAATCCTGCGTTTTTTGCTGCAGCATGGGGCCCGAACTGCCCCACATGACGCACTCGCAGCGCCATTCCGGATTCCGGAATTCCATTCCGCCCGCGTTCATCGGCCGACACCTCCTCCAGCAGCAGCCCGCCGGTGGCCATCCGTCGCAGGCCCCAGGCACTGGCGCGCCAGGCAATCTGATCCCGTTCCCGCCAGTCGGCAGGCAGGTTGAGCTCAATCTGTTGCTCCCCCGCATTTCCTCGCTGCACGGTGGCGACCAGCCGTCCGCCACTCGCTGGAGTCTGCTGCAGCACCCACTGCACGTCAGCGATCGACAGCAGGGGTTGGGAATCCAGAGTCAGCAGTCTGTCGCCGGCACGGAAACCTGCCTCGGCAGCGATGGAATCCGGGGTGACGGACTTGACGGTGCCGCGTGTATCGGGATCGAGCACCAGTCCGAGTGAGCGTGGGTGCGGGTAGGGGTTGAGCACCTGCTGGGGGATGGGTTCACGACGGCTGCGAAAGTCGTCCCGAATGGCGTCGCCGATCTGGTGACAGTGAATGCAGCTTTTGGCGACTTCTCCTGAGTAATTCAGGGTGCCGGTGTACTTGTCACGAAGCCCGGGCATTTTTTCCGGGGATGCCCACGTGGGAGCGGGACCTGTTTTGGCCACCAGCGCAGCTCGGGAAGCCGGCCACTGCTGGTGCAGCTCCAGCGCTCCGCGGAGGGCTTCAGCAAGGCCTTTCAAAGAGACATCGCCAATCCACTCCGTCCGATGGCTGCGGGTTCCGAAACGACCATAGATCGTGCGATCGGCATTCAGCATGAACACCGCAAACGACTGGTCCGTGTCAAACTGAAACAGCGACAGGTCCAGTCCGTTGGTCGACACAATGCGGACACAGACGAATTTTTCCAGCAGCGGCCGCAGAATGGGATCCTGATCCACCAGATCATCATCCAGCTTCACACACTCTTCACACGGAATGCACCGCAGCACCACCAGCAGCGGCTTGCCGCTCTGCCGCGCCTGCTGAAATCCAGTCTCCAGATCGTTGTAAATCCAGAACCCCTGCTGAGTGACCTTCTCGCGGTCCTCACGCACCTTTTGATCACGCGTTTTCTTTTGCTGGGCATGCAGCGGTGCGGCGCAAAGTCTGAACAACAGCAGAAACGACAACAGGCGACGCATGGCGGGACCTCATCAGTGGGGCAGGGGCTTGGGGAAGGCAGGTTCAGCAGCCTATGAAATTCCACAATGTTGCTCAAACGTCGCCCACAGAAAAATGGTTCCCCGTACGGTCCGTCAAGCCGCGGTGTGCTGGACGGCACCACTATCGCCCCCTAAACTTACTCAGGACGCGGTTGTGGGAATGCACCGCTGTCAACAGGGAAATTGCAGCGTTGCTCGCCGACGCTCCACAGGGATGTGACCATGAAACAGGGACTTCAATTCTCACTGTTTGTCGGAGTGCTCCTGTCGTTCGGGATTGTTGCCGGTGCCCTGATCCCCACAGATGGCCACCCGCTGAATTCACCTGACATTGCAGTTCATTCTGGCGAGATTGTGGCTGCCCCCCTGAATCCCTGGGAACTGCCTCCCGGTCCGCTGCTTCCCCCGACCGAGAGTCACGAAACTCCGTTTTTCTTCACCGAATTCCCCGACAGCCCCTCCGGTGAAGATGATCCCGAAGCCACCCGCAGGCTGATTCGGCAGTCGTTTCCCGACGCCGATGCAACCACTGTCGAAGCCTGGGCGGAAACGTTTCGGGGCATGCCCGCCGCCGAAATCGTCGACATCCTCGCACAAAAGAAACTGCTCTCCGGTTCGCTCGATTCCATCTTCACTCCCGGACTGCAATCGCCCGGCAGCTTCACCCCGCCCCGGCTCGGCAACAGCCTGCGCGAACGTGAACAGGCTGCCAGCCGGCGAAATCTGAGGCATGCATGGACAGTCGGCTATCGTCGCCGGCTGGTGCTGCCGCACGCCGCCACCGATGGGGCTGCGGTGGCGGCAGCGAGTGGCCTCGACTTCATCGATTTTTCATCCGGCCGCCATGTCCGCTCGCCGCAGCCGCTGCACGTGGCGTTCGCCGACAACCCGCTGCACATGTTTCTGCTGCAGGATGGCCGGCTGACTCGACGTGGGGACTTCAGCATTCTGCCCAATCGAATGCTCGGGATCACAACGGCAGGAGGACCCTGTCAGCTGCGTGGAGTACCGCTGCCTGATGATCAGCAGCGACGGTTGCGAGTAACGGAGACCGGCGAACTTCAGGCGGCTGCTGCAGGTGATAACTGGAGCATCATCGGCCGGATCCCTGTGGCGGAGGTCCTGCGTCCGGAGCTGCTCAGCACGGACGACGGGGTGCACTTTCGGCCCGGGGCTCCCGAAGCATGGCGTGAATTGTCGTCTGGGGAATTTCGGCTGCTGCCGGGAACGCTGGAACTTTCCAACGTGGATCCTGCAGAAGAGCTGCAGCGGCTGGATGCCCTCGACAGGTAAAGCAGCCCCCGCGCTCATTCATGCTTCACTCCCCGGAATCCCGCCCGCTCCGGGTTTATTGCCCGCTGCAGTCTCGATAGGATGCCCGGTTCATCCGTCCAATCCCGCAGCGACTGTTGCCGCAATGGAATATCCATGACTGTCCGTACCCGCTTCGCTCCCAGTCCCACCGGTTACATGCACATCGGCGGCATGCGCACCGCCCTGTTCAACTGGCTCTGGGCCCGCCGCAACCGGGGCGTGTTTATTCTGCGGATTGACGACACCGACCAGCAGCGAAACATGGATGAGGCACTCGGCCCCATTCTGCAGGCCTTCCGCTGGCTGGGACTTGACTGGGACGAAGGCCCCGAAGTCGGTGGCGGAAATGGTCCTTATTTTCAGTCCCGGCGGCGGCCGCTTTACGATGCCGCCCTGCAGCGGCTGCTGCAGGACGGACACGCGTATCGGGACTTCGAGCCCGCCCAGGAAACTCAGCGGCAGCGCGAAGCCGCCGAACAGGAAAAGCGAGTCTACGTCAGCAGCCGTGAATCCCTGCTGCTCACCGACCAGCAGATCGCTCAGAAGCTGGCCGACAACACCCCCTGCGTCATTCGACTCAAAGTCCCCCGCGGCGACACCGTGGTGATCAACGATCACGTCCGCGGCACGGTGGAGTGGGACTGCAGTCTGATGCCCGACCCGGTGATCGCCCGCAGCGACGGTTCGCCACTCTATAACTTCGCGACTGTTGTCGACGATGCGGCCATGCAGATCACGCACGTGATTCGCGCGGAAGAGCATCTGTCGAACACGCCCATCCAGGTGCTGCTGCATCGTGCGCTCGGCAACGACACACCTGAATGGGCCCACATCCCCTATGTGGCGGCTCCCGGTGGTCGCGAAAAGATCAGCAAACGCAAGATTGCTCAGTATCGCAAAAATCCCCAATTCAAGCGGCTCTTCGAAATCGGCGACACAATCCTCACCCGGCTTGGCTTTGATGCCTCCGCAGACGCCCTGTCACCCGTGATGGTAGCCTATTACCAGCAGACGGGGTTTATTCCCGCCGGAGTGCTCAATGCGCTGGTTCGGCTGGGCTGGTCGTTCGACGATCAGACGGAAATTCTGTCGCTCGACGAAATGCAGCAGAAGTTCTCCCTGGACCGCGTAATTCGCAGCCCCGCCGGGCTCGATCCCGACAAACTGCTCAGCTTCCAGGCGCACTGGATGAGTCAGCTGCCAGCCCCCGAGAAGCTCGAGGGCTGTCTCGCCATGCTGAAACAGGCCGGCTGGATCAACGACCCCGCAGACCCCGCCGTGCGCGGTTACGTTCAGCAGGTTATGGAGCTCGCCGGCGATCGGCTCAGACTCTTCGGCGACATCTTCCAGCTTGAAGAATTCTTTATCGCCGATGCACAGCTCAGTCGGGACGAAAAAGCCTTCGAGAAACGCGTCACATCCGCGCCGGAAATCTGCGGCCACCTGCGACAGCTGCGAACACAGCTGGAAACGATCCCGCAGTTTACCGCAGAGCCGCTGCATGATCTGCTGCAGCAGTTCGCCACCTCCCACAGTCTCCGCCCCGGAGACCTGTTCCCCGCACTCCGCCTGTGCATCAGCGGACGTGCTCAGGGAGCCGACATGTTTCGCACCCTCGAACTGCTGGGACGTGACCGCGTTCTGCACAGACTCGACCTTGCCCTCGCAGGTCGCTGATCAGCACTCCTTCCTCCAGCAGCACGGCCACTCTTCATGCCGCCCACCATTCCACCGTCGTTTCTGTTTCAATACCAGCTGTCACTGCCGCGCGTGAACGA
>JBEIEK010000337.1:0-6439 GCA_040382995.1 Planctomycetaceae bacterium
GAACCATCACTGCGGGAAATGAAGGATTCGTCACGGATCCGGTCTGGTGCAGGTGCAGAGTCCTGAGACACCGGAGCCGCTGCATGGCACAGCATTCCAGCCGTTGGCAGCGACGCCGCAGGGAACAGTGCGACTGCGGCCACCGCGAATATCAAAACTCTGAGCCTCTCCATGATGCCTCCGCTCCTGCGTTGCCTCAAATCGAATTCTCCTGGATCAGTTCCAGAGTAAACGCGCCCACGTACTGATCTCCCCAGCTGATCCTGAAATACACCTCGACGCTCTCATCACCCAAATGCACCGTGCAGGCACCAATTCGCTCGTCTGCTTCCCAATTCGCACGCACTTCACGGTGACCGTCGATCGCTGTGATCTCTGCGTCCGCAAACGCCTCATCCAGGAAGGGCCCCAGAACTTTTGCAATCTCTTCGCTGAGCGGGCTGGGCAGCACAAAGGACTGCACACTGAACTGGTTCCTTGATTTGTCATGCCAGCTCACCACGAAGGGCACCCTGATGTCCGCCGAATCGGTATGCACCACACAACTGCACCTGCGCTCCTGCTTCCCTGCGTCGAATGACACTTCGCGAAAAGTATCGATCCCTGTGATGCTGAACTCACTCAACTGGCTGCGCAACTGTGATTCGACCAGCTCGATCACCGCAGGAGCATTGGCCTGGGGCAACAACACCAGCGCGACCGTGAAGATGCCACGCTCCTGATCGCTCCACTCGATCACATAGGGCACCGGAATTCGCTGGTCGCCAACACTGACCACACAACTCCCGCGGCGCCACTTCAGATTCGGATCAGCCTCCACTTCACGCAGTCCGGCAACGCCCTCGACATATTGTCCCGGAAACTCATTCACCGCCAGCCGCTGAATCAATGCCGCCACCTCCTTCGCATCACACTCCGGTAATTGATGCGGCATCAGCGAGAGCGCTATGAGCCATGGCAGGAACACGAAGGCTGCAGTTGCCCCCATAGCCGTGCCTCGCATGTCCGGACCACAGATCGAAAACCTGCGGAAGTACGCCAGCGGAAACCCAACAATCCACAGCAGGATCACGACCAGCAACGTACGCGTCGGACTGACGAAGTGCTCACCAAACGGATTCCAGCGAACAACTCGACCGATATCGATGGACAGCAGCACAGCCGTCAGCAGCACGGTCCCAATGACGACCGCCAGACCCACCATGTCGGGCAGAAATGGCTCGCTGATTCCCGCAGCCACCGGCAGCACCAGCGCCAGCTTCGCAAGAATCGGACTGGGTGGCGGTTCGGCCGGCTGGTCTTCCGCAGACCACTCGCTGTCCCCGTCCTCAGCCAGCCCTGATTCCTCCTGCCGCACTTCGTCCGCAGGGAGTCCTTCGTCAGAGACACCATCGTCGGCTGCCGTTTCGTCCTGCCGTGTGAAATCCGCCATGCATGCACTCCCTGAAAGCTCACTACTGTTCTGCACCACCTTCGTATTCGGTTTGAATGGCGGTTGACGCCAGCTCTTTCCGCAGATCCGCAACCGCCGTTTCTGAAGCTGCCAGTGCGGTCCGCGTGATCTTGAGGTCCTTGAGTGATTTCAAATGGAACAGGGCCGGTGCGGCCGCTGCTGTGATCTGCGTCGATCCAAGGTGCAGGAAGGTGAGCTGCTGCATGTCCTTCAGAACCGGCAGGCCCGCATCGGAAAGTTTGGTGTTGTCGAGGTTCAGCCACTGCAGGCTGGTAAGCGGTGCAAGTGCCAGTGCGCCGGTGTCAGAAATCTGCACACGCCAGAGATTCAGCTTCTTCAGGGAGGTCAGTGCGGCAAGCGAGGACATGCCGGCGTCGGTCAGCGTGGAGATTTCACTGAGGTCCAGCTCTTCAAGCTGCTTGCAGGCGCTGAGGCTGGCGAGCGCTGCGTCGGTGATATTGGTGCGGGCCAGTCTGAGCTTTCGCAGACGGGGAAACTTTGTCAGCACCGACACAGCCTCGTCGTCAACAATCGTGGCGGAAAGGTAAATCTCTTCCAGCGAATTCAACGCCGTCAAATGCTCAAGGCCGGGCTTGCCAATCCAGAGGTCGTCAAGGGCGATCACCTTGAGCGACTTCAGGGGGGGCAGTGCGGCAAGTCCTTCGTCAGAGACCGTGGTTCGGTTTTCCTTGCCGGACAGCCGCAACACTCGCAGGCCCGTGCACCTGGCAATTTCAACCATGGCGGCGTCACTGAGAGCACAGGAACGCACGTCCAGACTGGTCAGCTGCGGAACGGTCGTGGCCAGCAGCGGAGCCAGTTCATCGTTGAAGGCTGTGCCGGCCAGATTGAGCGTTCGCAGGGTGGTCAGTGGCGACAGCAGCTTCAGCAGTTCAGCAGTGACTTCGGCTTTCCGCAGGTCCGCTTCGATCACGCTGCCATCCGGCCCCCGCTTCACGAATTCCGCCAGTTCCTTCGGGGGCTGAACGGCAGCCGATTTGGCTGCCAGTTCGGACGGTGACGACTTCGCACCCGCGGGACCTGAAGATTCCGTGCAGCCGGAAAACAGCGGCAGAAGCAGAAGAAAAGCAAGACCAGACAACGAACGCATGGGCAGAATCGCTCCAAAAGTGGCGGGATGACGCAAGGTGGTTTGGCGAGAGTGTAGGAAATCGTGGAATTCTTCCCAGCGTGCCCGGGGCCTGAGGGAATGCGAAGCTCCCCCCACGCCCTCAACTCCGGCACCAGTCAAGCGAAATTGCCGCCGATTTTCCCCATCCTGCACAAACGCGGATTTCGACCCGTTTCACCTTGATTCCATGGGGGCAGGCTGGTCAAAGTCGACTACTATTCACCGCGAAATTTTCAATCCCCCCCGGGTCTGCTCGACCTCCCGCCACCCACACCCCGCCACTCCGTCGACACAGGAATGCTCATGTCCGGATTCCCCCACCTGCGTTGCCTGTCTGCCCTGTTACTGCTCGCCGTCAGCCTCAGCCACACGCACGCCGACGACGCCGCACAACATGTCAACGCCGACGCGGCCGTGTCCTTCGAACGCCAGGTTCGCCCAATTCTCAAAGCCTGGTGCCTCGACTGTCACGGTGGCGAAGCCGTCGAAGGGCAGCTCGACCTGCGACTGCGACGCTTTATGCTCCGCGGCGGTGAAAGTGGACCGGCAATCGTCCCCGCAGATGCCATGGCCAGTCTGCTGATTCACCGCGTTCGTTCCGGCGAAATGCCTCCGGGCGAAAAGAAACTCCCAGCCGCCGATGCTGCCATTCTTGAACAGTGGATCGCTGCCGGCGCCCCTACTCTGCGCCCCGAACCCGAACAACTGCCGCCCGGTGTCGGCATCTCCGAAGAAGAACGCTCGTATTGGGCCTTCCAGCCCATCCGTCGCCCCGACGTTCCCCAATTCCCGCCCGGACTCCGCGTCCGCACTCCCATCGATGCACTGCTCATGCAGCAGATGCAGCCCCGCGGACTGCAGTTTTCCCCCGATGCTGACCGCCAGACCCTCATTCGCCGCGCCTACCTCGACCTGCTCGGGCTCCCGCCCACACCGGAACAGGTTCAGGCCTTCGTCGACGATCCGTCTGAATCCGCCTGGGAACGCACGATTGATTATTTGCTCGAATCACCCCACTACGGTGAACGCTGGGGACGACACTGGCTGGATGCTGCCGGCTACGCAGACTCCGAAGGTGCCACCAACGCAGACGCCGAACGCGGCAACGCCTGGCGCTACCGTGATTATGTCGTCCGCTCATTCCAGCAGGACAAACCATTCGATCGATTCCTGCAGGAACAGCTGGCCGGTGACGAACTGGCCGGGCCCCGATCCGGAGACCTCACGCCCGAACAAATCGAACTGCTCACAGCCACCGGCTTCCTCATGATGGCAGCCAATGGCACCGGCAGCGGCGATGATTCTCCCGCCGCCCGCAATCAAACCATCGCCGATACCATCAGGATCATCAGCACTTCACTCATGGGACTCTCCGTCGGCTGTGCCCAGTGCCATGATCATCGCTATGACCCCATTTCTCATGTCGACTATTATCGTCTGCGAGCTGTGTTCGACCCGGCACTCGACTGGCAGAACTGGAAAACACCGGCCGCCGCGCAGGTGTCCCTCTACACCGCAGCCAATCGCGCGAAAGCAGCCGAAGTGGAACAGCGCGCCAGTGCTCTGCAGCAGGAACGCAACGGCAAACAAACGGAATTCCTCGCCGCAGCACTCACCCAGGAACTCAACAAGTACGAACAGCCACTCCGCGATCAGCTGCGCGCTGCCAGCGAAACGCCTGCCGATAAACGCACGGCCGAACAACAGGAACTGCTCAAAAAATATCCGTCAGTGAATATCTCGCCCGGAGTGCTCTATCAGTACAACCAGGCCGCCGCTGACGAACTGAAAAAGTACGATGAACGCATCGCCGCCATCCGCGCGGAAAAGCCCGTCGAAGAATTCCTCCGCACCGTGCTCGAACCACACGGACACCTGCCCAACAGTCATCGCTTTCACCGCGGCGAATTCAATCAGCCGAAGGAAGCCGTCACCCCCGGTGACCTCGCAGTCGCCTCCCTGTTCACAACCCCGCCCGAAATCCCCGTCGATGACCCGGCACTCCCCACCACCGGACGCCGGCTGGCCTTTGCCCGCTGGCTCACCAGTGGCCAGCACCCGCTCACCGCACGCGTGCTCATGAATCGGTTCTGGCTGCATCACTTCGGACGCACCTTCGTCAGCACTCCCGGCGAATTCGGACGACTCGGCGCCGCACCCGTCCACACCCCACTCCTCGACTGGCTCGCCGCCGAATTCATGGAAGGTGGCTGGACCTGGAAACGCATGCATCGCATGGTGCTGCTCTCCACCGTCTACCGCCAGTCCTCCGCTCCCAACCCGGCCATGGAGGCCCTTGACCCCATCAACCACTACTACTGGCGCAAACCCCTGCAAAGACTGGATGCCGAAGTCATTCGCGATTCCATTCTCGCCGTCAGCGGACGTCTCAATCCCACCCTCGGCGGTCCGCCACTGCCGGTGAAGGCCGATGATGCCGGACAAATCATTGAAGCCGAACCGGCTGCGCGACGCAGCCTCTATGTGCAGGTCCGCCGCAGCCAGCCACTCGCCATGCTCACCGCCTTCGACGCCCCCGTCATGGAAACCAACTGCACCGCCCGCACTCTGTCCAACTCCGCACCGCAGTCGCTCCTGCTGATGAACAGCCGCTTCGCTCTCGATGCCTCAGAATGGCTCGCCGATGCAGCTCTTGCCCGAGCCCGCAGCCGCGCACCACTCGACTCTGATCCCTCCATCGACTACCAACTCCCCAGAATGTCCGTCTGGGAATTCGGCTGGGGATCCGTGCAGACCGACTCCGCAGGACTCAGCTCCGTCAGCTTCACGCCCCTCAAACACTGGACCGGCAGCAGCCTCCAGGCCGGACCGGTACTCCCGGACCCCCTGCACGGCTGGGTCCTGCTGACGCCCCAGGGCGGACACCCCGGCGATGCCGCACATGCCTGCATCCGCCGCTACAATGTCCCCGCCAGCGGCAGCCTGAAAATCACCGGATCACTCAGCCGCCCCGCTGAAAACGGGGATGGTGTTCGAGCTCGAATCGTCTCCAGCCGCCGCGGTGTCCTCGGCGAATGGATCGCTCCCTCCGGCAGCATTCCCACAAATCTCGACATCCCCGCAGTCGAAGTCGGCGAAATCCTTGATCTTGTCGTCGATTGCCGCAACACCGTCGAATCCGATTCCTTCGCCTGGTCCGCGTCACTCGCACTCGCCGACACCGCCGACACCGCCGGCAAACCACTCGGCACCTGGAAAACCGAAGAAAGCCTCGCCGCACCCACCACACCCATCGAACTTCTCGGCCCCGCTGCCGCAGAAGCCTGGAAACTCACCCGCGGACGATCCCTTGAACCCGCCGAACACGACGCCATCCGGCAATTCGCCCTTGAACAGGTCCGCTATCTCAGCAGCGAAGGCAAAGGCCGTGCACCCGATATCGTCAAACAGGTGCTCATCAACCTGTCTCAGTCCCTCATCGGCAGCAACGAGTTTTTGTACCTTGAGTAACTGACGCGTGTCCGCCGGACTTTCTGTCCGCGTGACTCCGGAAGTTCGCAAAAAAGCAGAAAAGGCGAGCGGGGGATGTTAATCCCCCGGTAACGGTACCTGCCCGCGCGGCCAGAACCGCATCAGGAACGCACCAGGGCGTTACCGGCCGATTGACATCGACCGCTCGCCACAATGTGTTTTTGTGATTTGATCCGGTCGCGGGATGTCAACTGGCAGGCGGAACTGAATTGTCTCAATTTGCCCATGTTCGCGCCGTTTCACCACCCCAGGGCGAAGCTCCTGCTGAGCCGCATCCCTGCCGCGAGCGCTGCACCGATCCCTGCTGCTTCGTAAAACGCTGGCAATCGCTCACAGCGCGGACCAGCGTTCGGTGGCTCGGC
>JBEIEK010000338.1:0-6423 GCA_040382995.1 Planctomycetaceae bacterium
CGACGTCGGGGTCGTGGCTGAGGATACGTTTGAGCAGTTCGCTGGAATCGGGCTGCCCGGGAACGATGGCCGGCTGCTTCGATTCGCCACCGGCCAGTGCCGCGTCGCGGGAATCCAGGCGGAGACCGCCCTGCCGCTGAGCCTCGTCGACGCCGTGGCAGTGCCAGCAGTGTTCGGCGAGAATTGGCCGGACGGATTTCTGGAAATCGATGGCAGCAGTCCGGGCCGGGGGGGCCTGGGCGATGGCAGCCACGGGGCTTTGCACGGCGTACAACAGCAGGCAGAGTACAGAAACGCGAAGCATGGGAGCGTCTCCGGTTGTGAGGAGGAGGCGGGTGAGCTGAGTGAATAATACAGTGGCGGGGTCCGCGAGAAAATGCGGTGGCTGTTGTTTGTGGGGAAATGGAGAATCCGTGCAGGTCGTGTGTGGGGATGCGGAGGCGTGTGGGTGTGAGTTCTCCCCGGTTGTCTGCGTGCGTCCGCAGCGGAGCGCCAGTGGCATGGCCATTCACAATTCCGCATTTTCCGGCCGGATGGGGGTACGCGTGGAGGCTCCCGGGCGATAGAATACACGCGTTCCACCTCGCGGCCTCCCCGCGATTTTCCGCTTCGCCGTTCTGCAGATAGGAAGCCTTCCTCGTGAATCGGCTGCTGCTGTCGCTGACCACCGCTGCCTCGCTCATTACTGCCGGCTGCCAGGATTCCGGCAGCTCGGGGGAATATGTGCCCTTCCCGGAGACGAAACCGGTCGCCGAGCAGACATCGCTGGCTGCACAGGCCCCAGCTGGTGCCCCCGCCGCGGTCGGCGAAGCCACCGCGGGCAGCGACGCCCCAAAGGCCACTCCTGCAGAGGCGTCGGGTATGGCCAATGCCACCACAACATCCCCTGCCGCCACCACAGAGGTGACGCCCCAGGGCAACTCAGCACCCCCCGCCGACTCGACCTCCGATTCCCCGTCCAGCCCAACCACGCCAGACGCGACTTCGGCCAATCCAAACCCAGCGGACGCTTCCGGCAATCCGTCCCCGCTGGTGACATCGTCCCAATCCGGCCTCAGCGGTCCCGCCGATCGTCCCGCCATCGAAAACACCGCCTCCGCACAGCCCCGTACCATTCAGCTGCTCATCCCCAGCAAGCGATTCCGCAAGGAACGTCCCTCGAACGCGCTGCGAGTCAGCTACGACGACATCGACCTGCTCAAAGTGCTCAACATGGAACCCGTTCCGGCGGACGCCGTCAGCCATTTCCCGGATTGGCTCAGGCAGCTCGACGGCCAGGTCGTGCGGATTCGCGGTTATATGTATCCCACGTTCGAGGCCACTGGACTGACCTCCTTTACTCTCGCCCGCGACAACGGCATCTGCTGTTTCGTGCGGCAGCCCAAAATCTACGATATCATTTCTGTTTCGCTGGCTCCGGGTGAAGTCAGCGACTACATCGCCAATCGCCCCTTCGATGTGGAAGGTGTCTTCCGGATCGACCCCGGCGCGGACCAGACGGATCTGTCCCGCCTGTATCGCATCGAACAGGCCAAAGTGCTCAACTGAACACAACTCAGCGGCCCATCCCGCTATTTCCGAAAGGCAGCATTCCAATGCGCTGGTTTCCAACCCTGATTCTCGGTGCTCTGTTCGCCGCGTTCTCCCAAGGCACAGCCACTGCTGCCGTCACAGCCGCAGCAGCCTGTCCGTTCTGTGACGCCCCCACCCTCGTGATGGCCGAACAGATTCAGATGTGCGACCACCTGCTGCTCGGCCGCTACCTTGGCGGCGAAAAGGCCACCGACTTCACCGCCGGAAATTCCCGATTTGAAATCGTGGCTGTCGCCTTTTCCAAAAGCAGCCGCTTTCAGGCCGGACAAACGCTGGAACTTCCGCAGGCCGTCACCGCCCCCGAAAAAACGCTGTTCTCTCTGATGGGCCCCGAAGACCGCCTTGAAGACTGGCACGCACCTTCTCAGGTCACCGATGTCGCCTGGAAGTACCTCGCCTCAATGCCCCTTCCGACCACCGACCCCGCTGCTCACACCAAACGGCTCGAATACTTCCTGCCCTATTTTGAACATCCCGACACGATGATTTCCAACGACGCCTTCGCCGAGTTTGCGGCCGCTCCTTACAGCGTCATCGTGCCACTTCGCGAGAAGCTCCCCCGCGAAAAAATCCTGCAATGGCTCAATGATCCCAAAGTCTCCCCCACCCGCATCGGTTTCTACGGTCTGCTCGCCGGACTCTGCGGCAAACCCGAAGACGCCACCCTGCTCGAACAAAAAATCCTCGTGCTCGATGCCGATTTTCGACTTGGCATCGAAGGTGTCATGGCCGGCTACATCCTGCTCCGCGGAGAACCCGGCCTGCAGGCACTTGAAGACGCCAAGATGCGCACCAAAGTCGCCCGCGATGCCTCCGGCAAGGAAGTGCCCCTGCCGTTCAGCGAAACCTACGCAGTCATGCAGGCCCTGCGGTTTCTCTGGACCTACGAACCCGATCGCATTCCCCAGGAACGCCTCCGCGCCTCCATGCGAATCCTGCTCGAACGCCAGGAACTCGCAGACCTCGTGATCACCGACCTCGCCCGCTGGAAGGACTGGACTCTTCAGGACCGGCTGATGGCGATGTATGACGACGAAAAATTCGCGATCCCCGCCATTCGCCGCGCAATCGTGCGATATCTTTACTACTGCAGCCAGGAAAAAGGTGTCCCTGCCGCCGACGGCACTGAAACCCGACCCGAAACCGCCGTCAAAGCCGAAGCCAACCTGAAACTGCTCGAAGCCAAAGACCCCAAAACCGTCAGTGACGCCAAACGATTCCTCGTGCGATAGTCGCTCCCATTCGTCGCGTTTCGCTCGGCGAAACGAACTCCTTCCCTGATCCTTTTCGCAGAGCGAAAAGCGACCGAAATTAATGTCCGCGTTCGCCTTTCACCTTGATGCAGTCGACCGTGGCACAGCGGGGCGCGCAGGGCAGCTCCACACACCGCACGGCACCGTACTGACACCCGCCTTTATGCCGGTCGGTACGCTCGGCACCGTCAAGGGACTGCTCCCTGCACAACTGCGCGAAGCCCGCGCGCAGATGCTCCTGGCCAACACCTACCACCTTGCTCTGCGTCCCGGGGAATCCATCGTGGCACTGCACGGTGGACTGCACCGCTTCATGGATTGGGATGGGCCCATTCTGACCGACAGTGGCGGCTTCCAGGTTTTCAGCCTTGCCGATCTGCGAAAGCTGGATGATGACCGCATCGTCTTCCGCTCCCATATCGACGGCAATCTGCTCGAACTGTCCCCGGAACGCGCCGTCCACATCCAGGAATCGCTCGGGGCAGACTTCATCATGTGTCTCGACGAATGCCCGCCCTCCGGCGAGTCCCGCGAAAAGATTCTGCAGGCGGTCGATCGCACAACACGCTGGGCCGAACGCTGTCGCACCGCGCAGACTCGCACTGACCAGGCACTCTTCGGGATCGTGCAGGGGGGCGTCCACCCCGATCTGCGCGAAAGATCCGCCCGGGGGCTGCTGGGGATTGACTTCCCAGGCTATGCGATCGGTGGTCTCAGCGTTGGCGAACCACCGCCGCTCATGTATGCCACTCTGGACTGCACCGTCCCGCTGCTGCCTGCCGACAAGCCCCGCTACCTGATGGGTGTGGGACGGCCGGAAGACATTCTTGAAGCGGTCTGTCGAGGTGTTGACATGTTCGACTGCGTCATGCCAACTCGCAATGGCCGCAACGCAATGGCGTTCACCAGCCGTGGCCCTGTGCGGCTGCGGAATGCCGTGCACCAGAAAGACCTCGGCCCGCTCGATCCCGAATGCCCCTGTCCCGCCTGCCAGCGCTACAGCCGCTCCTGCCTCAGGCATCTCTTCGTCGCCAAAGAAATGCTCGGCCCAATCCTTGTTTCACTGCACAACATCACTTACTACCAAACGCTTGTCCGCCAGCTCCGCGACGCCATTCTTACGGGAACTCTGGACGCCTTTCGTTCGCGTCAGCTTGCCCTCTGGGCAGGTCAGGCGTAAAATCAGGGTTTTTCGCGGCCATTCAGATTCGACGTACAGGAGCATTTCGTGGCGGGTTTTTCTACACTCACAGCACTGCTCACAGCCGCACTCAGCTTGAGCACAGCCGTAATCCATCCGATTCAGGACGCAGCGCCGGCCCCCAAAGCGGACGCAGGTGCATCCCCCGCTGCGGCTGCCGCCCAGGCCCCGGCTGAAACCGCACCCACCACCGCTGCCGCAGCTCCTGCAGCCGATCCGCAAAAAACCTCCGCCACAAAATCCTCACCCGCCACCGGAGCCGGCAGAAATCAGGAACCACCCCCGTTCTGGTTTCAGATGCTCCCGTTCGCCTTTCTGGCAATCATCTTCTGGCTCGTGATCCTCCGCCCGCAGCAAAGGGAACAGCGTCGCCGCCAGGAACTGCTCAATCTGATCAAAAAGAATGACCGCGTGGTCACCAACGGTGGTCTGATTGGCACCATCGCCGACCTCTCTTCAGACGGTCGCTTCGTCACTCTCAAAGTGGACGATTCCACGCGGATCCGCTTCCTTCGCAGCGCCATCGCCGGGCCGCTGGAAGAAAAAGCCGAATCCGCCGAAAAAAAATAGCCCTGCAACTGCTCAAACTGCGGAAATTTCCCGGATTATGGAGCCGGAAGCCCGCTGCAATTGTCTTCACACGGCGTTTTTCGCTACATATATACGCTTCCCAGTTCCACCCCGCTGCCCCGCGAAGTCTGCGCGACCGCGGCTCTCCCCAGGAATCCTCTGATGTCAGTTGTGCTGTCTTTTGTGCTGCAGGGACTCTTGTTCGGCCTGCTGCAGACTCCTGACGCTCCCGCTCCAACCCCGGCCACTCAGCCACCCGCCGCCACCGCGACCGCTGCTGATGGTCAGACGCCGCCCGCCCCCGCGGCCGCTCCTGCCGTTCAGCCACCCGCCGGTGATGCCCCGGCTGCAGCCGCTCCCACCGACCCGTCGGCGGTCCCGGTCGCCCCGCAGCTCCCCGAAGTCAATCCTCAGCCACCCGCCGCTCCGGCTGCCCCAGCTGGTGATGCCCCTGTCGCCGCCGCCGCGGACTCGACTTCGCCCGCCGATGCCGCTCCAGCCGCGGATGCCACCGCCCAATCCGATTCCGTCTCAGCCGACGGCCAGCCAACTCCCGCTCCCGCCCGCTCCGGCTCAGAATTCCTCTTTCTTCTGCTCGTACTGGCCATGATTGTGCTGCCGTTCGTTGCAGCTCATTTCATCGGCCGCGCCATCAGCGTGCCCGAATGGTCCTCTCGCATCGGTATCACGCTCTTCATGCTCGTCCTTGGTACCTCCCCGTTCCTCACCTCGCTCGTTAATAACCGTCCCCTGTCCGACCGCTTCCGGCTGGGGATTGACCTCGCAGGCGGAACCAATATGGTCTTTCAGGTGCGTGGCGAAGGCAAAGAGATCACGCCTCAGGTGATGGACCAGATGGTCGGTGCCGTCAGTCGCCGCATCAACGTGTCAGGCACCGAAGAAATCACCGTCCGCGCCGTGGGCACTGACCGCATCGAAGTTATCGTCCCCGGTGAAGACCCACAGACAGTCGATGACATCAAGCGGCGTATTACACGACTGGGAAGTCTCGAATTCCACATCGTCGCCAACAACACCGACTCAGACATCGCCCGCGTCGCACTCGACATGGACCTTGCCGAAAAGGATGTCCGCATCGACGGCGAACTCCGCGCTCGCTGGGTCCGCGCGGCCGAAGCCAATGGCGTCCCCAAACTGCTCGAAAGCAACACCGCCATCCGCCGGCCCATCAAAGCCGAACGTGCCGTCGATGGCCGCGTTGAACAGTACGACACCGAAGAATACCTCCTGCTCATTGATCCCCCGGACGAACAGGTCACCGGTCGCTACCTCCGCTCCGCCTACCGCGACTTCGACCCCCAGAACGCACAGATCGTGGTCAACTTCGCCTTCGACCAGACCGGTGCCTACCTCTTCGGGCAACTCACGGGACGCAACGTGCCGCGTTCCGGAGTTCCCGACCGCGAACTCGCCATCGTTCTTGACGGTTTCCTCGACAGTGCACCCCGCATCAACGAACAAATCAGCGACCGCGGACAAATCTCCGGTGGCGGCACAGGCTTCACGGCCACCGAAGCTGACGAACTCGTCTCCGTGCTCAATGCCGGTGCCCTCGAAGTTCCCATCGACCCCAAACCGCTCAGCGAAGCCACTGTCGACCCCACACTCGGTGCTGACGTTCGCCAGAAGGGGATCACAGCCACCGCCCTCAGCGGTGTTGCCGTCGTCGTCTTCATGCTCGTCTACTACCGCACCGCTGGTCTGATCGCCGTCATCTCGTTGATTCTCAATCTGATCCTGACCATCGGTGCCATGGTCGCAGTCAACGCCACCTTCACCCTGCCG
>JBEIEK010000339.1:0-6398 GCA_040382995.1 Planctomycetaceae bacterium
AAAGACAACAACGGTCTGGTGATTTCTCTGTCAGTGTTCGTGCTCCTGACGGTGGGGCTCGGCGTTGCCTGGTACATGACATGGACCCACAGCACAGACCTCACCCGCGACCTCGCTGCGGCCCGCAAGGCAGAATCCGACAGCAAAGGCATCATCACGGGGCTCAATCAGGACATCGACGCTCTCAAGCGCGCCATTGGACGCCCGGAACCTGATGTCGACGACGTCGTCAACAACGCCAAACTGGAAATCGCCAATCGCGCAGGCAATGGCACCACGATTCCCGACACCATCGAAGCTGCGATGGTCATGAACGCAACCGAGCGTGACTCGAACCGTGCCACCGCAGAAGACCGTCGCACCCAGCTGGACGCAAAAATCGCGGAACTGTCTGCGGCCGTCGCCAAACATCAGGTGGAAATGCAGTCTCTGCAAAAGCAGGTCTCCGACAAGGAAGCCCAGTTGCTGGCTCAGGAAAAGCAGCACGGCGAAGAACTCAAGCAGCGTGAAGACCAGATCGACGGTCTGAATCTGAAGATCAACACCACAGAGACCGCCTTTTCCAATTATCGCGACGAAAAAGAGCGTGAAATTGCCACGTTGCGGGATGAAATCAGCCTGCAGCGCGACACACTCAAAAAGCTCCGAGCCGCCAAATTCAGTCTTGAAAACCTGAACTTCGAACGCCCGGCCGGAAAGATTGTTTTCGTTGAACAGAACACCGGCACCGCCTCCGTCGACCTCGGCAGCCGCGATCAACTGCGGGTTGGCACAACGTTCTCCGTCTACAAACAGGCGAACGGCGGCGTCGGCCTGCCGCAAAGTGATAAGGATATCAAGGGCAAACTGGTCATCACCGAGATTCTCGGACCAGGCCTGTCTCGTGCCTCCATCGTCGATCCCAAACTGGGCGAGCCGATGGCGGTCGGTGACGCGATCTATTCCCCCATCTTCACTCCGGGCCGCGCCATGGAAATTGCCGTTGTCGGCGGCCTTGATTTCGACGGTAACCCCGGCAGCGACCGCGAGGAATTCCGCCGCATGGTGTCCACGAACGGCGCCAGCATCGTCCTCGAAGTGAACGACGAAGCCAAAGTCCTGGGACGCGACGGCCAGCAAATCAGCGAAGCCGACATCTACTCCAGCATCAGCTCATCCACCCGCTTCGTCCTCATCGGTGACCTCGGCGACGACAACACCCGCGACACCGTGCAACAGGAAATCAACAACCGTATCCGGGCCATCAAAGTGAAGCTGGAACAGGCGGCCACGGACAACGGGGTCTATGTTCTCAGCCTCTCCAGATTCCTCGACTACATCGGCTACTCCCGCAAATCTCTCGCCTGGAGCCAGACACGCCCCTTCCCCGCAACGCTGCCCAACGGTGCCAAAAGCACTTCCGTGAATGCCACCTTCGGTTCCCGCCAAAGTTCAGCGGTGATTTCCGGGGCCTTCAGTGCTGCTCCCAAGCGTCCGCTGACCTCCACCGGTGCCACCAGTGCTCTGTACAAGAACACAAAGCCCCAGGAGTAAGCAGCGGCTCGCCAACGGTTGCTCGGTGTGCACAATTTTCCCAACGCCTGCCTCGCGGCAGGCGTTTTTTATTGCCCCCCCACGCGGAATCTGCTGGAATGACTGGATCCCAGCCCCCTCTTCACGCATCCCGTCAACCTCTCTACATCTCCTGAGCCAATCCATGATCTGCATCACAGTCACACCCACCTCCCGCACGCTGGCTCCAGCTGACCTGCTCAACGCCAGCCGTCACTGCGATCTGATCGAACTCTGCCTCGACCACTTCATCAACGAACCCAACGTGGGTGAACTGCTCCGCTGCGTGGACAAACCCATCCTTGTGTCGTGTCGAAGCGAAAAGGACGGGGGCAAATGGAAGGGCAGCGAACAGGAGCGGGTGCAGCTGCTGCGGGAAGCAATCGTCGCAGGTCCGGCTTATGTCGAACTGGACCTGGATATCGCCAGTGGCATCCCGCGGTTCGGGAAGACGAAGCGAGTGATTTCCTGGACCAGTCTGAATCGTCCGCTGCTGAAGTTCGATGAAGCCTACCAGAAATGCCGCGAGGCGAAGGCGGATGTGGTGAAGTTCACATGGCTGACCGAGGACCTCGATGCCGCCTGGCCGCTGCTTGCCGCAGCCACTCAGCCACGCGAAGTGCCGATTGTGGGACTGGGCGTGGGCCGCGCCGGCCTGACCTTCTCGCTGCTGGGCCGCAAATACGGATCGCCCTGGATCTACGCTGCCCTTGAACGGGGCATGGAAGCCTTCCCTGCACAGTCGACGGTGTGGCAGCTGCGTGAGGACTATCACTGGAATGACATCGATGCCCGCACGCGATTTCTGGGCATCATCGGTTCGGGTGAATCGGAGAACATTGCAGCGCGGGTGCTGAATGCGGCCTTCAAGTCCATGGAGCGGCCGATTCTCTGCCTGCCGCTGCTCCCAGGCGATCTGAGCCGCTTCCCGAAGATGCTTGAAAAAATGAAGATCAACGGGCTGATCATCGACCCTGCCTGCAACCTCGACCTGACACCGCTCGCAGGCACAGCAGATGAAGCGGCCACCGCTTCAGGACGACTCGATGTGCTCATGGAAACGCCTCAGGGCTGGCGCGGCGTGTGCTGCACGTTTGCGGCCATCGAAGAAGCTGGCCGCCAGACGCTGGGGGCTCCGGACTGGGCTGGTCGCGGAGCCGTCACGGTACTTGGCAGCAGCGCCATGGCCCGCGGAGCTGCTCAGTTCTTCGCTGCGAAGGGGGCGGCAGTGAGCCTCGCAGGGATGTCCGACAACGCCGCCGCGTCCATGGCCCGCCAGGCTGGCGTTCGCCACGTGCCCTGGAACGCCGTCTACGACCTCCGTGCCGATACTCTGGTCATCGCCGACTACGGCACACCGTGCGGACTCACCAAAGGCTGCCTGAACCCGTCCATCATCCGTGAACGTCAGACGGTCGTGGATTTAGGCGTCGGGCTGCGGGGTTCTGATTTTGCGATCGAAGCCGAAGCTCGCGGAGCGCGGTACATCGACCCGGTCACGGTCTTCGCCGCGCGACTGGACCTGCAGTTCCGTCAACTCACCGGCCGCAGCCTGCCCCCGGAGGCGTTTCAGCAGGGGCTGGGCGGGTGAGGAGTGGAAAGCAGAGCCGCGTGTCCGTTGCTCAAAAGTCAAACACGCGTTTCTTCCCGGCCTGCAGCAGCTCGATGGAGTCAATTTCGACGGTGGCTGCGTCGGTAGGCAGATGCAGTCGCAGAATGCCGCGGGGAGCGTCTGCTGGGATGGAAACTGTCACCTGCTGCCAGTCAGCGGCGGCTGGAGCAGACCAGGGAATTTCGACCGCGGCCTGATCATCTGCCGCAGCTCTGCGGCACTGGACGGTGGCGGAGCCACCTTTGGGCAGGCGGATGCGAAACGTCAGCGACCACGGGCCCGGGGTTTGACCAGCGGCAAAGCCAAGGAACGGCTGGTTTCCCTGGGAACGAACTGTGAGGACTCCATTGCGGACACTGGCCGTGCAGGCTCGTGGCTTCCAGCCCTGCAGAGCCGGGTCCTCAGTGGAGGCGTTTGCAGCAGCAGGCTGGGTCTTTTTCTTTCCGCCGGAATCGCTGACAGCCTTTGGGTCATAGTCCGGGTTGCGGACGGGAATGACGGCTGCTGTGTCCCGCAGAATGCCATTCATGCGCTCGAGCAGTCTGGCGGTGATTTTGGGGTGTTTGTCGGCGAGATTGGTTGTTTCAGAAAGATCACTGCTGAGGTCATACAGTTCGAGCAGGTCGGCGCCATCGGTACCGTGCCCGTAGAAGCGAATGAGTTTCCACTGGTGTTCGCGGAGCCACGTGCCAGGCAGGAAGCCCGGGATGTTTTTTGCCTGCCCGCTGCCGCCGTGCGGAAAGTGGCAGAAGGCGAAGTCGCGGCAGGCGACATCATTCAGGAACAGCTTTGACTGGTCGATCCCGTCACACAACTGCGGCACCCCCTGCGGCAGGTGCAGCAGGGTGCGAAATGTAGGCAGGAAGTCAACACTTTGCAGCAGGGCATCCGAAGTGCGGCCTGGAGCGATGTGGCCGGGCCATGAGACGATGCAGGGAACGCGGGTACCACCTTCGTAGAGTGAGGCTTTGCCGCTGCGGAGCGGCGAGTTGCTGGTGGCGGGAATCTCTGCGAAGCCCATCGGATCGGTGCTTTTCGGCGGATAGGCCCAACCGCCGTTGTCCGAGAAGAACACAATGATCGTGCGGTCTGCCACTCCGGCGGTTTCGATGGCGTCCAGCAGCATGCCGACGGACTCATCGAGGCTGTGAACCATGGCTGCGTAGAGCGGATTGTGCTGCGGGTCTGTGGGATCTGCTGTGCTGCGGAATTTGTCGATGAGTTCCGGGCGGGAGTTCCATGGAGAATGCACGGACCAGGTCCAGAAGTTGAGATAGAACGGCTGGCTGGCGTTATCTCTGATGAACTGAGCGGCGCGGGCTGCCATGCGATGGTCGATATGCTCGCCCGGCGGCGCTTCAAGGGATGGTGACCGGATAAACGACCAGGGCGCGAAGTAGCCACCGCCTGGTCCGGGTGCGGCAGGTGCGTGCGGAAAGTCCAGCTCGAATCCCTGACTGGCCGGCTCCCAGGGACCACTGTGCCCCAGATGCCATTTGCCGAAGTGAGCTGTGCGGTAGCCAGATTGTTGCAGGAGTTCTGCGAGTGTGACGTATTCGGGCTGCAGGCGGGTGAGCGAGTCGGCGTTGATGACTTCGACGTTGGGGCCGGGGTTGGGTGTGAGCCGTTTTTCCAGCTGCACGGCGGGCAGGTGGCAGGCGGGTGAGGTGATACCGATGCGGGCGGGATAGAGTCCCGTGAGGATGCTGGCGCGGGTTGGTGAACAGAGGGGGCTGGCAGAATAGGCCTGTGTCAGTCGCAGGCCGCGGCTGGCGAGCCGATCGAGGTTGGGTGTGCGGTGAAAGCGGCTGCCGAAACACCCCGGATCGCGCCAGCCGAGATCGTCAGCAAGGATGAACACCAGATTTGGGCGCGTGGGTTTGGAGGATTCGTCGGCGCGGGCAATGCCGAGCCAGGCTGAGCCGGGCAGCAACAGGAGCAGTGACAGCAGCATGCGCGGACGGGAGCGGAGGCGGGAGCGGGGACGGGATTGCATCTGCAGGTGACCTGAAAAAAAAGGGGCCGCATTTCTGAGGAAATGCAGGCCCCTGGGACTGATACAGGACGGTGTGTCGTCTGAGCTTGATCAGAGGACCTTGGTGACGCCGGGGGTTGGGATCGGGTAGGTCAGATCGGCATTGGGCACGATGGGTGGCGTGTCATTGAAGCTGGTGAATTTTTCAACCGGTGAAATCACCAGGTTGGAATTGAGTGCTTCGGTCCAGCTGACTTCGCGGCCGGAGTAGGTGGCCATGCGTCCGAGGATGGATGTCATGCTGCTGTAGGCGCCGTATTCGCCTTCGTTGGGAATTTCACCGCGGCGGATGGCAGCGAACAGGTCATGATGTTCCTGCTGCCAGCCATCGTGGAGGTTCCTGCGTTTGCCGCCTTCAGTTCGGGGATATTCCCAGACGAGGTTTCCTTTGGTGTCGAAGATCTGGCCGTCGCCGATGTTGGCCCAGCCGGTAGCGCCGTGGGCGTATTCGGAGACGCTGTTCCAGCAGTTGGCAATGTGCCGGCACTGGCTGAGCAGAACGGAGCGATCGCCGTCTTTTTCATAGGTGAATTCGACGAAGTGGTGATCGTAGATCTCGCCGTATTCGCGTCCGGTGCGGACCTGACGACCACCCTGGCCCTGAGCCTTTGTGGGGTAGCCACCCATCAGCCAGTTGATCACATCGAGGTTGTGGATGTGCTGTTCGGTGATGTGGTCACCGCAGAGCCAGTTGAAATAGTACCAGTTGCGCATCTGGTATTCCATTTCGGACTGGCCTTCCTTGCGGGGGCGGACCCAGACACCTTCACCGTTCCAGTAAGCGCGGGTGGCGACGATGCGTCCGATGGCGCCGTCCTGAAGACGTTTGATGGTTTCGATGTAGATGGGTTCGTGGTGACGCTGCAGACCAACGGCGACGGCGAGATTTTTCTTCTTCGCCAGTTCGTTGGCGTCGATGACCTTGCGGACACCGGCGGGGTCAACGGCCACCGGCTTTTCCATGAAGACGTGTTTGCCGGCGTTGATGGCCGCTTCAAAGTGCAGCGGACGGAAGCCTGGAGGTGTGGCAAGGATCACGATATCGACGTCGGAGGCGAGCACATTCTTGTAGGCATCGAGGCCCACGAACTGGCGTTCCTTGGGAACATCCACCTTTTCGCCATGCTGACGCTGCAGCGTGTTGACAGCACTATTCAGGTTGTCCTCGAAGGCATCGGCAACCGCCACAAGCTTTGTTGG
>JBEIEK010000340.1:0-6396 GCA_040382995.1 Planctomycetaceae bacterium
GACTCGCGAACGACTGATGGATCCGGTGGTGCGTGCGAATCGCATTCATCAGCGGATTGACACTGTTGTCCGGAATGAGGCGATCATCAATCCGCTCTCAGCCAACCCGTGGAGCGTTCTCTACGTGGACCCCAATCTGCTGGTTCCGGGCAGCGGTACCTTTGAGAATCCCTACAATTCGATGCAGCTGGCAAAGCTGAACAATAATGCCGGCGTGGACATCGTCCGCATCACTCCACGCCAGGACGACACTGGCACGAATCTGACGATCAACGGCGGGATTTCACTGTTCGACGATCAGGTGCTGCTGTCCTCACTGCTGCCGTTCCAGCTGGAGCCGGGTGCTGTGATTCCTGCAGACGTGAATCCGAACCCGCCACTCGCTCCGCTGCTGTCCGACCCCGTGATGGTGGCCGGTGGCAGCGTTGTGCGACTGGCTAACAACAACCAGATTCTGGGTCTGAGGATCGACGGAGCCAACGCGGCTGGTACGGTCTTTGGCAACGCCGTTTCCAATCCGCTGCCAATCACCGACGTCACTCTGGCGAACAACGAGTTCACCCGCTATTTCGACGGGGCACGTTTGTCCAACGTTTCCGGACGGATTTCGATTACGGACAACCTGTTTGACGGTCTGCTGGGAGCATCTGACGACGGTCTGGATCTGTCAGTGGCCGGTGGCTCAACCGCCAGCCTGCTGGTCGAAGGCAATACCGCCAATGACAACAGCGGTACCGGTTTGAAGGTCGTGGCCCTCGATGGTTCACGAGTGAATGCGGACAATCCTGACGCAGCAGCCCCCACGGGCATTCTGAACAACACTGCGGACGACAACGGCACCGGTATTCGGGTCGAGTCCCGCAATGGTGCGGTTGTGAAGGCTGTGATTGAAGACAACTCAGCCAGCAGCAACACCTTTGATGGCCTGCAGATGATTGCCGACAACGCCACGTTTGATCTGGCAAGCCTCGCCGGGAATACGCTGCAGGGAAATGTTGGAAATGGCGGATTCATCCATTACCGCAATGGTGGAATTTTTCGTTCTGTCAGCGAAGACGGCAACGGGAATGGCACCCTCGATTTGGGCGAGGACGTGAATGGGAACGGTCGTCTGGATCTCGGCATTGTCTCGAATGTGATGAGCCGAAATCAAATTGCCGGCTTATGCATCTTTGGAGAAGACGCCAGCACGGGTGTGTTTGACATCGGCGGTCCGGCGAGTGATCTGGGGAACGAATTCGTTGGCAACCGAGAGGGTGGGCTGCTGGTGGATCTGGAAGACACCGCAACTGCTCAGGTCGATGCCCTGTTCAATCGCGTGAGTGGTGGGACCGGAACGGCCGGTTTGACCGTTGTGCTGGACTTTATCGAGCCATCTCAGGGCAGCGTCGTCGATGCCAACGGCTACACGGTAACTCCGATGAACCTCGTACCATTCGGATTTACACCTGCCGATTACGACCTTGTGACTCGAGCGATCCTGGCCACTGTTGAGGATCACTTCCGCGACATTCCCACGACTGCCGACAGTCCACTCAGCCCGATCCCACCGGGACGGGAACTGAATATTGACTTCGTGATCGGCGACACGGGGACTGCACCATCCAATGGAGCCACCGAATACTATGTCGTCACGATCGGCGAGACAAACAGCCTGCCTTTCCCAGGTATTGTTGGCCAGGCTGCTGACATTGGAAACATCCGTAACAGTCTGGGCCAGGGACCCGGTCAGGGTCTGATTGGCTACAATCAGCAGAACGGTGCTTCCGCGATGGGGGTGTACACCAGCGAGTTCGCCACGATTGGAGGCCTGAATCCACCCAACGCACGGCTCGACAACGGCACTGGATTCTTCTATGACCCGGCCGCTCAGCCGGCCTATGCCGCGACGGCACTCACATCAGGCAATCTGACCTTCACCCGCCGTGCGATCGGCAGCACCATTTCACATGAACTTGGCCATACATTGTCCCTGCGTCACGTTCAGATGGCTGGTGCAATTGTTCCAGACAATGCGTTTCCGCTGATGGGTACCGGTGCAACCGGTTTCAACATGCCGAACCAGAGCTTCATCGATGAATCAAAGTTCTCGCTGGCCGGCAACAACCCCGGCGAGCTTCCGGGTGAAGCACCCTTTGTGCAGAACGACATTGCCCAGCTGGCCACTGCCATCGGTACTCGTATTTCCAGCAGCAACAGCACCAACAATGGGATCCGCGTTCGTGGCTCTGACAGTGCCCGTCTGCAGCCCTCGACCTTCATCAACACCACCGTCACCGGTGCCCGTGAGAATGGGATTGCGGTGCTGATGAATGACAGTGCCGTGGCTGAGGGAGTGACAATTCAGGGAAGCGACATTCAGTCCGGTGGCGGAAACGGGATTGTTCTGGCGGCCAGCGGTGCAAATGCTCGTATCGATGCCGATCAGACGATCGGTGGGTCCGGCGTGAATACCCTCCGCGGTGCTCAGTTCAATCAGGGAAATGTGATCTCCGGGAACTCGGGCGATGGATTCCGTGCACTCGCCTCCAATGGTGGTCTGATTGAGGGCAACCTGATCGGCAATACGATTACCGGCAATGGCGGTAACGGTGCCGCACTGCTGGTTGAGAATGGTGGACGGCTCGACTTCGGCACACCAGCTTCCAACCGCGTGATCCGAGGAAACTCGATCACCACGAATGGTGGGGCCGGACTCCTGCTGAGCCAGCAGACTGTGCCCGGACAATTGGCTCGCATCGATGCTGACGTCCTTGGCAATACGCTCTCAGCAAACAGAGGCGGCGGTATCGTGGCGTCCCTCTTCGGCAACAATAACCTGCCTCCCGCTCTTCCGGTTCTCGCAAACAACAACATCCTCGATCTGCAGGTCGGAGGGACGGCTGCTGCTGACCTCAACACAATCAGCGCCAACACTGAAGTCGGCATCGGTGTCAACGTCACCGGCAATGGCAACGCCCTGGTGAACCTGACCGATGTCACGGTCTCCGGAACCACTAACGGACCCAACGCACAGTTCAACGGTGATGGTATCAGCTTCCGCCGCGACGGGTCATCACTGCTCACCGCCAATCTCACCCGCGTCTTCTCTTCCGCAAACGCTGGAGACGGCCTGATTGTGGGTACCTTTGGAAACGACAAGACAGACCCGAATCAGCCGCTCAGCGGCACCGCGAATACGGTTACGGTTAACGACAGCGCCTTCAGGAGCAACGGTCGCAGCGGAGCGAACTTCGCAACCCGCGGTGACTCCACGCTCATCGCCGATGTCTCCAACAGCACCTTCTCGTCCAACATACTTGACGGTATTCAGGTCACCACTGCTGAGAACGCTTCCTTCGGCGATCCAGCAGTCGGGCTGCCACCAGGACGTCGTTCACTGTTCGAAGGTCTGGTGGTCAGCGATAATCGTCGTGACGGTATTCAGGTCAATGTCACCGAGGGATCAAGGGCACTGGTTGAAATCAACAGTGCGATCTCCGGTGCCACCGGCTCTCCTCATGCCGCCGCGAGCACGCTGGGCAGCACCAGCATCTCCAACAACGGTCGTGACGGGATCCGGATCGACTCCAGCAGTGGTCGCACAGATGTGCTGGTCACCTCCACAGCTCCAGCCACAACCACAATCAGCGGCAACGGCAACAACGGCGGTGGCAACGGCATCCGCTGGAACGCCTCCGGAGATTCCACGGGGACTGTGCGAGTCACCAATACGGCGATTCGTGGCAGTATCCGTGGGGCCAGCGAAGACACCAACAACGATGGCATCCTCTCTGTGGCTGAAGACCTGAATAACAACGGCGACATTGACATTGTTGATGGCGACGGTATCCAGGCCAACTTCACCAATACCACCACCGGTTCACTGATCGTCGGCAACGCAGGTGAAGGCAACAGCATCCAGAATAACCAGGATGACGGCATCGCCATCACCGCCACCGGACGTCGACTGTTTGTTCCCCCGGCCACCTTCATCGACGATGTCTCCCGACCAATCATCTCAATCACCGACAACGTGATCGGGGGCAACTTCAACGGTGTCGCTGCCGGTAACGGCGGCGATGGCGTCAGTCTGAACGTCTTCGGTGGAACGGCCACGGGTATCGCAACGGCAAACGTTGACTTCACCCTCCCAGTCCTCTCGTTCAACGGCGGAGTGACGCAGATCGGCCCAATCCCGACATTCACCATGACCAACAACACAGTCAGCAACAACAGCGACCGCGGTGTGAATCTGCTGCTGACAGGTGCGGCCGGCATCCGCGATCGCAGCACTGGCCTCTTCGACTTCGACCCCGTTCGCATCAACCTGAACCAGAACATCATCGATGCCAACGGCAGCGAAGGTGTGTTCTACAGGGCTGACGCGGACATGAATCAGAGCAAGTTCGTGTACCTCGACAACTTCACATTCCCCAGCGACAACCGGCAGGCTGGGTTCTGGGGACCGAACGAGCCTGAGTTCACCTTCCTCAACCTCGGCAGCCTCAATGGCAATACAATGTACATGGAGCCGTACCTGAATCTTGAATCGGTTCAGAACAGCTTGTTCATCGCCACGGGCAACACCATCCGCAACAACGGTTTCGGTGGTGTGACCGGTGAAGGGATCCGCATCGAAGTCGGTACCGGGGCGTATGTCGCTGCCGATATCCGCAACAACACGCTGGGTGGTAACCTTGAAGCTGACTTCGCCAGCTCCTCCTTCCTCTCAGCCGGAAACACGTTCAACTCCGCAGACACATCCGGTGCAAATACCTTTGACTATATCTACCTGGACGATATCGCTCAAATGGACCTGCGGTTCCAGAACAACACCGGCAACCAGATTGCTCCCTCGGACGTTGGGGCGATCTACACGAACCTCGATACGCTTAAACAATCCTTCTTTGGCTTCTTCCCAGTTCAGGATCGTGATGCGTCCTTCTTCCAGGTCGACAACGGCCCGAACCTGAACAGCCCCAACAACATCTTCAACAACTTCGGAGGTACTCAGAACGTCCAGAGTGCCTTCAACAACGGCGGGTACAACATCCGCGGTGCTGCTGATCCGGCCTGGCCGAACCCCGGCTTCACCCCGTTCCTCCCGTAATCGCCTGAAAACCACAACGCTCTGCTGACCTGCTCAGGGGCTGTTCGGTTCTGCCGAACAGCCCCTGCTGCGTTCGGGGAAGTCAGAAAAGCGAATGCAGAACCACGCACCTCACCTGAGATTCGCACCCCATCGATTTTTCCGCTGCGCGGTGTTGGCGGCCGAATTACAGCCGTCGCCGTTTTGCGTGCGTAAGTGTCTGACAAGACTGGCGTTACGTGTTGGATTCCAGATCGGTGTCTCTGTTCGCGCAAAAAATGTTGCCAAAAGACTTTCAGCACCGGGGTTTGGATGCTCCCCCAACTCCTGCGCATCAGCCACGGGCAGCCGCCAGCCTGGTTATTTGCGGGCGGAGCCGTTAGAATCCTTCCCGCGCTCCCTGCGCTGCTCCAACCCTGCCCTGTTCACCCTCGTGGAATCGCCCTGTGAGACTTTGCAAAATTCGCCTGAACGACGGCTCACTTCGCGTCGCTGCCCTGCACTCCGACACCGTCCAGCTCCTCGATCTCACGCAGATCGACAACTGCCACTCACTGATGGATATCCTGAATTCCGCTGATCCGGCGGGCCTCGCCCGTTTCCTCCTGCGGCCCGACACCACCCATGTGCAACTCGCGGACGTGACGCTGCTGGCCCCCATCGACCGCCAGGAAGTCTGGGCCGCGGGAGTCACCTACAAACGCAGCCAGATTGCTCGCATGGAAGAATCTGAATCGGCCGCGTCCCACTACGACAAAGTCTACACTGCCGATCGCCCGGAAATCTTCTTCAAAGCCACTCCACACCGCACCGCCGGTCCCGGACAGCCGCTGCGCGTACGCAGTGACAGTTCCTGGAGCGTTCCGGAGCCGGAATTCACGCTGGTCATCAATCGCAGTGGTCGCATCGTCGGGTACACCATTGGCAACGACATGTCCGCCCGCGACATCGAAGGCGAAAATCCTCTGTACCTGCCCCAGGCCAAATTCTACCGTCAATGCGCCGGCCTCGGGCCCGCTGTCCTGCTCGCCGAACAACCCCTGCAGCCGGAACGCACCGAAATTCAGCTGGAAATCCGCCGCGGTAACGCCGTCGTCTTCTCCGGCTCCACACCGCTCAGCCAAATGAAACGCACCCCCGAAGAACTCGCAGCATGGCTCTGCCGCGAAAACGAATTCCCCGACGGTGCCTTCCTGATGACTGGCACCGGAATTGTCCCCGACGACAGCTTCACCCTCGAACACGGTGACTCCGTTTCCATCTCCATCAGTGGCATCGGTACCCTCACCAATCCCATCGTGAAGGACTAGGCAACCTCGCCATGC
>JBEIEK010000341.1:0-6387 GCA_040382995.1 Planctomycetaceae bacterium
ACTACAGGATAAGCTTGCCATCACGCGCCGCCTGGATGAACTGGGTTTTGACTACATCGAGGGCGGCTATCCGCTCTCGAATCCCAAGGACGAGGAATACTTCCAGCGAGTTTCTGAGTTGCCGCTGCGGCACGCGAAGATCTGTGCTTTCGGGATGACTCGCCGCAAGGGTGTGACCGCAGCAGAAGACATCGGCATGCAGGCACTCATTCGGTCCGGGGCACCGGTCTGCACGATTGTCGGCAAGACGTGGGATCTGCACGTCACCGAGGTGCTCCGCGTCTCCCTTGAAGAGAATCTCGCGATGATCCGCGACAGCATCTCGTATGTGAAGTCGCAGGGTCGCGAAGCGATCTACGATGCAGAACACTGCTTCGATGGCTGGAAGGCCAATCCGGACTACGCCCTGCAGACGCTCCGCACCGCTGCGGAAGCCGGTGCCGACATGATCGTCATGTGTGACACCAATGGAGGGACTCTGCCGGCAACAATCGCAGATTTTGTACACCAGCTGCAGCAGCATGTTTCCGTACCAATTGGGATTCATTGCCATAATGACTGTGATCTGGCCGTGGCAAATTCGCTGGCGGCTATTCAGGCCGGAGCCGTGCAGGTGCAGGGCACGATCAATGGCATCGGTGAACGCTGTGGCAACGCGGATCTGATTTCCACCGCAGCCAATCTGGCACTCAAGCTCAACCATCCCGTGCTTGCAGAAGGTGGCATTCAGCGACTCACAGAGCTCTCCCGCTACGTCTATGAACTGGCCAACATGAACTTTCGCTCGGGGCAGCCATTCGTTGGCCAGAGTGCCTTTGCGCACAAGGGCGGCATGCATGTGCATGCGGTCAACCGCCTCGCTCGCAGCTACGAACATATCGCTCCTGAGCTGGTCGGTAACGAGCGTCGGATTCTTGTCAGCGAACTTTCCGGTCGCTCAAACATCATCTCGCGCACAAGCAAATTCGCCATCGGCGAAGACAACGAACTCATGGTGCGAATCTTGAATGCTGTGCAGGACCTTGAACATGAGGGTTACCAGTTCGAGGCCGCTGATGCCTCATTCGACCTGCTTGTGATGAAGCTGGCTGGCCTGCACCGGCCCGCTTTTCGGCTTGATCACTATCGCGTGCATGTCGAGAACCAGTCGCGCGAACCCATGACGGAAGCTGTGCTGAAGATCACCACGGCCGATGCCGTGCAGCATGTGGTGGGTGAAGGTGACGGTCCGGTCAATGCCCTCGACAGCGCCCTCCGCAAAGCCCTGGTACCCGTCTACCCCGGTATCACCGAAATGGCACTCGTGGACTATAAAGTCCGCGTGATCAACAGCGCTGAAGGCACAGCCGCGAGGGTGCGGGTGATGATTGAGAGCCGAGACAGGACGTCTCTGTGGAGCACTGTTGGGGTGAGTGAGAACATTATCGAAGCCAGCTGGATAGCTCTCGTCGACGCCTTTGAGTACAAGCTGCACAAGGATCAGGGAATCGTCCGCGGCTGACGTACACCCCAGCGATGCATACTCCCAATCGTCCGCACTTCTGAGGACATCAGGTCATGACACAGGCAGGAGACTTTGGCGCAGTCGGAGACGGTATTACTGATGACACGGATGCACTTCAGCACGCCCTTGATGAAGGTGTCGGTGAACTTCGGTTGCCGCGCGGCGACTACCGCATCACTCGACCGCTCAAACTGGAGCTGGCCCGCATTGGCCGCACTGCGATCTGCGGCGAAGGCGGCGTCCCGCGGATTCTCATGGAAGGCCCCGGCCCCGCACTGCTCATTACCGGGACCCACACCGCCACGGCAGACCCCAAAAGCTTTGCCGAACAGGTCTGGCTGCGTGAACGCATGCCGATGATCCGCGATCTTGAAATCGTGGGCAAACATCCTGAAGCCGATGGAATTCAGATTGTTGGAGTGATGCAGCCCACAATTACTGGTGTTCTTCTGCGACAGCTCCGCCACGGAATTCACCTCGCCACCCGTGCCCGCAACGTGCTCATCAGCCATTGCCACATCTATCACAATACCGGTGTCGGCATCTATCTCGACGGGGTCAATCTGCATCAGACCATCATCAGCGCCTGTCACATCAGCTACTGTCGGCTCGGTGGCATTCGCATTGAACGCAGCGAAATCCGGAATCTGCAGATCACGGGCAATGACATTGAATACAACAACAACGGGGGCCACGGGATTCCTGATGCCGACGGCGTCCCCACTGCCGAAATCTGGCTTGACGCCAGCGCTGGCAGCATTCGAGAAGGCACAATCAGCAGCAACACCATTCAGGCCACGTACAGTCCCAACGGTGCCAATCTCCGACTGATCGGAGACCCCGCGGCGGCGAATGCCCGGATCGGCATGATTGCCATTACCGGCAACCTGATCGGCAGCCAGTGGGTCAATGTGCACATGACGGATGTCCAGGACATCTCACTCACCGGCAACACCATCTACTCCGGTCACCACCGCAATCTGCTCCTCGAAAACTGCTCCCGCATCACCGTCGGCAGCAACACATTCGGCCACAACGCAGATTACGGGATCCAGCGAGAGCTCTGCACCGGACTGACATTGCGCAACTGTGCCGACTCGGTCCTCACCGGCAACATCATTCAGGATTGCCAGACCGGGCGCCATCAGTTCCCCCAGGCCCCGGAACTTCAGCGCGAAGCACTGGTTGAGCTCTTCAACTGCCGCAACGTGACCCTCTGCAGTTGTCAGATTCTTGAATCCGCACCCTGCGGCATCCGACTGGATCAGTGCAGCGAAATATCGCTGCTTGGACTGACCATCAGCGACCGCCGTGACCCACCTCTGCAGAAAAATGGAATCCTCTGGACAGGCCCCGCGCCTCACAGTCTGATTTCTGCCTGCCGCATCCTTGGCTGCCTTGAATCACCGGTCTCGGGGCCCGTATCGCCGCAGAATGTGCCGTCTCCGTGAGCTCGTGCCTCTGCGGGCTCGACCATCAGCGCTGCTCAATCCGGTACAGGTGGCCTGATGTCCGCAGGAACAGGGCTTTTCCGGCAACAGCGGGAGAAGCCATGATGCCGCCCTCAAGCTGATTGGTCGCCAGCACCTCGTACTTGTCGGCTGCCTGAATGACTGTGCAGACGCCGTCATGGTTGCAGAAATACAGCCGGTCATTGACAGCCAGCGGTGACGCCGAATAGTCGCCCGGAAGTCGCTCAAACCACAGCTCTTCGCCACTCTCAGCGTTCAGGGAACGCACAATCCCCTTGTCGCTCACAAAATACAGCCGGTCTCCGACAACCACCATCGACGGCTTCTGTGGTATCTGTCGGTCGGACATCCACGAGATATGACTGGATGTCACGTCTCCGGTGCCGGTGAACCTGACTGCCAGCAGCCGCGATGCCATGTAGCTGGTTGCCACATAGACTGTGTCTCCCCGAACAACCGGCCGGGGAACTGTGGAAAACCCCAGCTTGCCATATGACGCCTTCCAGATTTCTTCACCGGTGCGGGCGTCGTAGCCATACACCCAGTTGGCCGCAGGTGAAATCAGCAGCGGACGGTCGGCCACTTCCACCAGCAGCGGAGTCCCGTAGGCCTTCTGCAATTCAGGAGTCGGATCCATTTCTCCTGAACGTTTGGTCTGCCATGCAACCTCGCCGTTCTGTGTGTTCAACGCGACGATTGACTGCGTGTTCGTGCCGTCCAGATGCACGATCAGAAGATCCTTCCAGACGATCGGTGAACTGCCGGGTCCGTTCTGGTGGTCCAGCTTCAGGGTGTCGTTTTTCCAGAGCAGTTCAGCTGTTTCGCGGTTGACTGCCGCGGTCCCGTAGGTTCCAAAGTGGAAATACACGTTTCCGCCGGCAATCACCGGTGTCGGTGAAGCGTAGCTGTTCAGTGCGTGCCGGGGCTCTGGAGTGTCAATGGTGAAGAGCGTCACCGTATGCAGGACGGCACCGGTTTCACGGTCCACACAAATTCCCTGCAGTCGCAGGGTTCCTGCCAGCTGCAGCCCCTGTGGATTTTTGATCGAGGACAGTCGCTGTTTCATTTCCTCTTCGCTGAGCGGATCAACGATGGCCGTGGTCAGCCAGATCTGGCGACCGGAGATGACTGGGGACGAGTGGCCTTCACCGGGGATTGGAGTCTTCCACGCGACATTTTCAGACTCGCTCCAGCGGATCGGCAGATCGGGAGCGCTGGCGTGACCCTGCCCATCCGGGCCGCGAAACTGGGGCCATTCATCATCTGCCATGGCAGCGGTGAAGGAGGCTGCGAACAGGAGCAGAGTGGCAAAACGGGACGACGCTGGCGATGCAAACATGGCGGGACCCTGGGAGAGCAAGTGGGCGAAGCGGGCAGGGCGAGAGCGAGCAGGATGACGCACGATAGAGGGATTCGTTCGCACGGTCAACGCTCTGCGAGTGCACCTGCAGCGTCATCAGTTTGGGAGTGTGGATTCATGAACACCGCAGGCGAGTCGCCGTTCGAGGGTGTGGCGTTGCAGGTTAAGCAGGGGACGTGAGCTCAGTCCTGCTTTGCGGGTTTCGCGTTGCGGATGGCCTGGATCACGGCATCAGTCTGGTCCTCCACCGGGACATTCTCAGGCGGAGTGAACCGGAACAGAGCGTCATCGACGGGGCCATTGAGTTTGAGGTTGCGGAGATCCAGAGTGAGCAGCGGGCGGGCGAGTTTGTCAGCCGGATTGGGGCTGTGCTTGAGATACTGAATGCGTCTGAGCAGCATGGTTTCCTGATCGACATAGACGCGGCAGTATTCGGGGACCCAGGGGCGAGCGTCAACGAAGGTGTTTTCCGGCAGCCCAAACAGTTCGCGTCGGACGCGATCACTCCAGCGGCCGGTGACTTCCAGCAGCGTTCGATCTCCGGCCGTAACCTTGCGAACCGGGGCGAACACCATGGAGGTCTGCAGTCGGGAAATCAGTGAGCGCAGGCCACCGACGCCAAGATCCATGGCGACACTGCCGGATTCGAAACCTGTTGCTGACGCGGCAGCGGTTTGAATATCGCGGAGGTTTCGGCGGGTTACGCGCTGGGTCTCACCGTTTTTCCATGAAGTGAAGACCACGGTGCCGTCTGAAATCTGCTGCAGTTCGCCCTGATTGTCTTCCGGTTTGAGCTCTGCCGGGGGTGCATCGAGTGCAGTGGCCTTGATGTCTTCGGCTTTGGCCGTGGCCATCGGGTACATGCGGAACTGGAGGTGGACGCGGTTACCGGTGGCTTCGGTGTAGCGACCGTTGGCCAGAATCTTCATACCGCCGATCATGGCAGTTTGCTGGAGATCGCATTCGAGGGAGTCGAGGCCTTCGAGGCGGGTGCGGGCCTGGTTGAGGATTTCGTCGGCTGCCGGGAGTTCCGGGGAAGTTTGCTGTGCCGGGGCGGCCGCGGGTTTTTCGTCGGCGAAAACTGCTGGTAGTGACCCGCCGAACACGCCGGTGATCCCGCCAAACAGGGCCAGAATCAGCAAACTGGGGGCTTTGGGTTGGGATTGGGGGTGGTGATTCATGTTCGGATTTTAGTGGATTTGTCAAAGGAAACGGGCGCCGAAACCCGAAGAAGGAAGGGAAGAAATGTGCGGCCGTTGCCGCACTATACCGAATTGATCGCCGGCTGGGCACAGACAAATCCGCGAATCCAGATACGGACAGTTTCCGGCACCTGTTGGAACGAAGTTGGGTATGCGACGCGTTACGAAGCATTCCAGGGAAGGGGTTTCAATGAAATACTACTTTCTGGCCCTCGGCGCCCTTGTGGTCGTCTGTATGGGCTGTGCCGGCATCGACGGAAGTGCGTCCGTCGTGAAATCGACGGAACATGTCGCACCTCCGGCTGCCATGCTGCAGCATCCGGGGCCGATGGTTGATGGCCCAGGACCGGGCGTCCTGGGAGTTTTAGCTCAGGGGGGCGGTCAGATGCCTGCTGCCCTGATGACCACGCAGGTGAAGTTCATCGGCCAGGACGGCATGTCCGTCGGCTGGCTGTCGGGGAACGCCCTTGCCCGCAATCAGCGGTTCGTGCCTGGCCGGGCTGACTTCCCGCAGGGAGCCATCTACCAGCTGGTCTTCTCAAACATTCCTGGCGAGGGCTGGGAAGGGCAAAGCCTGTATCCAACTCTGGAAGTTCGCGGTGCCCACCCGAACACCCTGTCTTACCTGCAGCACAATCCGGTGCCGCTTGAGGTGACTGAAGAGGACCTCGAACACATTCGCAGCAACAACATGGTCACGAAGGTGATCTACCTGCCGCACCCCGAATTTCAGGCCCGCGCAATCGCCGGCGTGGAAACACTCGTCAGCACCACGCTTGATCCGGGCAACGATCCGATCCAGCTGGCTGAGCAAACCGGGACCATCATGCTGGTTCTGCGAGTCGGCAA
>JBEIEK010000342.1:0-6329 GCA_040382995.1 Planctomycetaceae bacterium
GTCGCAGGGAATTGTCGGGGCTGTGATCGACAAGCCGGCTGGCGGTGAAGCGAAGTACGCATTGGTGGCCTCCGGCACCGCGGCGCTGGTCGGCATTCCCGGCCTCACGCTTACCGGCACCATGAACGCTCGTGTCAATCGACTTGGTGCTGCCATTGATACCACGATCAGCACTCCTGACGGTCCTGTGCGTGTGAAGTTCGACACGGCAGCAGATGTCACTCAGTTCGGGGGCAGTGCCCGGTTGTCGATCGGCGGGTTCGTGGACCTTTCCGGCAGCTTCGGTATTGAGAAGCAGGGTGAGACGCTGCTGGTTGGTGTCGCGGGTGTTGAGGCGTTTCTCGGCGTCAACGGGGGTACGGCCAGTGCGATTGGACTGACAGTTTCCAACGGCAACCTCGGGCTGGTGCTGAGGAATGGCAGCTACGCCCTGACCACATCCGGGGACGTAGGTGTGCTGGGATTAACGGGGTTGAGCATCACCGGCACATTTAATGTGCGTTCCAACCAACTGGGGACGCCGGTGAATGAGACAGTCTGGACGCCGGCCGGAAATGTGCCGGTGGTCTTCAGCAGCGGCGAAAAGGTGCTCAGCTTCGGCGGCTCTGCCGTGATTTCTGTTGCTGGAATCTTTGAAATCAGTGGTTCGATTCAGGCCACAAAGACCGATTCCGGGGTGATTTTTATTGACATCCCCGAGGTTTCTGCGGCGCTGAATATTAATGGTCTTGAAGTCTTCGAGATCGGTGGTAAGGCGCGCTTTTCCATCGGAGGTGAGGACGGCTTCCAGCTGCTGGACGTGGGGCTGACGACCGTTCGCGTGTTTGGAGTGGATATCTCAGCGGTTGCCGGATCGCTGCCATCACTGGCTCTGCCGCCAAAACCGGCAGTCCCGCCCCTTGCGCAGCTGACCACCATTGTCGACGGTGTCGACGCATCCCTGCTGAATCGTCGCAGGTACCTTGATGTAACCCTGCAGAGTCCGGGCGACGCACCGCTGAACATTGCCTCCGTCCTTGACTCAGCCGCAGAGTTTTCGCTGACGGGTGCGGGGGTCGCTGACGTGGTGCTGACAACGGTGGAACATCTGGACGGCAATACGTTCCGCTACTACCTGGCGGATCGGGATCCCGGCAACGACATCCCGCTGTTTCTTCCCGGAGCCATCAACGTCAACTTTCTGGCCGGTCGCTGGGCGGACGAAGACGGCGATGTGAATGCGGCCGCGTCCGACAGTTTCACGGTTCGTGACGGCAAGGCCAATACCACCTCCAGCGTCAACCTCGGGCCGCTGGTGCTTGAGGGTCCGCATTTTGGTTTGGAAGACTTCCAGTTTAAGCCGCTGAAGAACGCGGATGGCAGTCTGAAGGGTGCACGAATCACGGTCACCGTGGGCCTTGGCGTCGAAAACGCGTCACTGAATTTTGGAAGTTCGTCCAGCGCGCTGAGTACCAGCATCAGTGACCTCGAAGGGTTGTTCGATGTGAATGTGGACATCAGTCCGTCGCTGGAAATCATCGGTGGCGGACTGGGTAAGTTCAGGGTGGACGTCGGGGAACTGAATCTGAATGTGGTCGACGTCCTGCTGGCAAAAGCGACGGGCGTTACGATTCAGTACAACCCAGAACGAGATACCAACAACGACGGCACAGTATCGTCTGCCGAGCAGGCAGCCTACGACGCTCAGGAAATCCTGAAACTCGACTCCGCCTCCGTCACCATCACTCCGCTCAACCTCACCGGATCCCTCTCACCGTACACCCGTGACGATGACACCACTATTCCGGGACTTGTGGTGCGGAACAACGGTTTCCAGCTTGGGCAGGCCGAAATCGCCTACAACGGCGACCTCAGCTTTGGCTCGATGCTGCAGCTGCAGGGCGTCCGTGCGGGCATCACGGACTTCGGCGGCACATTCTCAGGCAGCTTCACCTTTAACGGTCAGGTGTATATCGCCGCCGGCGGCGCCGCACTGTTTCCCGGAAGCACCTTCAGCCTCGAATTTTCGGACGGTCCGGACTCAGACACTGAAGCCGTCCGCGCCGGTCTCAGCTTCAGCAACGGCACGCCCTCCGGGTTCCAGTTTCATTCCGACCGGATGCAGATGACCTTCGGCAGCCTGCTGAAGGTCACCGGCGAGGACATTGAAATCGACACGGCAGCGACCGGCAGCGAATATGTGGTCTCCGTGTCGTCGGTTGCCGCCGAGGTGCAGGCCGGTCCGCTCAAGCTGGGTGGCGAAATGCGGAACTTCGCGATATCCGCCAGCGGGGCCTTCGTCACACGCGAGGGCTTCGGCGTGTTTATCAGTGCCGACACCGCGTCCGGAGAGTCGTTCCAGTGGCCGTCATGGCTGCCGATCCGAGTCACGGAACTGGGCATTCAGTGGGAAGACCTGCAGGCGCATCCCGAACGCTTCTCGATCATCCTTTCCGCGGCCGTGGATAAAATCAAAGGCATTCCAAACCTCACGGTGTCCGGTGCCGTCGAAGGGGTTCGCATCGACATGGGACTGCTCCAGGACGGCAAGTTCCCCATCACGGATATCGAATCCATCAGCGTCTCCATGACGGGCAATCTGTTTGGCGGAGAAATCACCGCCGGACTTCTGGGCGGCATCCTGAAACTGGATTCCAGCGGCAACATCATCGGGCCGCTGGACCTTGAAACAGCCGTTGCCGATCGCGTGTTCTTCGTGGGTGTCGAAGGCGGGCTGACAATCGCAGGCCAGGGTGGTTTCAAAATTCGCTTCGCCATTTCAGAGCTGGGACCGCTCGGGGTGGAAGTCGTCGGCGATCTGCCCGAAGGCATTCTGCTGGAACCCATCAGTGGCCTGAAACTGTCCGGGTTCTCCGGCAGCGTCCAGTTCTTCACGTCACTCCCCAGCATCTACGATCCCCAGCAACTGCTCGACAAAAAGTACTCGCCAGCACTCAGCGAGGATGCCGGTGGTGGTTCCAGCGATGCAGGCGAATGGCTGGCCACAGTCAAACAGCAGGTCGTCAGTCAGTATCAGGCACTTAAGGCCAATCCCGTGGCCGGCGGATTCTTTGCCGCCTTCCTCAACCCCATGCTGATCACCGGGGGCGCTCAATTCACCCTGCATCCGCCGGAAGAAATCCTGAAAGGTAATGTCGAAGTCCGCCTGTCCACCGACGGAAAGGTGCTGCTGACCGGTGACCTGCTGCTGATGGGCGGTCTGCAGCGAGTCCCCGTGCGGCTTTACGGGAACCTTTCAGAAATTGCCAAAGGCAACGCCACCTTTTTGATGGTCGCCCAGGACGTGCCCGCGGGACTGCATCCCATCGTGCGTCACATCCCCAATCCCCTGCTGCTGCCGCCAGTGCTGCCGGTTCCCACCTCTGTGGAGATTCAGGGCGGCATCACCATGCGCTACTACGATTCCAGCGGAAGCGAAGTCAACTTCTTCAACAGCAGCAGCACTCCGGCCACCGTATCCGCACAATTGATTTCGCCACCCGCAAAAGGCGATATCGCCCTCGCAACGTTCATTTCAGAAAGACGCCTGCGCGTCAAATTCACCCCGGCAGGCAGCGCTACCCTGCAGGCCTCCACCATCACGGACAGCAACGCCGAACTGGAACTTGTCCTGCCGAACGGCACCCCGGTCGCTATTCCCGGCACGGCAGTCCAGACGGAGAACTCAGAAACCGTCTTCGATTATTCGATTCCCGCGGATGTGACGCTTGAACCGGGCGAGTATCAGGTGCGATTCCTGGCAGGCAGCTGGAAGGACAGCCTCGACAACCTTGCCGCCGCCGGCACCGCCACTTTTCTTGCCACCGGCGCCAGCCTCGAACTGGCCGGACCGAAAGATGGCGATCGCTTCGACCGTCGCCGCCTCAATCAGGCCGGCCGACTCGCCATTCGTTTTCAGCCCACCACCGGAGCCACCGTCAACGCTTCGTCCATCACCGATCCAACTGCCGAATTCACTCTGTCCGGTGCCGGTGTCGGGACAGCGGCGCTTTCCGGCACGCCTTTTTCCGACACCAGCGATTCTCGTCTGTGGTATTTCCCCTTCACAGGCCAGTTCGCCTCAGGCACCGTGCAGGTAACTTTTCCCTCAAACGTCTTTACAGACAGCACCGGCAGCAGCAACACCGCGCGCGTGCAGAACTTCACCGTCACCGCCGCCGAAGCTTCGCTGCTGGACCCACAGCCCGGCACGCCTGTCTCGGCAGCGATCCTGAATCAACGCGGCTGGCTGGAAGTCCGCTTCACGGTGCCGGAAGGTGCCACGCTGGATCCGGCGACCATCACCGACACCGCCGCCGAATTCACACTGCTCGGTAGCGCCGCTCAGAACGTGCTCGTCTCCAGCAGCCCCATCGCCGTGGCCAGCAGTCCCGGCGTCTACCGCTACTCGTTCACAGGCGGCTTCAGCAGTGGCCCGGTGGAGCTTCTGTTCGCGGCTGGCGCGCTTGCAGACGCTGATGGAATTCCAAGTGCCGCGCGCTCACAGAAATTCACATCCACCGGAGTTCAGGCAACGGTCGTCGGACTCAGCCCCGGTGCCATCGGCAGCCTTGCCACCATCAACGCGCGCGGCTATTTCGACGTCCTGTTCACCCCGTCCACACCAGCCGCCTCGCTCAACCCTGCATTTCTCAATGACACAACGACGGAATTTACTCTGAGTGGCTCGGCCGTCGCCGGGGTCGAACTCTCCGACGCCGCACCTGTGAGCCAGTCCGACGGCAGCTATCGCTACTCGTTCACCGGCAGTTTTACCGCCGGTGACGTGGTACTCACGTGGTATGCCGCCAGCCTGCAGGACACCGCCGGCTACCAGCTCACGGCCGGTGAATACCGCTTCGGCCTCGACTCCGCAGCCATTGGCCTGCTCGCCCCTGCCAATGAGCAGCGCGTCGATATGTCCGAAATCAACAGTCGCGGCTACATCGATGTGCAGTTCGTTGATCCCACGGGTCGCGGCCTGGATGTCGGCAGCATCACGGACCCGGCTCAGGAGTTCACGCTGCTGGTAAAGAATGACGCCGGAGAGTGGGTCACCCCGGTTGGCGTTGGCATCAACGGCGCACCCACTCCACAGGGCAATCCGGCTGACCTGATCTACCGCTATCGATTCAGCGGGTCCTTCGTCCCCGGGGTCGTCCGCGTCCAGTTTGTCGGTGACAGTTTCCGTACAGTTGACGGAGCCACCAATTCGGCACTGGAACAGCAGTTTGCTGTCGTCGCGGATGCTCCGGCCTTCGAAATCCGCATCGACGGCAGTCTGCTCTGGCGCACAGGCTTCTCACAGGGACTCTACGGCGACATCGGCGATCCCAAAATGCTGATGGATATGGTAAAGATGTTCGAACCCATCGTTGGGCCAATGGGGGATGGCAGCAAGGATGCCGTGGCGGTGCTGAAGGACATTCTGCAGGTGATTGACACCGGCGTATCCTTTGTGCAGCCGTTTCTCGCTGAGCCGATGATCAAGGTCAAGGGCTTCGTCCGCATGGGGTCTCAGGCACTGCTGGGCACCCCAAATTCTGCCGGACAGCGGGAGGTGATTGGCGTTCGCACCACGCTGGACGCCGGCGGTGCCATGTCGGCATTTATGCTGGGGCCCGTCGGTGCTGCGGCCGCGCGGTTTGTGCTGGAAGCCAGCACTGAGGGACTGAAGATCTGGGGCGTGGCCGAGCTGCAGGCGGGGCTGAAGGCCCTGCAGCCGTTCGGCATCCGCGCAGACGCGTTCGCCAATCTGCAATTCAACAGCACCACCGTTCAGCGTCAGGAAACTCTGACATTCAGCGGCATGGGCTCCGGTGGCAGTGATCTGACGCGAACCTATACCATTGAACCGAAGTCCTTCATGATCTCCGCAGCCGGCAAGCTGCTGTTTCATGCCCCGGACCTCGATGGCAACGACGAAACATTCGGGACAGAATTGTTCCGACTCAGCGGCGTGTACTCGATGCAGATCAATTCCGATGGCCTTGAAGTCCTTGCCCAGGGCACGATCCAGATCGGCCCACCGGAGTTGCAGCTGTTCAACTTGAGTGCCCTCGGGGTGCTGGCAATCAAAAAAACAGGCTTCGCCACCGACCTGCTGATCACCGCCCACGCCGGAGTTCACAACCTCGCCTCAATCGACGGCAGCTTCCGCTTCGTCACTAATGTCAGCAGCCAGAATCAGGAGATCAAAGTTCCGCAGCGATTCATTGACGGTGGCTACCTGCCTGAGGACTTCATCGACAGCCTCATTCCCACAGCGGATCCCGACGACGGTGATCAACTGGCCTATTTGGTGCCTGGCGGAGCACCTCAGTGGGACGGCTCAATCGCCGATTTCGGCA
>JBEIEK010000343.1:0-6271 GCA_040382995.1 Planctomycetaceae bacterium
CCCCGACCCCTCTCCCCTGGGAGGGGAGAGGGGGGATTTGCTCGCACACTTACCGGGCCGAATCACTCTGCTGGAATCAGCCTGATCGCACGCAGGTCCAGCAGTGCGGTCTGCGGCTGGTCCGGTGTGGTGACCGTCAGCTGCACTCGGCCCCGATGCAGATCAATCGTACCAGCTCGGTACGTTTGATATTCGTCCCACGAGCCCGTGCCCGGTACGCGGGCGGTGAGCAGTCTGGTGCCGGTGGAGAAGCGAATCAGGCCCCCTGCCGTGCTGTTGTCACAGGCGAAGTCCAGTTCCACAATCCAGTCGCCACCGCGAGGCACTTCCACAGTCCAGCGGGCGTGGTCAGCCGTGCTGGACCAAAACCCAAGATTGCCGTATTTGTTTTCAAACACCAGCGTCGGTCCGTAAATTTCGGCAGCTGAGGCCGGCAGGACGATCGTGCCATCAGCGTTCGGCTGCACCACGGTCGGCTGGTTGCCGGCAAACTGTTTCCAGCTGCTTCCTGTGGACTGCACAAAGGCCATCACATCGGCAAGGTCCTGCGGAGCAAGATCCTTTTCCAGACCTTCGGGCATCAGTGAACGGCCCGAAGACAGCAGTTCATCCACATCGGACCGCGGGACCGTCTGTTCCCGGCCATCGCTGCCTGCCAGCGTCAGGTTTGCACCGGTTTCCGACCTCAGCATTCCCGTGTACTGCAGACCGTCCTTCGTCACAACTGTGTAGCTGACAAACTTGGCTTCCACGGCACGGTTGGGATCCAGGATGGCCGTGAGCAGGGCGCTGCTGGAGCGATCCCGCAGTGCCGCCAGGTCTGCGCCGAGGTCCCGCCCAAGATCCTGCAGGCGATGACAGCTGCTGCAGCGTTTTTCAAAGACCAGACGCCCGGCCTGGGGATCGCCGGTGAGCCCCTCCAGTTTTTCCCGGTACTCGGTCACCACTGTCTCGCGGCTGCTGACGTTGGCGTGCTGGAGTACCTGCTGAGCGCGTGCGGCCAGTTTCGGATTGCGGTGGTGCATCAGGCGGTCGCGGCGCGTGGCGTCGAGATCGGTTGCGGTGGCGGTGCCTGCTTCCAGTGTCGTCAGCAGCAGCTCTGTGCCGTCTTCCCGCTGCAGCAGCCCATCCAGCAGCTCCGCCTGAGCAGCCGGGGTCAGCGACCGCAGCTGGTGCAGCACATCTGTGACGCCGGCGTCCGCACCGGACTGCAGCAGGAGTCGAATGGCAGCCTGCTGAACAACCGGAGCAACGGACGGCCGCAGAAAGTCCTGCACCGGCCTTTCAGCCGAAAAACCGCTTCCCGCAGCTCTGACGAATCCGAGTGCTGCAGCGCGCTGGCCTTCGGCCAGTTCAGAATTGGCCGCCACGGCCCACGCAGTACCGGCAGACTGTGCCAGCGCCGCTGTGAAGCCGGCACCACCCGATCCGACCAGCTGTTTGCCGGAATCACCGCTGGTGACTTTAGCCAGCACCGACGCGGCCTGCTGCCAGCTGTCGGCGGACGAAGCGGCATCGAGGGCTTGCAGCAGGCTGGTGAGTGGGGTGGCCAGTTCGCCGGCTGACCCCATCGCCCCCGCCTGGCTCATCAGCTGACTCAGCAGCCCGGCCCGACCCGCCGCTGCCGGGCTCTGCAGCACCTGTCGCAGCACTTCGCCGATATTCTGGGGATGCAGCGATGTGAAGGCGGCGTTGCGAAGCGAATCGTGGCCGGAATGCTGCAGGAGCAACCGGGCGAGGATGGGTGCTGCGGCCGCAGAACGCACCTCACCACAGCTCAACAACACCTGACGCTGCACCAGCACGGCCGGGTCGGAGGCGGCGTGTTCGAGCAGTTTGAGTGCGGCGGGCGAGGGTGTGTCGGCAGCCAGCAGGGGTTCGAGCAGTTCCACGGCCATGCGGCGGACTTCGGCGTCGCTGGATGCGAGGGCTGTTTCCAGTTCCTGCAGACGGCTGGCGGCAGCTTCGTCGGGCAATAACTGACAAAGAGCAGCAAGGGCCTGCACCGCAGGAGCTCCGCCGGAGGACGCTGTGTGCCTGAGCGAATCCAGCACGGGTGCGGCGGCGGCCGCACTGAGCTCACTGCGACGGTGCAGCAGCAGGCGGTGAGCCAGATCTCGCCACCAGCCGTTGGGACTGGCCATGCGGGCCGCCAGCTCGGCCAGCGGTATCTCATTCCATTTCGCGGGAAATGGTTTTCGCAGCTCGGATTTTTCTGGCGTCGAGTCGTTTCCGCAGCATTCGGTGGCGGGCAGGATGCGATAGATCCGCCCCCGGTCATTGCCGGCCGACAGATTCATCTTTCGCTGATATTCGGCAGGAATCCATTCGGGGTGTTCGATCACGGCGCGGTACATGTCGGCCACCCAGAGTGCGCCATCGGGGCCAGTCCGGAGCATGGTGGGGCGGAACCAGTTGTCGGTGGATGCGAGGAATTCGCGGTCCTGTTCGTCGGCTGCGCGGCGACCGGCGAGGGTGTTGCCGTCACCATTTTCGGCGGGCGACAGCACCAGCCGGGACACCAGATTGTGGACGGGTTCTGAAGTGAAGGCATTGCCGGCGAATTCGGGGCCCAGCAGCACATCGCGGTAGATCATCGTGCCGCAGGCCGACGTGAAACGGTTGGCGAAGGCAAAGTCATTGAACCGCGCCAGTGTGCGGCTGGAAGGAAACACCGGAGCCGCGCCGGGAGTTTCTGCGATCTGCTGCACACCGCCGGAAATGCCGGCATGCGGGTTGCGACGCAGGTAGCGGTCTTCCAGTGCAAATTGCCAGATGGGGTTGGAGTTGTTGTTGCCGAACCAGCGGCCGAAGTCGTCGCGTTCGCGGGCGAACTGGGTGGTCCCGGACACGGCGTCTGCGTTGTTGCTGTCGGGATGAATTCGCAGGTCACGACCGCGGAGGAGCACGGGCTGTCCGGGTGTTGACAGCGGTTCGGCAACTCCAGGCAGCTGGCCTGTGCCTGCTGCAAGGCCGCCACTGTCGCCGTTGGCCAGATACAGCCAGCCGTCAAGACCCCAGCGGAGCCCATTCACGCGGTGCTGCTGGTTGCCTTCAATAAAGCCGGCATAGAGTGGCTGGCGATGATCGCAGGTGCCGTCGCCGTCCGTGTCTTCCGCATAGAAGACCTGGGGCGCCATCGAAATCAGTACGCCATTTCGCCAGCACTGAATGCCGGAGGGGAAGGCGAGTTCATCAAGGAAGGTGACGGCTTCGTCATAGACCCAGTCCCCGTCGCGATCGGTGAGCACACGAATGCGGCCGCGAGGACGATCCAGTGGATAGTCGCCCATTTCAACCACCCACAGTCGGCCCCGTTCGTCCCAGTCGAAGGCCACAGGGTCGCGGACCAGCGGTTCGGCGGCGGCGAGCACAGGCTGCATGCCGGGCCGTGTCTTCAGACTGGCTACGGCAGCACCGGGATTCAGCGGTGCCGGAAAATCCTGTTGCAGGCTGGCGGAGTAGTATTCGTGGGGCAGCAGTTTCTGAACGGTATCGCAGATCAGGTCTTCTGTTTCAGGGGCCAGACTGGAGGGGCGGCGGTAATACAGCATGGACGAATCCACTTCATAGCCCCCTTCACGGAGCAGCCTTGCAGAAGCGATGTAGCATGGCACGTCGTTGCTGTAGGCGTTGATCCAGAGTCGGCTGCCGTCGAACATGTCGTTCATGCGCAGGGCATAATCGACAACGACTTCACCGCCCAGAAACACCATCGCGAGGTCATCACCGAAACACCAGGTTTGAATTGGATAGCCGGGAACGGTGGTCGGCACCGGTGTACCCTGTTTGAGCTGTTCAAGGAACCAGCGAGCGCGGGAACCGGCAACGCCGGGCTGTTCGGCCTGCTGCTGCAGTTCGGCTTCGTTGGGAACACCGGCCAGGGGCAGATCGATGCGCGCCATGCGGGCTGTGATCTGCGGGTTGATGCGCTGCAGCGACGGCAGCAGTCGTTTGACTTCATCAGCCAGGGTTCGGCCGTGTTGCCGGGCCATTTCGTGGGTGCCGCGTGGAGAGGGGTTGGCGTCGGCCCCGCAGCCGATGGCGATCAGTGCTACGGCGCCGGGGTGTTCCGCTTCCAGATCATCCGCAGCGAAGCCGGCCCAGTCACCGCTGATCTGATTGAAGTCACCGGTTTCAGTGGTGCAGTGGCAGGCGTAGTTGGCGAGCAGGGCGATGAGCTTTCCATCGCTGTCATGAGCGGCCAGCAGTGGCACGCGTTTGTCCACGGGGCCATCCGGTGTTTCCCCGAACCCTGACCAGCGCCCCTCCTTGATGACTCGGCGGTTCATCGCAAAGCCCGCTGCTCCGAAACCCAGGCTGAGAGTCGCGTCGCGCTGGTTGCTGCAGGCCTGCAGAGCGACCTGCACGAGCTTCTCTGTCAGTTCAGCTTCGTAGCGGGCCAGTCGCGCGGCGTGATCTTCGGGGACGGTGGCGAAGATGTTCGGAGCAAAGCCGCGAAGCCATGGAGCGGAGTGCGAGTGCGTGGAGCTGATGGCAAAACGTTCCCGCGGCAGACGTTCTGCAAGCCGCTCTTCCAGCTGCCTGTGAATCGCTTCCGTCATTTCTGCCGGGATGCCGCAGTTGTCAACTGTGAGCAGCACAGCCTGCAGGTTGTCCTTGGGCCCGATGGCCAGGGCTCGCGCGTGAATGCGGACAGCGGCGGTTTCGGCTTCCTGCAGGCGATTGCCGTAACCGGTGAGCCGCACCGGGTAATCGGGAGTGATATCCACGACGGCGGCGCCGACGGGAATCAGTGGCAGGCTGGCTTTGGCTTTCTGGCGGGTGGCTTTGGTGAGCACCGCGGCGAAGCTTTCACGCTGCAGCAGATCGGGCAGGCTCGAAGTGTTTTCATTCTGCCAGCAGAAGTGACCGTCGTGAATGAAGAATCCGTTCGACGTACCGTCCTCGCGACGCGCCGCCGGGTAGCCGAACACGGCCGGGTTGGCGGCGACTTCGCTGAGCAGTGCAGCGTCTGTCTGAGGAAGTCCGGCGAACGGGGATGGACTGTTCTGACGCGCTGCCTGCACCTGCTGCAGAAACGCAGGCGGCGTATCACGCAGCGTCTTTCCGCCACAGTAGGTCCTGTTGAGCCGGTCGGCCGTTTCGCGGAAGTTGAGGAACTTTACCTTCGGACCATGCACTGTGACCGCATGGTCGATCAACTCAACAATCTGTTCGGGCTGAATCCAGCCGTGAGGATGAAACACGAGACTGAAGCAGCCGCGTTTGGCGACGGTGAGATCGATGGCGGCTTTCCAGTCGTCCACCGTGATCGGTTTGTTTTTGCCCTGCAGATGCTGGGCGGACCAGTCACTGGGAGCGAGGCAGGGAATCTGCCAGCAAACATTGTTGATCACCCACGGGTAAGGGTAGTTCTCGACGTAGTTGACGAAGTGATCGTGCACATTTCCGCCGAAGCGGTTGCCCTTCGGCAGATATTTAAGGAAGCGTTCGTTGCCGTTGGCATCCAGCACTCGTTCACGAGGCAGTTCCGGATCGCGGCCCGTGAAGAACATGAATACGGAAGAATCAATCTGCAGATAGCGACCTTCGGCAGTCGTGCGGCTGAAGATGCCGTCGAAGAAGCTGGGGCTGACAGTGTTCAAGGAATCACAGCAGGGCGTGCGAAAGGCGACCGGCACGTTGCCGGGAATGGACGCCATGCGGTCGACACAGCGTTCGTAGGTGGACCGGGCTTTGGCAAAGTCGCCACCCTGAAGAATGGGGCAGGGATGATCGGCGGAATGGCATTCAATGGACAGACCTTCACCCAGCCAGCTTTGCAGTTGTGGGTCATCGGGTCGAACGTCGTTGGTCATGATGCTGACCGGAGCACGCCCGTCGATTTGCTTGAGCCGATTCAGGATGGGACGCAGGGCGGCTTCATACTTTGCCGGGTCACGCATGTCGTCAATCGCCAGCACAATCACAGCCTCGACACCCGGTTCACCAACCCAGTCCGGTGTGAGCAGCCGCGGGAAGCTGGTGGTGGGATACCAGGGATTGGCAGGATCGACAGCAGGGTGTTCCGCGGCAGAAGGCGGCGCTGGCTGACCGGCGATGATGGGGGCACAACAGGTAAGGATCAACAGCAGCAAACGCAGCACGGCAGGTCTCCGATGCGGAGGACTGGAACGGTTGGCGAGGAAGTGGCAGTTTACCGGGTTCGTGGCCGCATACCAGAAAAAGTGGACGAAAAGTGCCTCAATCCCCCCTCTCCCCTTCGAGGGGAGAGGGGACGGGGGTGAGGGGTCAAAGAACACTCCCA
>JBEIEK010000344.1:0-6264 GCA_040382995.1 Planctomycetaceae bacterium
GAAGGAGAAGACATCTAAAAACACGGAGGATGAGGACTTCGAGGCTGCAACCGACAAGGCAATGAAAAGGGCAAAGACAGGAAATGCACCCCGCAGCAGCAGCAGTTCCAGCAGCAGCAGCAGCGACAACAGTGAGGAGTCCAGTGGCCCAAGGAACACAAGCAGGCTGAGGAGGTTGCTGAGGAGGCAACCGGCCTTTTTGATGGTGAGGTCAGTGACGCAGTGGTTCAGGCTGCCGGGGCGAGCGCTTTGCGGGAGGCTTCGACGATTTCGTTGAAGACTTCCGGGTTCTGGATAGCCAGTTCGCTGAGTTGTTTGCGATTCAGCTGAATATTGGCGAGTGCCAATCCGTGCATGAAAACGGAGTAGGAGAGTCCGCGTGAGCGGACGGCGGCCGTAATACGGGTGATCCAGAGGGCGCGAAATTCGCGTTTGCGGACACGTCGGTCGCGAGTTGCGAAGGCGCGGGCGCGAACGAGGGTTTCCTTGACGGTGCGAAGCAACTTGCTGCGGCCACCAAAGTTACCACGAGCTTCCTTGAACAGACGCTTTTTGGCGCGATGACGAGCTTTTCCGTAACGGGCACGCATGGGAACCGACTTTCAGAACGGACAGAATACAGGGTGAGTGAAGAGGGGAGTAACGCGGCGACGGAGGCACGCGGACCCGGACTACAGGCTGGGGCGGAGGGCATCCACAATCTTACGGGCTTCGACGCCGTCAACCACACCATCCTGCCGCAGACCACGTTTGCGTTTGGCATTCTTGTGACTGAGCAGGTGTCCGCGGTAGGCCGAGCGGTGCTTGGCTTTGCCGGAGGCAGTTACGCTGAACCGCCGCTTCATTCCCTTGTGTGTTTTCTGCTTTGGCATGGACGATCCTTTGGACGCTGACAGTTCCACCGGGTTCCACCCGCCGCCCATGAGCCGCAGGAGAACAAAAAGGGGTCTGTTGTTGAACGTTTGGTTGCTGCCTGACCGGATGGCATGCACCGGACGGCCGTCAGGCAGTGTGCGCGACACTGCGTTCCGGAAATGTCCAGGGCAAACGAACCGAGCAGTATAAGGTTGGTCTTGCGGATTTGTAAAGTTGCTGAAGACCTGCCCGGAAAAATTTCCCGTGACTCCCGCCACTTCCCTGTTCCAGGCTGAGCTGGCAATCGCGAATTCTTCCTCTTCGGACCGTGAAAGGCTGAGAATCCAGCTTTTCCCATGAATTCCCATCGCCTGGGCTTGCAAAGCGCCTGCCTGTCCATCGCAGCCCCCCCCACAAACCCCCTCGTCCCCGTTACAGAAACATTGTTTCATCAGGAAACCGTTTTGCCATTCCACTTTGATTACGAAATTCCCGTCTTTCCAGCGTTTCCCCGCAACTCCCGTTCTCTTAAATTCATGAAATCCACAGCCGACAGTCCTCCGGACTTACCCGCATGCCCACCAACAACTCCCCCGTCACCCCCTCAGCAAAGCGACGTCCCGCCATTCTGCAGGCCGAAGTGCTCTGGCCTGTCCTCGTGGTGTGCGGCTTGTGGCTGGCAATGAGCCTTGGCACCAACGCATACCTCGCATGGGTGGAAAACGAGTATGATCGGCTCTTCGCAGAAAACCTGCGGGCAATCCGACAGGCGTCGGACATTGACGCGGAGGTGTGGCGAATTTACGGCGTAATCCGCCACGCCACCACAGATGCAGCGGCTTTACGCGACCTGCTGGCCGGCCTGAGGTCTCGTCTCCCCAGTCTGCCGACGGCGACACTGGCCGGATCAGGTCCGGATCCGCAGTCAGGGAGGCACCTGCAGGCTGCGGTCTCCGAATTTTTGAAAGGAGTGGAGGGCGAACTGGAACTCGCGGAAGCCGCACAACAGGAGCGACGCGAGCTGCGACTCCTCGGTCTGGCAGCAGGCGTTTCCGAGTCTGCCGCCCGGATGCGGGCGGAGCACGGATCGTGGATCGACGGTCGTCGGCAGATGCTGGTGGAGCTGCATTTGCGAGTTGTGCTGTTGCGAAGCTGTATTCTGCTCCTCGGGCTGCCGATTGGCGTCATTCTGGGCTGGCGCGTCGCTCGCAGACTGCAGACCACAGCCGCTCGAATTGCCGTCACACTGAATGAGACGGTTCTGACCGATGCGTCGTCCGATATGGCCTCGTCCGATATGACCGTGCAGATCACCCGCGACAGCACGTTTGAGGACGTCCATCGACAGGCGGAACGGGTGGTGGAGCGGGTGCGGAGCGTCCTGAGTGAATTGCAGGCGGCCCGTCGGGAGGTGATCCAGTCGGAGCGTCTGGCGGCAGTTGGTGAATTGGCCGCCGGGGTGGCTCACGAACTTCGCAACCCGCTGACAAGCGTCAAACTGCTGCTTCAGCACGCAGCACGGCAGCCCGCCGACTATCGAATCGGCGAACAGAAACTGCAGCTGATTCTCGAGGAAATCCGCCGGATGGAGGTCACGATTCAGGGGCTGCTGGATTTTGCGAGGCGTCCGGCGATCAGGCGAATCCGTCACGACCTTCGCGAAACTCTGCAGCGGAGCCTCAATCTTGTTGAGGGCCGCATGCAGCAAAGCCGGGTGCAGCTGCACGCGGACATCAACAGTCGGCCGCTCTGGGTCATGGGCGACGCAGAACTGCTCAGCCAGGTCTTCGTTAATCTGTTCCTGAATGCCATCGAGGCCATGCCAGCCGGAGGTTTGCTCAGCGTAACGACCGAGTTGTCCGATTCCGGTCAACACGTGCGATTAACCGTGACAGACACTGGCTGCGGCTTCCCAGCCGAGGTGTTCAGTCGGCTCTTCGAACCATTCGCAACGACAAAAGAACGCGGCACGGGGCTGGGACTGGCCATCTGCCGTCGCATCATTCTTGAGCATCAGGGACAGATTCGGGCGGGTAACCGCGCAGAAGGTGGCGCCGTTGTTGCCGCAGAACTCCCCGTGGATGACACAACAGCGGAATCCCCTCCCGCAGCACCCGCCCCGGCGACAGTGACTGCGAACCGACGACTCTCAGATCGGCCGACGATCGCCGCAGCCCGCACGCTGTGAAGTTCCATCGCGCCTCCTCAAACAGAATCACTCCCATGGAAAAACTTCTGATCATTGATGATGAACTGCACATCCGCACCACCATCCAGTCGGTGCTCGAAGCACCAGGGCTGCAGGTCTTTGCCGCGGCTAACAGCGTGGAGGCGATGCAGCTCATGGAGCGAGAATCTCCGCAGATTGCACTCCTCGACATTCGCCTCGGAACGCAGTCAGGAATCGATCTGTACTCCGAACTGCGACGCCTGAATCCACGCTTGCTTGTGATCTTCATTACTGGTCATGGAACCGCCGATACAGCCATCGAGACCATGAAGATCGGAGCCCTCGACTACCTCGTGAAACCACTCGACCTGGACGTGCTCTCGGCAGCCGTTGAACAGGCGCGGCAGATTTGCCGACAAATGTATGCCCCTGCGGCAATCAACAGTCCACCGGAATCAAATTCCGGTTCCGATCGGCTGATCGGCAGCGGAGCCGCGATGCAGTCCATCTGCAAGCAAATCGGCCGCATCGCCCTGCAGGATGTCAATGTGCTGCTTGTCGGTGAAAGTGGCACAGGACGAGAACTCATTGCAAGAGCCATCTACCAGCACAGCCGTCGATCTCAAAATCCGTTCCTCTGCTGCAACTGCGCGGCCATCCCTGAAGCATTGCTGGAAAGCGAACTCTTTGGCCACGAGAAGGGCGCTTTTGCGGGCGCTGAACACCGGCGTCCGGGAAAGCTTGAGCAGGCCCATCACGGAACTCTGTTTCTGGAGGGCATCAGTGAATTGCCCGCCACCACTCAAACCCGGCTCCTGCGGCTGCTCCAGGATGGACAATTTCAGCGATTGGGGGGCACAGAGATTCTCTCAGCGGATGTCCGCATCATCGCCGCCGCTGCTCCCGGAATCGAAAACGCAGTTGCCGAAGGCAGATTTCGCAGCGATCTGTATTACCGACTCAGGGATGTCACCATCCACGTGCCACCACTCCGAGATCGCAGTGAAGATATCCCAGAGCTTGCTCACTACATGATGTTTCGTTTCAACCAGCAACTGGGGACCTGCGTCACTTCAATCTCACCCGAAGCCCTTGAAAAACTACAGGCCCATCGGTGGCCAGGCAACATCAGGGAATTGCAAAGCACTCTTCGAGAAGCCCTCGTGCTGTCCACAGGTCCAACACTCCTGCCGGAATTTCTTCCGCTGGAGCAGCGGAACGATGTGGCCGATGAACCCTTCCCGGCCAGTTCGGCTCCTCCGCCCGGAGTTGATGCCTGGCAGGAACTTGGACGCTTCGCCGAACAGGTCCTGAAGGAGGCCGGCGGGGATGGTTATCGCAGGATCATTCAGCGGTTTGATCGCCTGGTGATTCTGCAGGCCATGGATCTGGCGGGAAATATGCAGTCCCGCGCCGCCGATCTGCTGGGACTAAGCCGCCCCACGCTCCGCACAAAACTCCGCGGAATACTCAGCGCCATCGAACAGGAAAAAAATACCAACAGGCCCAAAGCCGCAGGAAATTGAAATGGAGCGCAGCCAGCCGGAGAGCGCCGGCATGACGTATGGCTGAGTCGCTGGCGATGTCCGCGGTTGCCGGGCTATAAAGCATCAGTGCGCATCTTTATCGAATCCTCACCCCAGTTCCGGAGCCACTGCGAATGTCACAGAACCCATTTGAGACTTCCCACATTCAGGGCGATCTCGCCGAAGCCGTCGAACGCGCCGACGGTGATGTCCTGGCTGATCGCGGCACCCGACTTGTTGCGTCCATTGTCGACGGGCTCCTCGTGATGTGCATCACCCTGCCAATACAGCTGGCTACTGGCTACCTGCAGATGGCTGCCACCCAGAAAGCACCGCCCGTCATGCTGGAGCTGTTTGTCAATCTGTCGGGGATCGCTGCCATGCTCGTGGTCCACGGCTGGATGCTCACAAGCCGCGGGCAGAGCATTGGCAAGCGAATGCTGGGCATTCAGATTGTGGATTACCGTGACAACGGACTGCTGCCGTTTGCTCGAGTGATTCTCAGTCGCTCACTGTGGCTGGCACCGCTGGGCCTGGTCTCCACGTTTCTTCCGATGGAGGCGAAAGCCATAGTTGGTTTCGTTGTTGGACTGCTGTCCATCGTCGATTCCCTGCTGATCTTCGGCGAAACTCGCCGCTGTTTTCATGACACGCTGGCGGGATCGATCGTTGTCAAATATCGCCCGGACCGCAATCGCTCTGCATTCTGAAGAGCCCTCAATCGTTCAGCGGGTGTTCCAGGCCGGTAACAGCATTGAGGGATCGTCGAGGTTGCCGCCTGAGATCAGCGCGGCAACCTTGCGGCCGGCGAATACGGTGCTGTGTTGTCTGAGCACCGCGAGGGGTACAACGCCGGAGGGTTCCGCGATAATTCGGCTGCAGGCCGCCAGATCGGCAACGCAGAGCCGAATGAACTCTTCGCTGGCGCAGAGGATGTCATCAACCAGTGAACGGATGATGGGGAACGTGAGCGTCCCGAGCGGAGTCCGGAGACCGTCGGCGATGGAATCCGTGCGGAGCGCAGGCTCTATCCGGCCGGACTGAAGACTGCGGCGGGCGTCATCCGCCCACTCAGGTTCAGCCCCTATCACACGGATGGAAGGACAGAGTTCACGGATGGTGATGAGTGTCCCGGCGAGCAGTCCACCGCCGCCAACCGGGACGATCAGCGTGTCGAACTCAGGGAGTTGTTCGAGGATTTCGAGGGCCGCAGTGCCCTGCCCTGCGATGACGGCGGGGTTGTTAAAGGGGTGAATCAGAGTCGCCCCGGTGCGGGCCCGCACCGTTTCCGCTGCGGCTTCCCGGGCGGCAGCGGTCGGTTCGCAGAGAATGGGTTCGATGCCCAGGCTGCGAACGGCAGCCAGTTTGACGGCAGCGGAATTTGTCGGCATCACGATGTGAGCTGCTATTCCGCGGCTGATTGCGGCACGGGCGAGCGCCGCAGCGTGATTGCCAGACGAGTGGGTAACAACGCCACAGGCGGCCTCGGCGTCTGAGAGGCTGAGGACGGCGTTGGTGGCCCCCCGAGCTTTGAAGGCGGAGCCCACCTGGAGATTTTCGCATTTGAGCCAGAGTCGGGCAGCGGAGCAGTCCGGGAAGCGGTCAGCGGCGATCACCGGCGTGCAGCGAATGAAGGGCCCTATGGCTGTGGCGGCAGCCAGCACATCCTGAAGATTCACCTCGAACGATGAGGCCGGGACGAGGGCCATTGAC
>JBEIEK010000345.1:0-6217 GCA_040382995.1 Planctomycetaceae bacterium
ACGCACAAAAGCTGGAATGGTTCCGACAGGCCATCCGCACCGGACTGCTCATAGAATCGGAGAATCAGATGCCCACATGCCTCGAAGCGATGATGGAACGTGGAGCCCAGAAGGGACGCGAAGAAGGACGAATGGAAGGCGTTGTCATCGGCCGCATTCGCACGCTGCAACAGATCTTCCGGCAGCCGGTAACGCCGGAAGCCGACCTCGTTCTGCTCACAAACGACGCCCTGCAGGCCCTGCTTCAAAAGCTCGAAAACCAGCTCGACCGCCCTCCTGTTCCCTGAACAGCCCGCAACAGAAGCCAGGCGGCCGGAGGCCGGACCGGTGGTCTCGCCCCGTCGGAATGTTCCGGGACGCACGGGACAACCGGGACCGATCGTCGGGGTGCAGAGAATACGACATGACCTGCGTGCCGCAGCCAATCAGCAGCGTGTGGGCCGCTATATTCAATGTCTTCGCGTCGCAGACCGTGGTATTCATCGAGGATCTCCTCCACGGACGACCCGTGCGCCAGCAGATTCAGGATGAAGTCAGCCGTCAGTTCTTTGCAGCAGACATGTCTCTACTCCTCCAATTCCCGAGGAGTGTCACTTGTCTCACAGCAGGCCGGAACAGACTCCAGACACCCTGCTGCTTCGTTCAGCCCGCTTCCGGCGTACTCAGCGGAGGGGCGGCAGCCCAATGACAGTCACTTTCGCCACCCGGGGCTGCGATAGTCGTCTTTCGCTCTGCGAAAGAACGGCATTGGAGGTTCTTTCGCAGAGCGAAAGGCGACGCAGTGACTGCCGTCCGGCGGCAGAGCGGACTGGACATTTCGCGGGGCGAAACGCAACTCGTGACTGTCCGACTCCCTCACGGTCGCGGCTCGATCATGGCTTCCCAGGCCTCATTCCGCATCCACATACCTCAACACATACACCGCTCGAAAATCGCTGTGATCGATTTCGCGATCGCGAATCACCGGATATCGCACGGTGCCGATATGGCCTTCGCCGATTCCAAACGTCTCACCCTGTTTCCGACTGCGGGACCGGGCTTCACGGCTGCGAGTGCGAGTGCCGTAGACCAGAACCTGGATTTGCCCGAGGCTTTCCGTGTGGTTCAGTCGCCCGGCGACGGACTGTGGCGGTGAGACCACCATCAGCTCCGCTCCCTGCAGCTGCATTTGGGCAGAATCCGGACTGACTGAGGGGACCGGCAGCCAGCGATCGACGTTGACGGTGGAGCCTGCAGGGCACAGCCAGTACAGCGAATCCTGCGGCAGCGCAATCGTGCCGCCGATCTGGTTCACACCGTCAATCTTCACCATGATTGCCAGACAATCCTTCGTCTGATTCTCCAGTTCCAGTCGCAGCTGATTGCCATGCGCAGTGGCAAACGCCAGCTGGTTCGGAGCTTCCGGGTTGATGGGCAGCCACGGGGTCAACTTTTCCGTCTGACCGGGGCGTTTCTGAAAGACGCGAACGGCGACAGAGGCGTGTTCGGATTCAGACGGTGCCTGGGGATTGATTGCATTCCCGGCTGCCTGCTGCAGCTGCAGACGCTGCTCCTGACGCGACGGAAGACTGAACTGAGCCATGGGTGCAGCCGCGGGCCGATGCGTGGGCAACCGGGCAGGCAGGGCATCAGGCAGCAGCTGTACGTCGCTGGATTGTCCCAGCAGTGCCAGCAGTTGTTCGTTGATCAGCACAGTCATCTGAAACTTTCCCAGCAGCTCGCCGGTGGAGGTGCTTCGCACCCGGACATCGACCACCAGCCGATCCGGACCTGGCTGACCAACGCTCCGGCCCTGACGACAGAACTGGCCGCTCACCAGTGCATGCACCGGTTTCTGTCCGGAAGACAAATCCGTGACCGGGTTGCCGCTGCGAAGCTCCTCCAGACCAATACTCGGGGATCTGGCAATCACATCGGACTGGCTCACAACTCCGTACGATGGCAGCCGTGGGTTGCCGCTGCGAACATGGCCGATCAGGCGATTCTCAATTTCCCTGCGGACAATGACTGCGAAGGAATCGAGGTCACTCCCGGAACGGCTGCCAGCCTCCGGTGCGAACTCCAGAATCCCAACCACCGGTTTTTGCGATGTTCCGGCCAGTGTTTGCGGGCTGTGACGAAGCAGGTCATGGAGCACGGTCGACAGCCGGTCGAGAAACGTGCGGATGTCCAGCGGAGCGAGATTCACGAGCGGCAGATCACCATGATCGCTCCCAAAGAAATACCGCTGCGGTGTCTGGCGATGATGCCTGCCTTCGATATGCCCGTACCACGCCGCCGATTGCGGAACCTGCTGACGGACAAGATCATAGAGTTCGTCCATGGTGACCACGGCGTCTCCGTTGGTATCCGCAGCACCGCTCAGTCCTGCCAGCAGCCAGTGTGTGAACAGCCCGTGCTGCAGATCCGGGGCTTCCAGGCTCGACTCGGCTTCGTCGCAGCTGGTGAGCACGTAGATGCAGCGGTTGGAGCGCTCTCCGATCGCTGGCTGCAGTGCCTGTTCAAAAACAAGTTCAATGGATTTGGGTGAAACGCCGCGCACCGCCACGGTCTCAGGAAACCCCTGAATCCCTCCCGAATGACAGGCATCCAGAATCAACACCACCCGCCGCGCCTGAATCTCCTGACACAGCAGGTCCCGCAGCCACTGAATGTCGATCAGCGAGTCGACCAGTCGCGTGGGGTCGGGATCAACATCCGACGGCAGCAGACATGTGCGGTGCTCACCCGGGGCTGTCGAGTTACCGTCGGACGACTGCAGCTGGACGAAGTGCGTGGACAGGAACACGATCACACTGTCTGCGGGCTGTGTTTGTGACAGAAAAGCAGGGACCTCGCGGAGCAGATTGGCTTTGGTGGGTTGCAGATTTTTGCCCGCCCGCTGATTCAGCTGCAGCAGCTGACTGGTGGGAAAGCGGTTGCCCTCCCGCAGCCGCATGGCAAATTCCTCAGCATCCCGATCACAGAACCGCAGCTGGTTGTCTGCGGAAAGCCTGGGAAAGTTCTGAGCAGAAATGGTGACAACCCAGGTTTTGGGACGTTCGTCGGCGGTGATGGTGGACGGCAGCAGACACAGGGCAAGCAGTGCCCAACAGAAAGAACGCATGGCAGAATCCTCGGGTCAGAGGGACAACAGCAGTCCGGGCGTCCGGTAAAAAACCAGCGCCTGCTTACACCCTCAGCCCCAAAAACTGCCACAGTTTCTCAAACCGTTTCCATTTTCTCTTCTTCCCTGTCAACGCCGAGCGACCGATGTCAATCGGCCGGTAACGTCCACGCGACGGCACACATTCGCCGTGGCAAACACGACAACGTTGCCGGCATCCGCGTTCGACACCCAACACGCCCGCGCGGTTGCCGGACCGTTACCGGGGGATTGACATCCCCCGCACGCCATTTTAACGGATCCCGCAACGGCCCCGTTTCCTGCCGGGTCAGGTGCTGGCTGTGTCGTCAACGAAGTCCTGCTTCCAGACTTCGCGAATCATGTCGATTTTGCGGTAAACGCTGGACTGGGAGTAGCCCGTTTTTTTGATGATCTCTTTGGGGGTCAGAAGATCGAGCAGCCCTGTGGCGATAGCCAGCATTTCGGTTTGCTTTGTCGGATAATTTTCTGCAATTTCGCGCAGCAGGAGTTCTCTTTCCAGCCGATATTCACTGTTCTCGTCATAGTCATCCTCATCCCTCCGGTGATCCGGAAACTGGCCGATGCCGGCGGGATTGAAAGGTGCGTTTGGCGCTCCCATGGCTGATTCGCCGGCGACATCGCCGCCACCGCGGATTTGGGCCTCTTCGTAGCGTATCTGGTTGAGTGCATGATTGCGGACGCGGCGCTTCAGCTGCCTCCAGACGTCCTGGCGGTTCTGAAATCGAACTTTCGCGGGATCCTGCTTGAGATCCTTAAGAAACTCCCACACGACCTCTGAAGCCACATCCTCCGGCCCCACCCCCCGCTGTTTTTTCTGCGAAATAATGCGGTTGGCCACGCGCGTCAGCATCACCAGCCAAACGTCGTAGACCCTCTGCAGTTCCGGCGAGTGAATGGTTTCTCGACCCTGCTGAACATGGTGCATCAATCTGGTCTGGCTGATGGACGAGCTAAGCGACGGATGCAATTCCACTGGTCGTTCCTTTTCTGACAGCAATTTGCGACACGAACCGCAGCGATTGTAAACACGCCCAGACAGTTTTCCCCTGCGGGCAAATGCACGGCAAGCAATTCCGCCGGAAAATTCTGCGAATTTCAGGGGGTTTTGGGAAAACAGGGCGCAACACGGGCCTGTGCAGTGGGTGGTGGAAGCGGGGTTGACCGCCGAGCCCGCCAGCCGTGTTTGTCTGCGGCTGTATGTGTCTGTTCAGAACGACTTTTTGAGGGGAGAGTCCAATTATGCTGAAACAACTTCTGGCTGCCTTCCGTGGAACAACCGCACCGCCGGCCGGCAGGAAGATTACGGTGGGCTGCGGTGCTGTCCATCACTTTATCCGTCAGGTGCATCGGAATGGGATCGATCGCGGCGCAGTTGCGTCGTTCGGCAATACGTATGAAGTTGATCAGACGCTGACTGATCAGGCTGGTGAGGTTTCGGGTGCGCTGATCAGCATCGAGCGGCGTGTGCTGCAGGGCAAACGGGAGGGCACAGCGCTGTATGACAGCCTGGTGTCGCTCGGCGAATCCTTCGCCCGCGCGTCCTACACCCGCGCTGCCTTTGGACTGGTCGTCGCCGTGACCGATGGCAAGGACATCAGCTCTACACACTTTAAGGCCAAACCGGCTCAGGCCGGCGAAGCCTATCGACGACTGATGGAAGCCAGTCGCAATCCGGTGCTGAGCATTCTGATCGGCGTCGGTTCCAGCCATGAAATCGACGAAGCCGCACTGCAAACGCTGGCCCACACCGGCGGCATGCAGCTGGTGACCGTTGACAACATGACAAAGCTGGGCGGCATCCTTGCAGGACTGGGCACGCAGCTGCGGCATGGAACCGTGGATCGTCTGATTACGGACGGTCGCACCGCTGTGATTGCTCGGGACCGCTTCGCCCGACTGACCGTGATTCCGTACGACTATGCGATTTTAATGGACCGCAGCGGGAGCATGGCGGAGGCGGGGTGAAAGGGTGTTGGAGAGAGTGTGTGCGTGAATTCTTGAGGCGTGTTGGCCCCTCACCCCCGGCCCCTCTCCCCAGGTGGGGAGAGGGGGGATTTTTTTGAGGAGACGAGAGATGAATGAAGGTGCGTTGTTGGCCTTTGGGGCGGTCGTGGCACTTGTGGCTGGGTTTGGAGCGTTGTTGATTCTGCTGGCAATCCTGCGCGTGGCGTTGCGGGCGACTTCGTGCGCGATCGGACAGACAATTCGTGCGTTATGGAAGCTGTTGTCATCGATGGCCACTGACATTCGCTTCCTGAATATGCTGGCGGTGATCTTCTGCATGATTGCTGAACGTCGTCAGGGTTCGCACTGGCCGATGATTGCCCTGATTCTGTCGCTGTCGGCGTTCGTGACGGCGAATCTGCATATCGCCATCTTTCTGCTGTCCAGCGGCATTCTGAATTGGCTGCGTGGCCAGCAGGTGCGATTCAGCGATGCGGCGGAACGCTTCATTCACGAGATCCGTCTGAACATCGGGTTCCTCGGCCTGATCTATCTGTCGCTGGGATTCTGCTCCCTGTGCTACTCGTATCACATGGCCACTGAACGGACGAATCTGTTTCACCAGCAATTCGATCTGGCCGGCGGGCAGGGCGATTACGAAACGTTCTTTTCGTACACCGCGCAGTCCATGGTTGACAGCATCCCGGTTCCGCCGTTTCAGCAGATGGCCGGCCGGTTTTCCACAGTGCGTGTGCCTGACAACGCTGCTCTGCTCTGGGCCGTCATCCTGTTCTTCCGGATCGCCTTCTGGGGAGCACTGGCCGCACTCCTGTCCGCCCTCTTCCTGCCTCGTCGTGTATTTAAATGATGGCTGCACTTCCCCTCTCTCCTTTTGGGGAGAGAGGGACCCGGGGGTGTAGGTTCAAGTGCATGGAATCGCCTCGCTGCAACGTGGCGGGACAAATGGGACTGATGGGACGTATGGTGGGCGATTCAGCGTGTAGTTCCCGGTTCCCTTCACCGCGCGATCCAGGGCCGGCACGGGCACAAACGACGCTGGCCATATGCTGCCGCCGGCCGCCCCCCCCGGGGGGGGGGGGGGGGGGGGGGGGGGGGGGGCGGGGG
>JBEIEK010000346.1:0-6193 GCA_040382995.1 Planctomycetaceae bacterium
CCATCGTGCAGCTCACGGGGATCCGCTTCGAGAACCCCCAGTTCTCACTCCGCACCACCTTCAACCGTGAAGACTTCACGCGAATTCTGATTGAGCATTTCGGGGTGGCCCCCGAAACGGTGCAGGCGTTTTTTGACACCGCCCGCGGCATGAACTTCTACGACGACCAAACCACCACCACGCGACAGCTGTTCGAGCGATTTTTTCCCGGTCGCGACGATGTGGTGCGAATGCTCATGGAGCCCATCACCTACGCCAACGGGTCCACTCTGGAAGATCCCGCAATTACCTACGGCATCGTCTTCTCCAACTTCATGCAGAAAGGTGTCTACACCTTCCAGGGCGGCACAGACGCTCTCGTTGGAAAAATGCGTGAAGAACTTGTGCGAAACGGCGTTGATCTGCGAATCCGCTGTCTGGTCGAACGCATCGAGACCAGCCCCGACCGCCGGGTGCAGGCGGTCGTGGTCAATGGTCGCCGCATTCCCTGCCGCGCGGTCGTCTCCAATTCCAATATCCGCAGCACCATTTTCAGTCTGGTCGGTGAATCCCGGTTTGACTCAGCCTACATCGAAGCCGCCCGGGCCGTGCGACTCAACAACAGTTCCTGCCAGGTCTACATGGCACTCAAACCCGGTGAGGGCTTTGACAGTTCCTGCGGCGACCTGTTGTTTCATTCCGAACATCGGGGCTTCGACATCAATGCCATGCTCAGCCGCAATGTCAGCAGCCGCACGTTCAGCTTCTACTATCCCGAAACCCGTCCCGGCAGCAATCGCTGGCTTGTCGTCTCCTCCACCAATGCCAATTACTCAGACTGGTCAGGGCTTTCCGAAGACGATTACAGGACTGCCAAGGAAGAGCTGATCGAATCCACCCTCGACTGTCTTGAAACCTACGTCCCCCACATCCGCAATTCTCTGGCCCACGTGGAAGCGGCCACCCCCTGCACCTTCGAGCACTACACGAGACACATCGCCGGTGCATCCTTCGGCACAAAGTTCGAAGGCCTGCAGATCAGCCGCGAACTCCCTCAGCAAATCCAGGGACTGTATCATGCCGGAAGTGTCGGTATTATTATGTCCGGCTGGCTGGGGGCTGTGAATTACGGAGTGATCGTCAGCAATGATGTCGATAAATTCCTGACACCTTCGGGGCTCGCCTGATTCCTGACTCCCGCTGCCCCAGCGCACCACATCCACCCTATCCTTCCATCGCATCGTCATGCCGCTGTCACTCGCCGAATACTCCGATGCTCTGGATGCCCGCGGGCTGATCTGGCCGAAGGTGCCGCCCCCGGTTCCCGTCACCGCAACCCCCGCCATCCGGCCACTTCCCGGTATCCGCGCAGTGCTCTGGGATATCTATGGAACGCTCCTGCGGATCAGTGAAGGACGCTTCACCCTGCTGCCTCAGGAAGACGTTCGTCTGCAGATTGCCCTCGATAAAACCATTCATGAATTCAACATGTGGAACCACATGTACCGCAAGCCCGGTCCACCGTGGCAGTCCATGATTGGGATTTATCGGTCCACGATCGAACGACTGCAGATGCGCGCGTCCTCACGCGGCGATCACACAGAGGTCAATCTTGTCGATGTCTGGATGGCACTCATCGAAAAACTCTTCGAGAAAAACTACGTAATCGACGAAGACCAGTACGGGGACGAAGATGAGTTTGCGGAAAAAGTGGCCCTGTTCTTTCATTCCTGCCTGCAGGGCCTCGAAGCCAGAACCGGTGCTGCTGCCGCTCTTTCCGATGTTGCCGGCCACGGACTGCTCCAGGGGCTGCTGGCAGACGGACAGCCCTTCACTCTGATTCAGCTGCTCCGGGAAGTCGCGGCCGATGGGCCACTCCCCCCGCTGCATGATATCCTTCGTCCCTCCACCTTCGTGCTCTCCACGTCGCTCGGTGTCCGTAAACCGTCCCGCAGTCTCTACACCAGGGCTGTCGAACAATTGCGTTCCGAAGGCATCCAGCCGGACCAGATCCTGCACGTCAGCTGTCGGCTCATGACCGATCTTGTCCCCGCCAAAGCTGCCGGTATGAAGACCGCACTGCTGGTGGCCGAACGCAGTGGCCTTGAACTCTCAATGGAAGTGCTCAAGGCCCCGGAAACACGCCCCGACCGCTTGCTCACAAGCCTCTCACAAATCTCCTCCATTATCTCCCCTTCCTGAAAGCTGGCTCAGATGCTCACCGAATCCGGCTGCCGTGATCGCCGACGACTTCTCTGGGAACAAATCCCCGAGGAACTCGAATGGCTGCTCATCGGAGACCCTCGCCACGTGCTGTATCTCAGCGGCTTCCACATCAACCCCATCAGCTTCTCACTGGGACAGCCCGCCCTGCTGCTCCTGCTGCGAAGCGGCAAAACCCTGCTCCTCGCTGACAACTTCAGCAAACGCTCGGCCACCGCCCCGTACTTTGTGGACGATGAAATCATTGTCTCCTGGTACACCCATCGCCGCTCCGTTGTCAGCCGCCACGAAGCGCTCGCACAGGCTGTCGCCGAAGCCCGGCCATACTGGGGTGGACGCACTGGCCTGATCGAACCCGAAGGACTCACGGAAATGCTCGCCGCCATGGTCGCTGATGATGCGGCCTGGCAGTTCTCGCCCGATGAAGAATCTCCGCCTGTGACACTGGGCGAACTGCTCCGCTCTCTGCGTCGCTCCAAACATCCCGATGAAGTGGCACTTCTTGAACGCTGCAGCCGCGCCTGTGAAGCCGGACACCTCGCCGCCTTCGACTGCATTCAACCCGGTATCTCAGAACTTGAAGTCTTCCTTGCCGTGCAACGCGCTGCCCAGGAACAGGCCGGTGAACCCTGCGTCGTCTATGGCGACTTCCGTGCCACCAACCCAATGCTCCCCAAGGCCGGCGGACTGCCAACCAGTTACCGCCTGCAGAGCGGTGATCTGTTCATACTCGACTACAGCGTAATCCTGCAGGGCTATCGCTGTGACTTCACCAATACGATCGCAGTCGGTACGCCCTCGCCCGCAGCTGCTGCTCAGTTTGCCGCCTGCACCAACGCAATCGCCGCCGCCGAAAGTCTCCTGCAACCCGGGGCCGCCGGTCGCGCGATCTGGAAAGCCGCTTCCACCGCGCTCGAACAGGCCGAATGCGGGCCACTCGCCCACCACGCCGGTCATGGACTCGGACTTGAACACCCCGAACTCCCAATCCTCGTATCCGACAGCGACGATGCACTTCAGGCAGGTGATGTCGTCACACTGGAGCCGGGCTGCTACATCCCCGGAACCGGCGGTATTCGCCTCGAACACAATTACCTGATTACCCAAACTGGTTTCCGCAGACTGAGCCAGCACCGACTCAGCCTGCAGCGCTGAACTGCTCGCAAGGCCACGAAAACGCAGGCGAATCAGCAGGGCCAGGCTGCTGCCGAGTCGCAGAACACTGTTCCGCGCTCTGCCTGAGTTCAGCGGTCTGCCGTCCCCTTCGCCCCGCCCTCCCCATCTGCAAAGCGTTTTAAAAACCGGAACGTGCCTTCGCCGTGAATCGTGTGCGGGCCGTCAAAAAATTCCAGCACCGCACGGTCGCTGATCCCCAGCTGATCGTAATGTCGGCGAACCTTTCCGAATTCCCCTGCCACCCATTCGCTGGGCTGACCGCCATCACGATGCCCTTCCTCTACCATAAACGGTCGTGGAGACATCAGCATGGCAAGTTCCGCGTAGCTGGCCACATGCGCCAGATTCCACTCGAACACCTCATATTCAGACGTAAACAGGTAACTGCAACGTTCATTGCCGGACACCAGCGTACGAGGCCAGTCTGTGAAGTCGCCCGAACAGATCGCCAGCCCATATCCCGGCACCATTGGCGGCACTCGCATCGCTGTTTTGCCACCATAGGATATGCCGTAAAACGCTATCCGCTGCGGATCAACAAATGGCAGCGATGACAGCCAGTCCAGGGTCTGTTCGTGCTGCGCGATGATGCAGCTGAACAAAGACCGTTGCAGGGGATTGGACATCCGCTGAAGCGCACGAAACTGATCACCACCCCGATACGGATTCTGCGGTGCGTAGACCACGTAACCCTGCAGCACCAGCTGTTCACTGAATGCTTTATAGGTGGACCACGCGCGGGGTTCGCGGGAGATCGTGTCGAACGGAGTGCCTTCCAGGCCATGCTGGCAGACAACTGTGGTACGCCGCTCGCCTTCCTGAAGCCCCCTGGGAATCAGCAGCACGCCTGCCGCAATCACGTCGTCAAAAACATCCAGAACTACCTCGTATCCCACATAGCCGGCAGTCTCAAGGACCTTTCGTGAGCGTGGTCGGAGCGGTAAACGGGCGTGGGGCAGGCGACCGATCAATTCTTCATGCACCCAGGTCCGCAGATCCGGCTGTCTCTGTTTCCAGACTTCGATAGCGTTGGGGTCGAGCCTCCAGCGATCGTTGCGGATTTGATGACTTTTCAGCATCAGATTCTGCACGTGTGCCTGCAGCTCATCAAACTGCCGCTTCTCCCGCGCAAGGGCCAGTTCGGAGGCAGTTGGCCGCTCCTTCTGCTGCTTGTTTTCAGTCTGCCACGACTCCACTGGCCCAGTGAATGACCGTGTCAGTCCGAGCCCTGCCGCGAAGGACTCGATGGCGGCGAGGCTTCCGGGAGCTCCGTCGCCCCGGTCACCAGTGACCACCAGCGTCAGTTGCCCTTCAGCGTCAAACACTCGGAAGAATGTCCTCGCCCGCTCCGCCTCTGCCCTCACGGAGTCCGGATTGCACGTGGTGATCTGTCCCGGGGCTGCTACCGTCGCGCGTCCCTTGCGAGCCGCTGGTGGGCCAGGCACTTTCACAGTCTGTGCTGCTTCAATCACCAGATTTCGTGGCGCGATCAGGCCTGCCAGCTCCGCATCGCCGAATTCCGTCAGGAGCCCCCAGACATTTCGGTAAATCGGCTCCTGCCAGATGCCCTCCCGCTGCTGAAAATAACCGCTCACCCAGCAGGACTGAATTCGCGGATCGAGTGCGGCCGAGTGGAGTGCCAGCAGGCCACCTTCGCCGATTCCGGCAACACCGATTCTCGGTGGTCCGTTTGCGGGGTTGGGCGGTAAACGCTGCAGATGTTGTTCCAGCAGGTCCACGGCTGCCAGCGTCTTCAGGACCTCGAAGCCAATCACATGGCGACCCACCTCGAACGCCTGACGATAAAGAAACTCGCGGTGCGGCTGGTTGGTAAACGTGACATTCGGATGGCCCGAAAACTCGTCGCTGCGGCTGATCAGCATGGGTACTGCCACCATACAGCCCGCTTCGGCCAGTCGACCTGCAAACTGCACGGACTCAGGGACACCGGCAGCCAGTCCACAAAACATTTCCGGGGTCCAGTCGGCATCGGGAAGCGCCACCACGCCCGCACGCACGGACTGCGGCACCAGCAACAGGCCCTCAGCCGTCACCCCATCAATCACGGGCCAGCGGACTCGATGAACGGTCACGAACGCGGTGCGAGCCACTACGGAAGACTGGTCAAGGGTTGTCATCAGTTCGAACGCCGCCGCTTCCACTGGGGCAACCGTCAGCCGCCGATCCACCGCCCCCAGAATCACCCGCAGTCGCTGTCTGGCTGCCGTCGCGCGGGCTGAAAACGTTGCTTGATTCGCCAGATGCGGCTGCCAGAGTTTGGTGCGCACAGCGGGCGAGCCAGCCAGTTCTCGAAGACAAAAACGTCGCAAACCCTCGATCATAACGGCATCAACGGGCTGATCGAGTGTCAACCGCTCCGTTCCGGCAAGGACATCATCAGCACCAGACGCCTCGAATGTCAGCAAAATCGCCAGTCCGACCGCGAGGACACCAGCAATCGACCGGTTCATCAGACCTCTGATGGAAACTGCCATGACATATTCCTGAACTGGAGGAATCCGGGCTCTGAGATGCTGTTGCGGCTGGAACATCATGTGAATCTCCTGAGTTGATCCGGTAGCCGTGCAATTGAGCACGCACTGACAAACCCACTGCGTTTGAAACCCACCCTGCCGTTCCGTAGACTCGGAGTGAATTCTGCAAATCAAATGGGAGAGGACGAGCGATGGATCGGAGGGAACTTGAGGCACTGGTCCTGGACGGCGAGTCGGAAACGTTGGAGTTCAAAAAAACCACCGGCGAACGCCGGGAAGCCATGCAATCGCTGTGTGCCATGCTCAATCATCGCGGTGGC
>JBEIEK010000347.1:0-6175 GCA_040382995.1 Planctomycetaceae bacterium
GGTATGGCGCAGATCTTCACAAATCTTACCCAACGCCACCTTATGTCCCTTTTCCGCTTCCGCCGGTTCTATTGTATCCAAATTCGCTTCCTGCCGGCTTGCAAACCCTGCAGATTTGGAAGGACTTTTACCCAAGACCCACCACCACGGATCGTTATCACATATTGCTTGAAAACAACTATAGAAATGAATATACGGACTTGCTGGATTTTTTACGCTCTCCGCCCGCGCCAAGCTTTGATAAAAACCAAATTGAAGCGGATGTTGTACAGTCATTGCCCGCGGATTCTGATTTTGCCGAACTCCGTTCCCGAGTCTCCTCGGACATCACAATCACCGTCGATCAGTACTCCACAAGATTAATTGCCGAGCACAAGTTTATTGTCGACGTCCTCCTTTACGTTCGTGAAGACTTCCGTGACTTTGAGAGCCGATGGATCGGCGTGTGGACGGACATTCAGGACCGCAGCAGCGTGCTCTCCTTCGAATGGACCACGCCCACCGAGGATGTCTTCGGCACCGTACCGCGCTTCACAACCGTCACCAAAAATGTCGCCGTGGTGCAGCAGGTTCCGCAGACGGTCTTCCGCAGCGAACCGATTGTCGAGCAGCAGACGGTGCTGGTGACGGAACGGATCGAGCAGACTCTGCACGGCCTGCCGTCGGCGACGTTTGCCAATGAATCCCTGCGTGCCGGACAACTCGTCTCCATCGACGTGGCTCAGGACGCCGGACTGATCGGGCTGACCCGCGCCACTGCGGCCCTGGGAGAAATTCTCGTCCGGGCTGGCCGCGACGTGACGCTCGATGGTGAAGTCCCCGAGGGTGCAGCGGCCGGCACAAAAGCCGCCGTGGCTGACCTTCAGGCCGGACTCCGCGTCGACGTGCAGGGTGGCCGTGATGTGCTGATGAAGAAGGACGCCATCCTCAAGGCGGACGATGGCAATACTGAAACTGAAACCGGCGTGATCCGCCTGAAGGCCGGACAGACGCTGACCGTTGAGAGCGATGCATTCGGCGGGCACGAAGTCTTTCTGCACTCCGACGGCGATGTGCTCATGCAGTCGAAGATGACCTCCGGACACCTGATCGACGTCAGGGCCGGGCTGGGAGCGTCCGGAATCGGCAGTGTGATCACCAGTATCGAAACCGATCTTGAAACACTGGGCAGCGAAATCAATCTGGCGGCCGGTATCAATGGTGGCAATCTGCTGCTGACCAATGCCGCGATTCTGACCGCCGGGCCGATCACGCTCTCCGCTCCGGCCGGGTCGCTGATTCATTCCGGTGGCCAGATTCTGGCAGATTCTCTGTCTGCCGTCGTGAAGAACGGCATCACCGCCAATCTGAACGTCCGCACCGTTTCCGCAAATGTGACCGGAACCGGGGACCTGAACCTGACCACCACCGGATCCGTGGTGCTGGCCAATGTGACGGTCGCCAGTGGTTCGGTGTCCGTGGCCGGCTTCGGCGACATCACCGCGCAGAACGTCACGACGCTGGGAGGCAGCGGAAACATCAGCCTGTCCAGCAACAGCGGCGATGTGAGTCTTGGACGAATCACTGCGGCAGGTTCGGTGGACGCAGCGACCCATACGGGCCTGATTTCCAGTCTTCCCGGCGGCTTGATTGCCGCGGCTGGCGGCACCAGCTTCGCCGGTTCGATGGCGTCTGCAATGCCGCTGTCCAGCAATGACATCACGCTGATCACTCGCCAGGCCGGGGACGTGGTGCTGAACTATACCGGTACCGGACCGCTGACGCTCCGCCAGGTGCATGTGCTCGACGGATCGCTGATCGTGACCACGCCAGGTGATCTGATCATTATGGACGCTCGGCTGCTTTCCAACACTGGCACACACAGTATTCAGCTGACGGCTGGGGGAGATATCGTCATCGATCGCCTGCAGGCCGGTGACTACGCGGAAACTGCGGCACAGGCGGCGGCGATTCGGCAGGCCCGTGGCCAGGCTGCGGATGCGCCCCTCACGGCGCTGAACAGCATTTCCATGCAGGCCGGCGGTGCGGTTCGTGAAAGCGGCAGTGGCGATGCGGCTGTGGATGTGGTTGCCAATCGGCTGTCGGTGCAGGCGGGTGGCAGCATCACGGGCCTCACGCTGGCCGTGAACGAACTGACTCTGATTGTTTCCAGCAGCGGTTCAATCGCGTTGAGCGATGTGGACGGCGCGGGTGAACTGAGTCCGGGCGTGCGTGCGCTGGAATTGTCGGCTCCGGCCGGCGGCATTCAGCTGGCTGCAGCCGGTGGTATTCTGGCACAGCGGGTAAATGCCGGCGGCGCTGATGCGCTGGTGCGGCTGGACGCCGGCAGCAACCCGTTGGTTCTGACGCAGCCCGCGGGCAGCAGTCAGGTGATTTCGGCGGGCGGCAACGTGGAGCTGGTGGGCAGCGACATCACGTGGGCCGGGACAAATTCCGCGACCGGCACTGTGACACTGACGGCTTCCGGCAGTCTGCAGGTGGATGCAGCCGACTTCAGCCTGACGGCCGGATCAGTTGCCTGGCAGTCCACGGGGCTGCAGACCGTTAAAGGCAACATCGCGGCCACAAACAGCATGTCCTTTGTCTCGACGGACAGCGATCTGCTGATGTCCGCTGCTCTGACCGGCCAATCCGGAGTGACGCTGGCGGAACTGACCTTCCGTGCAGGCCGCGATATGAATCTGACCTCCGGTTCGTTCGGCTCGGTGCGGAATCGTCTGACGATCGCTGCGGGCCGGGAGTTCGCGCAGAGTGTCACGCCGGCATCGTGGCAGGTGACCGGAGCCAGCGGGGAACTGAGCGTTTCAGCCGGTGGTGATTTGACAATCGGCCGCTACGACGTGCTCAGGGCCGCACACAGCGTCGCGCTGGTGTCCACAGGGTACGAGGGCACTGACGGACAGCGCAAAGGCGGCAATTTGACCGTGCTGGCGCAGCCGGCCGGTGTCGGAGCGGCCGTGCCTCGTCGGCTGCGGCTGGAATCAGAGGGTTACCTGCACCTGCACGAACGACTGACTGCCAGCGAGCAGTTCGCGGTGCGTGGCGGTCGCACCACCTTCACTGAATACGTGTTGCTCAAGGACCGCGGCCCCCTGTTGCTGGCGGATGGCGGTGACGCCCCCACATTGCTGAACCTGCTGACAAATTCGGTGATTTCGCTGACAGCTCCGCAACTGGAACTGCTGGGTGGCACAAAGCTGATGATCGATCAGCAGGAAGACAGCGGCGACCAGTTCTCTGCTGCATCCTCAGTCAGCCTGTCAGCAGGCATTGTTGAATTGGAAGTTCGGCCGGCCGGGATTCGGGAAGCACTGGTTGCCCCGAAACGCCCGACAGTGACGCCATCAACCATTCTGACAGGAGTACTCACCGGGACAGGTGGTTTGAAAAAACGTGGTGCAGGCAAGCTGGAACTGGCGGCGGACAACACCTATTCCGGAGCGACACTCGTCGAAGAAGGAGTGCTCTCCGTGAGCGGCAGCACGGCCGCAGCAAGCAGCTTCACCGTCTCGGGGGGCCGCCTGCAGGGAACCGGACGGATTCAGGGGCCTGTGACTGTGATGTCTGCAGGCATTTTGTCGCCTGGCAACAGCCCAGGTGTTCTGCAGACTGGCAACCTGACAGTGGCAGGCGGCGGTGTGCTGCAGATTGACATCGCCGGAACAACGCCTGGCAGCGGTTATGATCAGCTGAGCGTCACGGGGACGGTCAGCATTGACGGCAGCCAGCTGTCGCTGAACTATGGTTCCTTCACAGCTGCTGCCGGCAGCGAATATCTGATCCTGCTGAATGACGGAAGCGACGCGATCAGCGGACGATTCGTGGGCCTTGCCGACGGAGATCTGGTCACGTCTGACTTTGCCGGCAGCGGCCGCAAGGCCCGCATTTCCTATTATGCAGGCGACGGCAATGACATTGCGCTGATTGTGGATGAACCGCAGCCACAGGTGGTGATGCCAAACAACGGTTTGCCCAGCGACGTTCAGCTTCGTGTGGTGGAAGAGACCATCCAGGTGATTCTGAATGGGGAAGTGAAGCGTACCGTCGCAGTGGATGGCGTTGAAGGCCTGACGCTGTCAGGAAACACGGCGGTGAATGACGCCATGCGACTCAATTTCACCGGCGACAATGCGGTGCTGCTGAGCGCCGTGGACCTCATCAGCGTCAATCTTGGCGGTGATCCCAGTGACGACCTGACAGTGCTTGTCAGTGGCGTCGATGTCACGGTCCAGTTTACAACCGCCCAAAACGGTTTGATCATTGTGGAATCGCTCTCCATTCCCTTTACCGGACTGGGGCAGAACACGCTCACCATCGAAGGTGCTCAGAACCTGAACCTGAGCTTCAGCAGTGATTCGACCAACATCGTGTTCGCTGCGGATGCCACAACCGGCTACACGCAGGTCACCGGCACCAATGTGTCCACCACTCAGTTCGTGAATCCCACGGGCAGCCTGGTTGTCAATCTGGGCCCCACGTCTTCAGCCACATTCACCAGCATGGATCCCGGCTTTAACCCGCCTGGTGGCGTGCAGGTCAATGGCGGCAGTGGCGACAATGTAATCACATTCACGTCGCTGGGTAACAGCTTCACCGGGACGCTGAGTGTCGATGGTGGTGCGGGAACGGACACGGTGATCTTCAACGGGCCGCTCCAGGCTGCCAGCCTGAATGTGCAAAGCGAAGCGCTGGGCCTGAATGGCGCCACGCTGACGACGCTGGGCGGTCCGATGCTCTTCAGCGGTGCAGTGACCATGGGCAGCGGTGCCACGTCGCTGAATACCGGCGGAGGTGCCATCACGTTCCAGAGCACCGTCACGGGCAGCCAGAATCTGGTTCTGGCGTCGGGAGTCGGCAGCGGCACGACCACCTTCATGGGGGCCGTCAGCAACTTTGGCACGACAATCGGACCGGCGCTTACGGTGGAGAATGGCGTCACAGGTCTGGTTTACTTCCAGAATACGCTGTCTGCAAACTCGGGCCTTGTCGCGTCCGGTTCCGGCAGCAATCTGCGGTTCGACGGCGACGTGACTCTGGGTGACGGCGGCAGCGGCACAAACCTTGCCGGAACTGTGCAGCTGGATGGACTGACGTGGAGCGGTTATGACGGATTGTCATTCGGCACGGTCACACTCACGAGTGGTCCGGTGAGCATCAATTCCAATAATTCCGCGCTGGCCTTCACCGGCACTGTCAACGGCACTCAAAATCTGTCGCTGACAGCCGGCACGGGCAACATCGACTTTGACGCAGCTGTGGGGCTTGGCGCCCGGCTGGGAACTCTGACCATCGTGAGTGCCGCCAATATGACGGCAGACGCGGTTGTGCAGGCAGCCAGCATCACGCAGCTGGCCGGTTCCGGAACTACTACGTTTTCCAGCTCTGTCAACACAAATGCGGCTGCCGGAATATCGATTACTGGAAATAATCTGGCATTCAACGGCGGATTGACCACCACGGCCGGTGGTGTCCTGACCACCAGCCTCTCCGGCACGGCCACCATCAGTGGGTCGACAACCAACAACGTGGACGGGGCAGTTGCAATCAACGCGGCCGGAAACATCACGGTCGGAGCGTCCGCCTCGCTGACGTCTCCGGTGCAGGTGCTTCTGAAAAGCACGGCTGGAAGCATCACGCTGCAAAGTTCGTCCACGGTCGCCAGCACCACGGCCAACGTCGTGTTCGAAGCCGAAGACAGCCTCGTGCTGAACTCCGGCAGCGTGGTCACTGCCAATGCGGGCGAACTCATCCTGCGTTCGGGCCTGGATTCCACCGACAACACCGGCGGTATGACACTCGATGGCACTCTGCGAGCACTCGCAGCGGGGCAAACGGTCACGCTTGATCTGAATGACGAACAGGGAGCCACACAGAACGCATCCACTGGCGCCATTTTGGCCACCAATCTGCGGCTGATCAGCAACACCGCCAACACCGCCTCGTTCTCGCTGCTGGCTGCCAGCCGCAATGATGTGGATGTCGTGGCCGCCAACACCAGCGGTTCTGTCACGTACAGCGATCTGGATGATCTGACCATCGGCAGCATCGCAGCCTCTTCCGGCATCGCCGCGATGGCTGGCATCAGCACGGTCAACAGTGCCAGCGAAGGGGCCGCGGTGTCGGTGATCGTTTCCGGCGCACTGACCGCGAATCAGCCAATCCGCACGACGCCAAC
>JBEIEK010000348.1:0-6171 GCA_040382995.1 Planctomycetaceae bacterium
CTTTACGGCGAGGAGTGTGCCCGACTCCCTCACGGTCGCGGCTCGGTTGTCAACGCAACGAGGCGAGCGGGGGATGTCAATCCCCCGGTAACGGCGCGTGCTTGCGTGGCCAGAACCGCATCAGGAACGCACCAGAGCGTTACCGGCCGATTGACATCGACCGCTCGCCCTGGGACGTTTTTTGTGATTCGTTCGGGCTGGGGCCTGAGGATAGCTGGGGGATTGAAATGTCCCAATTTGCCTGTCCTCGCGCCGTTTCACCATCCCAGCTTCGCCCTCCCGGAACCGACATCCCGGGAACGTCAGGCGTCCGGGCGGATACGGTGGACGGTCAGACAGATTCCGTTTCGGTCTTCCGGTCGTTATTCTGCTGGGGAACGGTTCGTTTCGCATCGCGAAAAGCGACTTTGATTCACAAACCTGCTGGTGCCTTCATGCCGCACTTCACCACATATTGCTCAGCTCTGCTGCTGCTCGCCATGCTCGCGCAACCCGCCGCGGGGCAGGGCACTCAGCCATCGGAAAACGGCGGCGCAGCCATCGATTACAACCGCGACATCCGTCCCATCCTCTCCAATCACTGCTGGAACTGCCACGGTCGGGATGAGGGCAGTCGCCAGGCCGAACTGCGACTTGACGAGCATGAACCGGGACTCAAAGGGGGCGTCAGTGGTCTGCCGGCGATCGTCCCCGGAAAGCCCGATTCCAGCGAACTTGTCCGCCGCATCCGGCATGCCGATCCCGATCTCCTCATGCCACCCCCCGAAACTCAGAAACCGCTCACCCCGCTGCAGCAGGAACTCCTGGAACGCTGGATCGCTGCCGGAGCCCCTCGCGCTGAACACTGGGCCTTTATTCCCCCAACCCGCCCGGCAGTGCCAACTGTCACATCGACGCTGACGCCTGCTGAACAACCCCTGCATCCGATTGACGCCTTTATTCTGCAAAGGCTCCGGCAGCAGGGGCTGGATCTGTCACCGCCCGCTCCACCGCTCACATGGCTCCGCCGCGTTTCGCTCGATGTCACCGGACTTCCCCCGTCACCCGCCGAGCAGCAGGAATTTCTGCGAGACATCACATCGCGATCTCTGCCGGCAGCCCGCGAACGCGTCATCGATCGCCTGCTCGCCTCCCCCGCCTCCGCCGAACGCTTCGCAATGCTCTGGCTGGATCTGGCCCGCTACGCCGACACCAATGGTTACAACAACGACGAAACCCGCACACTGTGGCCATGGCGCGACTGGGTGATCGAGGCGTTTCATTCCAATATGCCCTATGACCAGTTTCTCACCGAACAGCTTGCGGGAGATCTGCTTCCCAATGCGTCACTCAGCCAGAAAGTCGCCACCGGTTTCAACCGCAACCATGTGCTCACCACCGAAGGCGGCATCATCGAAGAAGAGTATCACGCCGAATACGTCGCTGACCGCATCCACACGACGTCAACCGTGTTCCTGGCCCTCTCCATCCAGTGTGCACGGTGCCATGACCATAAGTATGACCCGATCTCACAGCAGGACTTCTACCAGCTGGCCGCTTTCTTCAACAATGTCCCCGACCGCATTGTGTCCTACAGTGCCGGGCGGATGGCGGAACCGCTGCTGAAAGTGCCGACTGCTGCTCAACAGGCCGAACTTGAACGCCTCACCACACTCGAAGCCGACCTGCAGGTCCGGCTCCGGCAGCGTCGCGATGCTGCTGACGAGGCCGTTGCCGCCTGGGAAGCCGCGCTCACGCCCGCGGAACTTGACCAGCCCTCCCAGCCGGGACTCGCAGCTGCATTCACGCTTGATGAAGCTGACGGCAACTACCTTGAACAGCTGACTGCAGCCCCCGGCGGGAGTCATCACGGCCCCCGCAAGTCGGTGCCGGGGCGGTTCGGCCAGGCCGCACACTTCGATGGAACCTCATGGATCGCAGCGCCCACCGTGGGCGACTTCGAGGCTGATCAGTCGTTTGCCGTGTCGGTCTGGGTGAAGCCCGAATCCGGTGATGCCGCGACCGTGCTCAGCCGCATGGACGATGCCGCCGCCTATCGAGGCTATGATCTGATTCTGGAATCCAGTCGCCCCGCCGCCCACTTTGTGCATCACTGGCCCGACAAAGCATTCAAAGTGGTCGCCGAAAAGCCACTGCAGCTGAACCAGTGGCAGCATCTGCTGCTGTGCTATGATGGCTCCCGACGCTCCTCCGGCGTTACGCTTTACGTGGACGGTGTCGCGCAGAAGCTCACGGCCACGACCGACAATCTGCTCACAGGTACCCTCCGCACTGACAAACCCTTTCACATCGGCCGTCGTCAGAACTCTGCGCCGTTTCGCGGGGCGATCGATGACCTGCGAGTTTTCAGCAGAGGCCTTCAGGAAACGGACGCCAAACGTCTGGCGGCCGGAGCACCTGCGGCAGGCCTCCGCGAACTGCTCGCCACACCCGCAGACAAACGCACGCCCGATCAGCGGCAGCTGATCCGCAATTACTTCCTTGACTTCGCCGATCCGCTCTCCCGACGCCTCCGCACAGAGCTCGCCGAAATTCCCGGCAAGCGCAGCGAAATCGACAAACAGATCCCCGTCACGATGGTGATGCAGGAGCAGCCGCAGCGGCGACCCTCGTTTATTCTGAAGCGGGGCCAGTATGATCAGCGGGGGCCGCAGGTTCGCGCGGCCATTCCGGCTGTCTTTGCCCGCAGCCTGCCGACCGTCGCCGCCGCTGCGCCCGAACCCACGCGACTGGAACTGGCCCGCTGGCTCACAGACCCCAAACACCCGCTCACCAGTCGCGTGGCTGTCAACCGGCTCTGGGAAATGCTGTTTGGTACCGGCATTGTGGAGACCTCCGCCGACTTTGGCATCCAGGGCTCTCCGCCGTCGCACCCGGAGCTGCTGGACTGGCTTGCCGTGGAACTTGTGGAATCCGGCTGGAACCAGCGCGCGCTGCTGAAGGCCATGCTGCTTTCAGCCACCTACGCGCAAAGTTCCACCGTGACGGCCGAACTTCGCGAAATCGACCCCCGCAACATGCTGCTCGCACGCGCTCCGCGGCTGCGACTTCCCGCGGAACTCATTCGCGACAATGCACTGGCCGCCAGCGGTCTGCTCAGTACCACTGTGGGGGGACCCAGCGTCAGGCCATGGCAGCCCGACGGACTTTGGGAAGACGTGTCTGTGGAACGCCGCGAGAAATATGCCACCGATGCCGGCGAAAATGCCCGCCGACGCAGCCTTTATTCCTTCTGGAAACGCACCTGCCCGCCACCTGGCATGACCACCTTCGACGCACCCGACCGGGAAACCTGCGTGATCCGCCGCTCCCGCACGAACACACCCCTGCAGGCCCTGGTCCTGCTCAATGACCCCATCTACCTTGCCGCCTCACAGCACCTCGCGCAACGGCTGCTGCAGCTGCCGTCGGATGCGGACCGCTGGGAGTTGGCATTCCAGCGAATCCTCTGCCGCCCCCCGGCAGTCGCCGAAACGGAGGCCCTGAATGCTGTGCTGACTTCCGCTCGAGAACACTTCGAGGCCCACCCCGAGGCTGCTCAGGAACTTCTGAAAGCCACAGCCATCGCCACTCCACCGGCGCCCGCGGAATCCTCGCCAGCAGCCCCCGCCCCGGCCGCGCCCCCAACGCTCACGCCAAACACCAGTGAAATCGCCGCGTGGTCCACAGCCGTCAGCGCACTCATGAACACCGACGAAGCCATTACCAGACCCTGACACCGACCCGCCGTGAAACCGTCACATCAGCACCTCACGCACCACCTTCGCCCCTTCCACTCCCGTCAGGCGAAAATCCAGTCCGGCGTGGCGTCTGGTGAGTCGTTCATGGTCGAAGCCCATCAGCTGCAGAATGGTCGCGTGGAAATCATGCACATGCACGGGCTTGTCTGCCGCGCGGAGTCCGATTTCATCTGTGCTTCCATGCACGATGCCCCGCTTCACACCGGCTCCCGCCAGCCACGAACTGAAGGCCCACGGGTGATGTTCACGACCCTTCGCATCCGCAGTGTTATTAAAAGGTGTCCGACCAAACTCAGTTGTCCAGACGACCAAAGTTTCCTCAAACAGTCCACGAGCCTTCAGGTCCTGTAACAGGGCTGCGATGGGCTGATCCACGTTGCGGGCCAGCGGTTCATGCGACATCATGTCGCCGTGGGCGTCCCAGTTTCCTGAGGACCCGGTGTCGATCAGCTCCACAAACCTGACACCGCGTTCCACCAGTCGTCGCGCTGCCAGGCACTGCCAGGCAAATCCGGTCTTCTGACCGGGCTGCAGGCCGTAGCTGTTCAGGGTGGATTCTGTTTCTGACGCAAAATCAAAGGCTTCCGGAACGGCCATCTGCATGCCAAAAGCCGTTTCAAAGGTCTGCATGCGGGCTGCCAGGAGCGGATCGGTCTGGCGATCGGCCAGATGCGCGGCATTCATACGGCGAAGCGCCGCCAGCTCCAGCTGCTGCCGGTCGGATGAAATCCGCGGTCGCACGTTGGCCACCGGCTCTGCTCCGGGAACCACCAGCGTCCCCTGAAAGGCGCCCGGCAGAAAGTCGCTGGCATAAACCTGCGTCCCGGCATAAGTCTGAGCAGGCGCGATGACGACGAAGCCCGGCAGGTTGCGGTTGAGCGTTCCCAGACCGTACGTGACCCACGAACCAATACTTGGTCTTGAAAACGCAAACGAACCGGTGTGCATGCCGAGCGTGGCGTTGTAGTGATTGCTGTGAGAAGTGTGCATGGAACGGATCAGCGCAAGGTCATCCACGCATCCCGCCACGTGCGGAAACAGCGTGCTGACTTCCGTGCCGCATTCACCGTGCGGGCTGAATTCCCATTGCGGCCGTTTCAGAAAGATCCGCTCATAGCCCGGACGATTGCGGATTTCCGGATGATCGGCCCTGATCTCTTTCCCATGCCCCAGCACAAGCTCCGGACGCGGATCGAAAGTGTCCACATGCGACACACCTCCGGTCATGAACAGAAAAATCACGTGCTTCGCGCGAGCCGGGAAATGGGGCTCACGGGGCACGAGCGGATCCCCGCTGTCAGCCAGCAACTGGTTCACGATGCCTGGAAACAGGAGCGAACCGGCTGCTGCGGAATGCAGGATTCGTCGACGCGGATGTGTGTTGGTTGTCGTGGTCATCGCCGTGCCCCTCATCGCAAATTATTCCACATGCAGAAACTCATTGCCCGCCAGCATCACTCGCGTCCAGGCTTCCCAGGCCTCCTGGCGATTGCCTGGCCAGGCATTCAGGAAAGCCGCAGCTTCCGAGCGTTCATTTGCCGTTGGTTCACGCTGCAGAATCCTTTCAAACAACTGCGTCAGCCGCGCTGCATCGTCCGGCAGTGCTGTCACGGCGGCCGCAGCAGCTGCTGCCTGCGCGTGAAAAAACGGATCGTTGATGAAGTACAGCGCCTGAGTTGGCATGGTGGTGATTTGACGCAGCGGTGTCGAAGCATTCGGGTCAGCGCCGTCAAACAATGCCAGAAACGGATGCCGGCGCTGTCGCTGCACCATTAAATAGGCGCTTCGTCGTGAGGTCTCGTACACCGCATTGAACGGGGCATGCTGGCTGAATGTCCATGTCTTCTCCGCCGGAAACGGATGCCCCTCGCCCGGTGTTAAATCCAGGTGACCGGACACCGCCAGCAGACTGTCCCGCAGCTCCTCTGCCGTCAGCCGGCGACGACGAAAACCCGCCAGCAGGCGATTCTCGGGATCCACGGCAGAGGGAACCGCAGCAGCCTGCTGCCATGCCCGAGTCCCGAGGATCACGCGATGCAGGTCGCGAATGCTGTAGCCACCAGCGACAAAACGCGCGGCCAGCCAGTCCAGCAGTTCAGGGTGCGATGCGGCTTCGCCGCGAAATCCAAAATCGTTCAACGTCGGCACCAGACCCCGACCGAAATGCCACGCCCAGATGCGATTCACCATCACCCGCGCTGCCAGCGGATGACCAGAGACCCACTCTGCCAGCTGCCGGCGACCACTTCCCGAATCCGACGCAACTGAATCACCCCCGAATACTGAAAGCCAGCGCCGCGGAATCTCGTCACCAGGCTGCTCCGGATCACCACGCTTGTGCAGTCTGACGTTGCGGCCACCGAGGTCAGCCACGGCATAGGCCACCGGCATCGACGGGGGTTCCGGCGCGGCATGGGCGGAACCTGCGGAC
>JBEIEK010000349.1:0-6142 GCA_040382995.1 Planctomycetaceae bacterium
CGTGGAATGAAGCTGACTGCTATGTCATTGACCCTGCAGATCCGGCACCAGTGAAACTCACGGCAGGAAAGCTAAGGGCAATTTGGGACGGCAATGCGATTCTTCTCTCGAAGGATAAGGCGCCGGCACTTCTTCCATTACGTTTGACAGGAATCCTTCAGGGAACTTGTTGCGTCCTGCTCGCATTTGTGATCTCCGGTGCTGTTCGCGCCGCATACGAATATCTCTTTGAGTACTCGCGGCGTCTTGGTCGAGCGTCCGGCCGAATTCGAGTCGCGCTTGAAGCGGCGATGCTTGTCGCAGTGGCTGTGGCGTCGGCTGCGTGTGCTGCAAGTAGCCCATGGATTGGCCTTTGCGATGACCAAGAGGTCGTGGCAAAGCTTGTCGAGTATCATGTGCCCGATTTCCTGCGGGCGGTTTCACTTGCAGAGATGGAGAACATCGTAGATCGCGCAGATGGTACCATCATAGTCGATTCACGGTGGAAGAGTGACTTCGATCAAGGGGCCATAGCTGGCGCAATAAACATCGAACCAAACACAAAAACAGAGGACTGCGCCAAGCAGATTGCCGATGTGCCGACGGAGTGGCCGATTGTCGTGTACTGTAACATGCCCGAATGTCCCTACAGCCGGGAAATAAGTCGAAGGCTTTTACAGGCAGGTTATCGCAATGTGCGAATCTTTCATGGAGGCTGGAAAAAGTGGGCATCCAGACATTCCGCAAACGCGAGGCGTGCATGAGTGTTCAGGCGTCCAGCGTTGTAGCCCACGGGCAAAATGAATGGGCACCTCTCGCAAAAGAACCGCTGCTGGCGGCAATTCTGCGATTGTCTCTCGGTGTAGTATTCACGGTAGCCGCACTCAGCAAGATTCTTCAGCCATACGCGTTTTTGTCAAGTGTTTATTCGTACGGCGCTTTGGACGATGTTTCCGGACTGTGGGTCGCGCGGATACTGCCGTGGCTCGAACTCGTCATCGGGATTGCGCTTATTCGGCGAATTGCACTGCCCGGTGCGAGTTTACTGGCCGCACTCTTGGGAATCGTGTTTGTTGCAGTAAAGTCGCACGCAATACATGAAGACATCCAGATTGGCTGCGGGTGCGTGGTAAACTCAAATGGTGGTGTTGTCGGTGTCGGCGACCTGCTGTTTTCGGTCGCTGTTTTCGTTGTCGCGTCTGTTGGTTTGTTCCGTTCTTCTTGTAATCGGAGGTGACCTGTGATTCTGCGAATCGTCAATGGCACTGCACTTCTCGTGATACTCGCGTTTGCAACGGCACAAGTTGTCCCGTTGAGTTCTGATGAAGTATTGATGTCCGTTGGCGCTGCCGATTGCCCCGGAGGCCCTTCGATGTGCAGCGGCACCTCAACAAAAGCCTGTGGAGGCCCTGCCCCATGCCCCATGTCTAGTTACTCGTTTTGTACCGGTCCAGCTTCTGACTTCTGTGGCACGCCTGGCACCACCACTTGCGCCACTGGGTGCACGGGGACAGGTTGCAAGTGCGGACAAATATAATTTCAAACCGCCCTAGTGCCGCACATGGGTGCAACGGGATGTCGCATGCTTGTGACTCAGCCGCCGGAGGGTGATCTCTCGCCGACCAATGGGACCTTCGCGCTCGTAAAGAGTTGGTGCGCGACCCAAATCGTGGGCAACCTTCGGCGGTTGTTGGTTCCAGGTATCTTGCTTGTCCATATCGTGATGCTGTCGTTCGGGGCGGCGATTCACTCGCCGACGCACGACGAGCCTTCGCATCTGGCGGCCGGGATTCACCATTGGAAAACGGGCGATTTCACTGCCGACATTGGCAACCCTCCGCTCTTTGGCATGGTGGCCGCGTCGCCAACGATTGCAGCAGGGTTGGAGGGAAAATGGACCGGTAACCCGGAGTGGAAACGATCGATTCCGCTTTGCGAGCAGCTCTTGATGGCGGTAGGCGCTCGAATTGTCCCCATGGTGTTTTGGGGGCGGCTGGCGTTGATCCCTGTTTCCGTTCTTGGAGCATATGTTTGTTTCCGGTGTGCAGCCGACTCCTTTGGTTACCACTCAGGTCTTGTTTCTCTGTGCCTCTGGTGCTTCAACCCCGAGCTGCTTTCGTGCGCACAGCAGATTACAGGAGACGTCAGCGCGGCGACTCTCGGAATCGCCGCTGCGTATCTCTATTTTCGGTGGCTGGATCGAGGCGGGTGGTGGTGTGCCGGATTTGCCGGCGCGTTATTAGGAATCTCACAGCTCTCCAAATTCGTCTGCGTCTTCCTTTATCCGCTGTTCGCCGCGCAGTGGGCATTTCGCGTCTTCGCAATCAGAGGCCACAAGGACCCATCGCTGGCCCTCGGTTCTGGCTGCCGAAATCCTGCAAGTGTTGGACAATTGCTGCTGATTATCTTTCTATCGATCTATGTCACAAATCTTGGCTATGGCTTCGAAGGGTCATTTCGGCCGGTCGCCACATACCAATTCTCCGGCTCGCGATTGAGCAAGTTGAGTGACCTTCTGGGCAAAATGAGCCTCGCGGATTCGATCCCAGTACCGTTTCCGGCCGCGTACGTTCGCGGGATCGATGCCGTGTCGGAGACGGCCGACCAACCGCACAGATTCACGTTTCTGCACGGTCAGTGGCGTGAGCTGGCAAGCTGGCAGTTCTACCTTTATGCCTTGATGATGAAGGTGCCACTTGGCACATTGCTGTTGTTGGGCGTATCGACCGCAACGTCTTTCACGCGTGGCGGCAGGCTGTGTCTTCACGACTTCTCGCATTTTGCTGCCCCGATTCTTGTCGTTTTCTTCTTCGTATCGTGGGCCACGACAGAGCATCTTTCGTTCCGGTATCTCTTGCCGGCGCTCCCTTTTGCCGTGATTTGGGCTAGCCGCTGCGCTGGCGACACGCTGCGGCCAGTCCTGCCCTTAAAGCTGATCGCCGCCGTCTGTGTCGGATGGACCGTGTTGTCGACCCTGTGGACGTATCCGCATTGCCTATCGTACTTCAATGAGCTGGCTGGCGGACCGGCGCACGGACACGATCGTTTGCTGGGTAGCAGTATTGACTCTGGCCAAGATGTGCTTTTTCTACGAAAATGGCAGTCGCAGCACCCAGACGTCGGTCCGTTGCGCGTTGCGCTTTCTTCTCGAGTCGATCCGAGGCTACTCGGAATTGATGTCGCGGCAAGTGAGAACGGCCCGGACCGTTGGTCGACAGGCGCACCACTCCCGGGCTGGTTTGCAATCAGTGTCGATTGGCTGCACGAGCGTTCCGGTTCTTTCGACTATTTCCTGGATGACTTGAAACCTGTCGCACGGTGCGGGTATTCCATTTACATTTACCATGTGACGCCGCATGACGCGAACCGCATCCGCGAGAAGCGTCGATTGCCGTTGATCCCGTCCATTGGCGAGAATCCTCGCTGATGTTTGTTCGACAAATCACCCAGATGAAGAAGTGATTCATGACTCGATCTGCGAGGCGACACGGAATTACGGTAATCGATTTGTTGGTCTTGATGGTCATCGCCGGGATCTTAATGGCGTTGCTGCTCCCCGCGGTGCTGTCGGCCCGGTCGGCGTCGCGGAGGATGCAATGCACTAACAATCTGCGCAATCTCGGTTTGGCAGTGATACAAACTGCTGAAATTCAAGGGCGGTTCCCCGTTGCTGGTTACTGGGGTCCGCCTGGCCAAGACGGACCCTACCATAATTGGGTGGTCCAGATCCTCTGGTCTCTGGATCAAAAGACATCTCAAGACAGTTGGAATTCTGGAGTATCTCTGATGGACCCCGCGAATCAGAGGATTGCCAATCTCCATCTTTCCGTGCTTGTGTGCCCAGACGACATCACGAGAACCGGACAGGGCGACCTCAGTTACGTTGTCAATGGAGGAATTGGGTGGACGGACTTGTCGTGTTTTGTAGAGACTCGATTCGGAGGAATCGATCTGAATGCCAACGGGCGCTCGTGCGGCATGAACACACTGGTGCAGGAGGACGGTGCGGCTCCCACCGACCGCGAATACATGCACCAGATGGGTTTGTTTTTTGTCGATAACTGGCCGCTGAAAAAGAACAGCCCTATCCGGCATCACAATTTGGGTTCAGTTGTCGACGGCGTGACGCATACGATCATGATAACTGAGAACGTGCATGCGGGTGCAGATCCGATAAACGGATCTGGGTTCGCCAATTGGGCGTCCCCCGAGCCGTGGCGGTCGATGTTCTTCCTGAGCCCGCTGGTTTGTGACAAGCTCGTGTGTGGCCCCGGCGCCGTGAACTATTCGCAAGGCAATAACCGGAGCGACGATCAATTTCGTATCGCAGCAATCAATTTTCTTCCGCACACCAATGCGCCAACAGAGGGTAAACTGCCCTGGCCGTCGGCGTATCACGCAGGGGGTGTTCATGTCGTGTTTGTTGACGGAAGAGTGCATTTTCTCTCGGAACAGATCGAAGGACATGTCTATGCGGCGTTACTCAGTCCACAGGGAACGAGAATTCGGGGGCCCCTCGCGCAACAAGATCCTACGAATGATTACTGACACCTGATCACTGCGTGGTTGAGGTTGTGCTTTCAACGTCGATCGAGACACGTTCCATGGCCTGGCTCTCTGTGATCATGCCAACGTACAACGGTAGCGCCTATCTAGCCACGGCGCTCGAAAGTGTTGTCGCACAAAGTGACCCGGACGTAGAGGTGATCTTGGTAGACGATGGCTCAACCGATGCGACGCTGTCAATCGCCAAATCATTTGCCAAACGACTAAGGCTCACGATCGTCTCGTGTGCACATCGCGGTGACTGGGTCGCTGGAACCAATCAGGGCATGGCGATGGCGCGCGGAGAATACGTTTGCTGGCTGCACCAGGACGACGTGTGGCATCCTGGCCGTTTGCACATCGTGCGAAAAACCGTTCGGCAAAATCCTCGGGCGGATCTGGTCATTCATCCGGTTTGGTTCATTGACGGCAATGGCCGAAAAGTGGGAAGACTTCACTGCCCTTTGTCTTCTGAAGGCGGGCTGTTGCAACCCACACAAATTGTCAGCCGCTTGCTTGTGCAGGATTTTCTGGCGAGCACGGCGCCGGTTTTCACACAGCGTGCTGCGCTCTCTGCCGGGCCGCTCGACGAGTCGTTGTGGCTGAACGCTGACTGGGACTTCTGGCTGAAACTGGCTGGGTCGGGTGAAACGGCGTACCACGCGGCACCACTTTCTTCAATGCGTGTGCATCGAGAATCGCAGACCATGACACGAATCGATGAATTTGGCCGACAATATCATGAGGTGCTCGATCGTCACTTGCCGCTCTGGGACGGCGTGTTGCGAGATTACAATGCGGTCGCCCAAGTGGCTCGCTTCTCTGCGGACTTGAATATCGCACTCGCCCGCTGGGCGAGTGGACATCCTGTGCTTTTTGGGAAATTGATGGCCCAGTATCTGGCGCTCGGACCTTCCGGATGGCTGCGATACCTGCGAGATTCACGAATCCACGAGCGAACACTGGCTCGGATTCGAGCTGGCGTGTTGACGCGGTGCGCTCGGTAGGCACATGATTACGGGCTGGATCCTAGCGGCGGCGTCCAAGCGTCCACGCGCGATCGAGCACTGCTTGTCTGTTTGGCCGAACCGATCTCAGGTGCAGTCGAGCCCAGCGTTCACAAGCCACATGGTGTGATCGGTACCGATGAGTGTTCGGGATGCGGGCGCTTCACAGATCGTCGGTCGCCCCGAGACGTCGTTGCACTTCAGGCCGTACGTCTTGCCGGCGTTACAGACGTCGGACATCCGCCCCTGCTGTCTCAATTTGTTTCTTGATCGTAAACGTACGCCAGCCCCACTCGGGGTATTGTCAAGAGTTGTGTTCTGAGGAATGTGGATCAGGCGGCGTGAGTGAGCTGGAGAACTCCGTCGGTGAAGACCTTCCCTTCGAGGAGGGAGAGGATCAGGGTGGGGGCATTGAGTTTGCGCCAGTGCTTGGACGCTGACTGGGCGAGCTTGAACATCATGACCAGGCTGGCCTGCCTGGTTCCATTCCCCTTGGTGCGTCGGTGACGCAGGCGAATGGTCGCGAAGGTACTTTCAATGGGGTTGGTTGTCCGCAGGTGTCTCCAGTGCTCCGCTGGGAAGTCGTAGAAGGTGAGTAAGGCATCACGATC
>JBEIEK010000350.1:0-6141 GCA_040382995.1 Planctomycetaceae bacterium
GGATTGATTTGGGTTTCCGTCCCGCACGTCACTCCTGCCCGGGACGTCGTTTTTCCAGCACGCTGAAGAACACCGGGGTCAGCAGGATCCCAAACAGGGTCACTCCAAGCATGCCTGCGAAAACGGCAATACCAAGCGTGCTCCGCATTTCCGCTCCGGCGCCTTTCGCAAACACCAGCGGAACGACGCCGAGAATAAATGCGAAGGAGGTCATCAGGATCGGGCGCAGTCGCAGTCGGGACGCTTCGGTGACGGCATCGGCAACGCTGGATCCCGCCTGGCGTTTTTCGCGAGCAAATTCCACGATCAGAATGGCGTTCTTGCTGGCAAGGCCCACCAGCACCACCAGTCCAATCTGCACAAACACATTCAAGTCCATACCGGCAAGGCCGACACCGATGATGGAGGACAGCAGGCACATCGGCACCACCAGAATCACCGCAAACGGCAGCCGCAGACTTTCATACTGTGCCGCCAGCAGCAGAAACACCAGCACCACAGCCAGAACAAACACGACGATTGCAGTATTGCCCGCACGAATCTGCAGCAGGGTCAGTTCTGTCCATGCGGTCTCCATTCCCGGCGGCAAACCGTCCCGGCCCAGCTGTTCCACCGCTCGAATCATCTCCCCGGAACTGACTCCGGGGCTGCTGCTGCCATTGATCGAAGCGGCCGGGACGCCGTTGTAGCGAGTAATCAGGGCCGGGCCACCGGATTCGCGAATTTCCGTGATCGTCGCCAGCGGCAGCATCTCACCGGTACGATTCCGCACCTGCAGTCTGCGAACGTCATCAGGCGTCAGGCGAAACATGGGGTCTGCCTGCAGATTCACCTGCCACGTGCGGCCAAATTCGTTGAAGTCGTTGGTGTAATAGCCGCCCAGAAAGACCTGCAGTGTGAGGAACACATCGTTCAGAGCAACACCCAGCGATTTGCATTTTTCGCGGTCCACATCCACGTACATCTGCGGCGTGTTCGCCCGGAAGCCGCTGAACATGCCTGCCAGCTGCGGCTGCCGGTTCCCCAGCACAGCAAACTGATCCGCTGCATCCTGGAGGGCCGCGTAGCCGGTGGCGTCGCTGTCCTGGATCATGACCCTGAAACCGCCGGCACTTCCAAGGCCATCCACGGCCGGTGGTCCCAGCACGGCCACAGCGGCGTCCTGCACTTTGCGAAAAGCGGCCTGCTGCAGCTGCGCGGCGATGGTGGCTGACGAGAGTTCCGGAGTCTGCCGCAAATCGAATTCGTCCAGAATCACAAACATCGAACCGAAATTGGATCCATTGGCGTTCTGCACCACAGATTGTCCGGCGATGGAAATCACGTGCGCGATACCCGGCAGTCCCTCTTCCGCCGAAGCGGCGTTCCCCAGCGCCAGCCGTTCCAGCTGCTTCAGCACGGCGTCAGTGCGTTCCAGCGAAGCAGCGTCGGGGAGCTGGACGTTGACGAGCAGATAGCCTTTGTCCTGTGCAGGCACGAAGCCCGACGGCACATGCATAAAGCCGTACCATGTGGCCCAGAGCAGACCGCAGTAGACCAGCAGCACGACTGCCGCCAGCCGCAGGGACCGGCGAACAAGGGCCGCGTAACCTGTCGCCGCAGCATCAAACGTGCGGTTAAAGATCCGAAAGAACCAGCCGAGGGCCAGATTGACGAGGCGTGTGAGCGGGTCTGTGGTTTCCGTTTTGGAACGCAGCAGCAGCGCTGCCAGTGCCGGACTGAGCGTGAGCGAGTTCACTGCGGAGAAAAAGGTGGCGACCGCGATCGTCACTGCAAACTGCCGGAAAAACTGGCCGGAAATTCCTGTGATAAACGCACACGGAATAAAGACCGCCATCAGCACCAGCGAGATTGCAACAACCGGACCAGCCACTTCATCCATGGCTTTGCGAGCAGCGTCCCGCGGCGTCAGACCATGCTCCAGATGATGCTCGACCGCCTCCACCACCACAATCGCATCATCCACGACAATTCCAATCGCCAGCACCAGCCCCAGCAGGGACAGGTTGTTGAGACTGAAACCCAGACCTGCCATCACGGCAAACGTGCCGACGATGGCCACCGGCACAGCGGAAAGCGGAATGAGCGTCGCACGCCATGACTGCAGAAACAGCAGCACCACCAGTCCCACCAGAATCACAGCATCTCTCAGCGCGTTGAACACCTCGTGAATCGATTCCGAGATGAACGACGTCGTTTCGTAGACAATGCCATAATCGAGCCCTTCCGGGAACCGCTGTTTCAGTTCCTGCATCCGCGCCGCAATCAGGTCGGCTGTCTGCAGTGCATTGGACCCTGGCGACTGAAAAATGCACAGACCCACCGAAGGTTTGCCGTCGAGATAGCAGTAGGCGTCAAGCGACCGTGCTCCGCGCTGAATGCCACCGAGCAGCTGTCCTGTGGCCGGATCCGTCCGCTGTTCAGAGACGATGTCCTTCAGCCGCACGGTTTCACCATTTTCACCGGTGCTGACAATGATCGCAGCAAACTCGGCAGCGTCCCGAAGCCTCCCCTGAGTGCTCAGGGAGTATTGAAAAGCCTGTCCTGCGGGCACGGGTGGTCGTGCCAGGGATCCGGCGGCCACCTGGACATTCTGTTCACGCAGGGCGGCGACGACGTCACCGGCTGTGAGCTTGCGTGCGGCCACTTTTTCCGGGTCGAGCCAGACACGCATGGCATAGTCCTGCTGGCCAAACATGGAAATATCGCCGACACCCGGAATCCGCGCCATTTCATCGCGCAGACGAATCGTCGCATAGTTGCTCAGCTGCAGCTGATCGAGGGATCCATCGGGCGAGAAGAGATTGATCACGAGCAGGATTCCGGGCGATTTTTTTCGCACCACGACTCCTGTCTGACGCACGACATCGGGGAGCGCCGGGAGGGCGAGGTTGACGCGGTTCTGCACGAGCACCTGAGCCATATCGAGATCAACGCCAACGTCGAACGTCACCGTCAGACTGTACTGGCCGTCGTTGGTGGACTGCGACGACATATACAGCATGCCTTCCACACCCGTGATCTGCTGTTCAATGGCAGACGCCACAGTCTCGGCCACCACCGCAGAGCTGGCTCCGGGATAGATGCAGGACACGGAAATGGTGGGCGGAGCGATTTCGGGGTACTGGGCGACGGGCAGGCTGGTGACAGCGATGGCGCCGGCCAGCACGATCACCAGCGAGATCACCGCGGCGAAAATCGGCCGGTCGATAAAGAACCTGGAAATACTGGACAAGGCTGGCTTTCCTGAATCATTCGGAAACTGTGACTTCAACCCCGGAACGCACTCGCTGCAGCCCCCGCACGATCACGCGGTCTGCAGATGTCAAGGTCCGACGTTCTGACTTTCCGGGCTGCCAGACGGCCCTGACTTCACGCATGCTGTCGCGCTGCAGGCCGGGTTCGACATTCAGCCGCTGTGCCCTGCCGTCTGCGCCCACCACAAACAGATACCGCGTTCCCTGGTCAGAACCCAGCGCAGACTCGGGAACCAGCATGGCTTCGTACGCTTCACCCACAGGTATCCGCACGCGTGTGAACATGCCAGGTGTGAGCAGTCGGGCGCCGCCTTCGGGTTTGGGGTTGCGACATTCCGCTTTCATCAGCACGGTGCCGGTCTTCGGATCGATGGTGTTGTTGACAAATTTCAGAAGCCCTTCGAGGGGATAGTCGCCGTTGTGAATGGGAAGCCCGATGTGCAGGGGGACTGCCAGTCCGCCCGGCTGCAGTTTGAGTCGCCCGGTGCGGATTGCTTCCTGCAGCTTCTGCAGAGTGATCTCGTCCATTTCAAAAGCCACCATGATGGGATCGACGGCGACCACGGTCGTCAGCAGCGAAGCCCCCTGAACACCGCCGGAGATCAGATTGCCGGCATCCACCTGCCGATCACCAGCGACTCCGGACAGCGGACTTTTGATGGTGCTGTATTCCAGGTTGAGTGTGGCGAGTGATTCTGCGGCGCGGGCGAGTTCGACGGAGGCGGCGGCTTCGTTGCGCTCCCCCAGCGCCCGCTGAAATTCTTCTTCGGACACCGCGCCCTTTTCGCGACCGGCGGTTAGGCGCTGGAGCGTGCCTTCGGTGCGCGTTGCTCTGGCCTGAGCTTCTGCCAGCTGGGCTTTGGCACGGTCCAGATCGGCCTGAAAGGGACGCGGGTCAATTTCCGCAAGTAAATCTCCGGCGGCGACTTCACGGCCCGGCTCGAAATGCACCTTCGTCAGGTGCCCGGAGACCCGTGCGCGAATCTCGACACGTTCCGCCGGCACTGCTCGACCTGTGAAAAACAGGTACTCTCGCAGCTGGGCCGTCTCGGGGGTGGCCACTGTTACTTCGGGGACCAGCACAGTCGCCTGCGACGGCGCAGCCGGGCCACAGCCGGCACACCACGATATGATTAACCCCAGAAATGCCGCCGACACCGCCCGCGGAATCCACACGCCCCTCATGGTCACCCTTTTCCGACACGGGTTCGGGACAGAGACTGACTGAATCTGAACAGTCGATCAGCATGACGGGCCGCGGGGGCTTGTGCAAGCGACGTACAGAGGGATTCGAGGGGACAGACGCAGGGCTGATGACGGCGGATGCGATCGCATTTCCGTTTTTGCGATTGCGGCCGATGTCAATCGGCCGGTGCGGACTTCGCCCCGCGGCGGCCGTATTTATCTCGCAGGTTGCATCGCTTTCAAGTACATTCAACAGCCAGTGTGTCAGCAGAGACTGGTTGATTCTGCAGGCCTTGCATCCCAGATCCACACCTTCCTTTCCCCTGTTCCACACCTCCACGCAGCGACCTGTCTCGGAGATTTCTTCATGGCCGCAATTTCAGTTTCCATCCTCCTGCTGTCTCTGCTGGCACAGACAGCTGACGAACCGGTGTCCCCGGCTGCAGTGCCACCAGCCAGAACCTCAACACCGGCGGTGGAACCACCGCAGCCCGGCCCGGAACTGCTGAATTTCACACCTGAGCAGATTGAACAGGCCTACGTTGGCCGGAAGTTGCCGGAAGCTGTGGAAATGTATCTGGTCATCGCTCGCGGCGGACAACTTGACGGCACCAATGGCTGGTTCCATCCGGCGACCAGTCGTTATTCGTGGGACTGGCTGGCTCAGCGGCTGCAGGCGGATCCCCAAAAGCCCCTGCAGCGGGACGCCTTCAAAGGCAGTGAACGCATCTTTGATCAGCTCGACCGCGATCATGACGGCAACCTTTCCGCATTCGACCTCGACTGGTCCGATACCAATTCGTGGGTTCGTCAGTCCTGGATGGTGAACCGGATGTTTCGCCGATTCGACGCCGATGGCGACGGACTGCTCACAACCGACGAATGGCAGGCCTGGTTTGCACGGGCGAGTGCTGACGGTCAGCCGCTGCGGTTTGAGCAGATGCGAAACGCCCTGATTCCGCCCTCCAGCGGCTTTTCTCCCGGCGACATGCCCTCGAAGGACGTCCTGATCAAGGGTTTTTTGGGCGGCGAAATCGGATCGCTGCAGGAAGGCCCGGCAGTTGATGATCCGGCGCCGGATTTCACGGTTCGATCCATCAGCGGGGATGAAACAATCCGGCTGGCAGATCGAATTGGCCGACGCCCGCTGGTGCTGGTCTTTGGAAACTTCACCTGTGGACCATTCCGTTCCCTGTATCCCACCGTGGAATCCGTCTGGAATCGCCAGAAGGACCACGCCGACTTTCTGTTCATCTACGTTCGTGAAGCACATCCCACCGATGGCTGGGCGATGAAATCCAACGAAAAAGCGGGCGTTGCAGTTGCTCAGCCACAGACCTATGCCGAACGCCAGCAGGTCGCTGGCCAGTGCGCAGCGCTGCTGAAACCCAACATTCCTCTGTACGTGGATGATGTGACGGATGCTGCCGGAAACGCATGGAGTGCCATGCCGGCTCGACTGTATGTCATCGATTCAGGTGGCAGAGTGGCTTACAAAAGCGGCCGCGGACCTTTCGGGTTCAAGCCGGAAGAAATGGAACAGGCCCTGCTGATGCTGCAGCTGGAAGAGGGAGGTGTGAAATGAAGAGTCATCGTGGGCAGGCAGGCTGTCTTCGATTCTGATCATGACTCCTGCGTTTCCGGCCTGTAAGGCCAGCTCCGTCAGTCGGGCATGAAATGCCAGGTCGCGCTGAATCCC
>JBEIEK010000351.1:0-6128 GCA_040382995.1 Planctomycetaceae bacterium
CGCGCTGCGATGCTGTGGCCGATTTTGTTGGTCTGGCTCTTGTTTTCGGGAGTTTCGCTGCTGGGAACACCGGTTCCGGGCGTCAATGAGCCACACTATGTCTGCAAGGCGCGATCGCTGATTGATCCGGAATGGTGTGAGAGGGATTTTTTTCTGCGTTCGGCAAATGTGCACTGGTGCTTTCTGTACCTGACCGGCTGGTGGAGCCAGTGGAGTTCATTTTCAGGGACGGTGATTTCGGGGCGATTGCTGTCTGCTCTGGTGCTGGCGCTGGGCTGGCGTTCCTTATGCGGTGCTGTGGGTCTGAACGGCTGGCGCAGTCTGCTGGCGGCGAGTATCTTCGCCGTGGTGACTCAGTTGGGCAGTTTTTCCGGCGAGTGGATTCTGGGGGGATATGAATCGAAGGTACCGGCCTGGGGGCTGGGCTGGGCGGCGCTGGGGTATTGGATCGGCGGAAGTACAACCGGGCAATTGCGGCGTGTGATGCTGGCGGGGCTGTGTTGTGGATTGAGTGTGACGCTGCATCCGGTGGTCGGTGGCTGGTTTGGTGTTGGCGTGGCCGGAGCATCCGTCCTGCGCGTGTTCTGTGGCGGTGGGATCCGGTCCGAGGTGATTTCTTTGGGAGTCTTTGGTGCGGCGTCCATCTTCGCGGCGCTCCCCGGACTGCTCCCGGCGCTGCGATTTTTGCTGTCGGGCCAGGAGTCCACAGCGGTGCGGGACCGAGCAATTTTCGTCCAGGTGTACTGGCGTTTGCGGCACCATCTGGATCCCACAGCGATCACGGCTGAGCAGTGGTGGTTCGCAGGCTTGCTGCTGTCGCTCGTTTTGTTGTCGGGCCTTTGGCTGCAGGGTGGTCGGAGGCTGGACCTGCTGTTCGGCTGCGGAGATCGTAATAAGTCTCTCGCGAATCTGCAGCGGGTGCTGATGGTGGCGTTAGCGTTGGCAAGCGCTGGCATTCTGGTGGGCTGGCACGCGGATCCTGTGGAGCAGATGCGGGGCTGGCAGTGGCGTGGAAATCTGCTGCGTTTCTATCCCTTTCGTTTTTTCGATGGGATGTTGCCGACAGTGACTGCGATCATGGTGGTGCTCTGTGGAGCGAGGTTGAGTGAATCGCTGCAGGCTGTTGGCTTGAGAGCCTTGTGGCCAAAGTGGGCCATGTGTTTGCTGGTGTTGTTTGCGGGTGCGTGGGGGCTTGCGATGTGGAAGCGTCCCGCGGCACCGGCGGGCTACACGAGGGCTGGCTGGCGAGACTGGCAGGCAGCCTGCGTCTGGCTGCAGACACACACCGAGAAAGCCTCACTGGTGCTCACTCCACGGGAATCCTTTGCGTTTAAGTGGCTGTCGGAACGAGCGGAGTACGTGTGTTACAAGGACTGTCCACAGGATCCGGCGGGGATTGTGAAATGGGATTCGCGACTGTGGAAGGTGCATGCGTGGTCAGCAGAAAGTCTGCAGGACGGCCGGTATGATGCGGGTGACCTTGAGCGTCTGCGGTTGCAGACTGGATGTGACTACATCCTGATTCGTGGCCAGGAGCCTTTTGAATCCGTTCCAGCGTGGTCCGGCGAATACTGGAAGATTTACCGAGTGCATTGAATTCCCCTGAATGTAAGGAGGCGATGGAAATGGACGCGAGTTTTCCGGCGGGACCATCCGCGGAGTGGTTGAGTGGAACGGTGACAGTGGAGTTGATCAGGGGGATTCGTCAATTCCTGACTTCACAGGGCACCTTTGAGTTTCCGTGTTTGTCGACGGGCCTGTTTTCCGCAGCGGCAGGTGAAGGGCAGGATTTTGAGATCTCCGGTTACCGCAGTGTGTGGGTGCGCGACAATGTACAGATTGCCTGGGCTCACCTGGCCGCGGGTCTGGGGTCTGCGATCCCGGTGCGGTGCATGCGGGCGATCGCGGCATTCTACCAGCGATACCGGTGTCGATTTGTGGAGATTATTGAAGGTCGAGCTGATTTTCGGGAGCCGATGAATCGACCGCACATTCGCTTCAACGGTGCGGATCTGACTGAGTTACCCGAGAAGTGGGCGCATGCTCAGAACGACGCACTCGGCTATTTCCTCTGGCTCACCTGTCGACTGGTCGCGGTTGGTGCTTTGCCGGCCGAGCAGGCCGACTGGGACGTGCTGAGTCTGCTCCTGAGGTACTGGGAAAAGATTGAGGTCTGGCAGGACGAGGACAGTGGTCACTGGGAGGAGGTCCGGAAGGTTTCCGCCTCCAGTCTGGGTTGTGTGTTGGCTGGGCTTGTGGAGTTGCGGAGTCTGATGGAGCAGCGGGCGATTGCGGCCGCGCTGTCTCGCGTGGAATATGGCGTGGACACTGGTTACGTCGAGGCCTTGATGCAGCGGTGCGACGCCGCGCTCCGCGAGATACTCCCGGCGGAGTGCATTCAAACGGACGCCGGCAAGGCCCGGCGATACGACGCGGCCCTGCTGTTTCTGATTTATCCGCTGAATGTGGTGGGTGAGCGGAATGTTGAGGAGCAGATTCTGGCAGACGTGGATCAGCAGTTGCGGGGTGCGCATGGGATTCGCCGTTACCCGGGAGATTCTTACTGGTGCGCGGACTACCGCGAGTTGTTGTCGGCGGATCAGCGAACGGCGGATTTCAGCGACAGTCTGGGCCAGCGCGACCAGCTGCTGAAACCCGGTTACGAAGCTCAATGGTGTATTTTCGATCCGATTGTGTCCTGCATCCGCGGTCAGAGATATTTGAAGAGTGGTGAGGAAGCGGACTTCACTGCTCAGCAGACCGCTCTTCAACGGTCCCTTGCACAGCTCACGCGCCCCGGCGGCCGATTTCCAGCATGGCGGTGTCCGGAGTCGTGGTTTTACGAAAGTGGCGCATGGGTTCCCAACGACATCACTCCACTGCTTTGGACCCAGGGAAATCTTTTGCAGGCATTGGCAGGGATGGAGGCGAGTCTGCAGCGGCGGCTGTGAGAACAACCTGCCCCCCAGGGAATTCTCATCGACGTTCCTTGAAATCTCCCCGGCCGTGACGGATGCTTCGCAAAAACTGAATCCGGAATAGTGACGTTGGTACCGCAGCCATCAGGGAGGCGTGTATAGCCAACAGGAGGTTGATTGAAATGTCGATGAAGAACATCGTGGAAAAGATGCTTGAAGAGCTCATGGCAGGCCGTCAGGCTTCTTCAAAGTCTGATGGCAAACCATCAGGGCGGACGACTTCTGCGGGAGGGTGGCCTCGAATGAAGGATTCGCCGCAGGCATCCCCCGAATCCGGGTTGATCAGCGGCAGTCTTGAAAAAACACTTCGGCAAAGGCTGCAGTTAGCGGGTTCCCTGATCGGTGTGGAGCGTGATCCCGGCACAGATACCTTGCGCAGCTGGGTGGCAGCGCTTGAGTCCGCCACACGAGTCTTCGATCCCATCAGAACCGAAAAACCCCATCGTGTTTCAATTCAGGAGCTTGATCTGGGGGGAGCCTGCACTTACGAGGTAACAGACGGGAAAACGACGCACAGGGGCGTGTTCCACTTCGACGGCAGAAAGCTGCAGTTCGGCATGCATTGCTCCTGCGGGACACGTGCGCAGTGCGAACACAACCGGGCGGCGATCCGTGAGCTGCTGTTGCAGGCCAAAAACCCCGGCAGCTTTCTCGAAGAAAAGCTCATGGGATCCTCGCTGCAGGATCGCAAGCTGCGGCAGCAGGTGGAAAGCCTGCAGCGTCAGTTCCGACGAATCGCTCAGCTGCCACCGAGAGGCGTCTCACCGGAATCATTTCTGGCCGAAGAGACGCCCCGCACAAAATACCTGTGGAATCTCAGCTGGGATACCGGTGCGCGACGCCTGCAGCTGCGTCCAGTCATCCTGACCGAAAAGAAAAATGGTGGCTGGTCGAAGGGCCGCGAACTGTCTCTGGAAAACTTCTTCTCAGCTCCCCGCGACGGGTGGTCTGAGCTGGATCGGTCCATTGGAGACCTGTTTCGCGCCCCACTGGACTACATTGAAGCACTGCAGCTGCTGCGGGGAACGGACTGCTTTCTGCTGGATCGGGAACCGGCAGTGATTGAGGAGTTGCCGCTGGAATTGTTTGTCGAGGAAGTCGAACAGGGTTTGCGGATCACAAGCTCTGCCGTTCGATCCCTGCAGGAAGCGGGCGGTGCAGGAACTGCGCAACTGGTCTCTGTCTCCCGCGCAGTACTCCTGCTGGACCTGCGACCTGCGCGGAAAGTGATCATCTTTCGGACTGCCGACGAGACCATTTCGCTGCTGAACGAATTGAATCCACCACCTGTCTTTCCTCCTGCCATGTTTGGTGAATTGCTGCCGATGCTGCAGCAGCTCGGTTCACGAATCCCCGTGCATCTGCCAGCCGGTATGGCGGGCCCCGAGGTTGAAGATCCCACCACCCCTGCAGTGCTCATGTGCCTGCGAAGAAACGCCGGACTTGACCTGTCGCTCGTGATGGAAGACTCGCAGAATCGTCTGCATTTCCCGGGTGACGGAGAGTTGCGGCGGTTTGTGGAAGTCGACGGTCAGCGGAGCCAGCTGGTGCGGGACGCTGTGACGGAGCTGCGCGTGGCCGACGAACTGCGCCGACGACTGAATCTGATGGGACTATCGCAGGTGAACCCCTGGGTGTTCCGCACCGCCGATCCTCTGGAGGCCGACCGGATTCTGGCGGACGCATCACAGCTGGTTTCCGAGGGCCGGTTGAAGGTGCTTTGGCACGCGAATTCCGCCAATCGATTCAATGTGATTGGTCGAGTGTCTGCTTCGAATGTGCGGGTATCTGTTACGCGTCAGCGCGACTGGTTTGGCCTGCAGGGCAGCTGCACCGTCGGTGACTCAGAGATTCCGCTGAAGGACCTGCTCAACGGATTGCAGACACGATCATCCGGTGGACTTGTGGAGGTCTCTCCCGGCAAATGGGCCCTGATGGCTGAAGAGCTGCGAACAGCTTTGACGAGGCTGGCGGATGTGAGCCACGAGTCGCGCGGGAAGCTGCAGCTGGACACCAGCGCAGCCCGCGTCATGTCCGTGCTGGAGCGGGCCGAAATCCGCACGGAGTCGGACAAGCACTGGAAGAAGTGCCTTGAGCGACTGGAACAGACGAAGGAGATTTGTCCGGAGCCTCCTGCCGGGCTCACGGCCTCCCTGCGCGACTACCAGGTGGAAGGCTTTCGCTGGCTGAGTCGCCTGTCGCACTGGGGCATTGGAGGCATTCTTGCTGACGACATGGGACTTGGCAAAACCGTACAGACGCTGGCCATGCTGCTGACGCGAGTTGAATGCGGCCCGACGCTGGTCATTGCCCCCACATCTCTTGGGTTCAACTGGCAGCGTGAATGCGAAAGATTCACTCCTTCCATGCGTCCAGTGCTCTTTCGCGATTCCGACCGGCCTGACCTGAAGAATCAGGTGGGTGATGGGGATCTGGTGATCTGCAGCTACGGACTTGCACTGCGTGAAGCGGAACTGCTGAAACAAATTGAATGGGGAACGCTCGTTCTGGACGAGGCCCAGAATATCAAGAACAGTGCCAGCAAGACGGCGGCAGCGGTGCGAAGCATTCCGGCGCAGTGGAAGCTGGCGCTGACAGGGACCCCGATGGAGAACCATCTGGGCGAACTCTGGAGCATCTTCAACACAATTTCTCCGGGCGTTCTTGGACCGTGGGAACAGTTTCGCCGACGTTTTGCAACTCCGATCGAGAAGGAGCGGAATCCGGAGCGGCGCGAGGGTCTGGCAAAAGTGATCGCGCCATTTGTGCTGCGGCGTTCCAAATCCGAGGTGCTGAAGGAACTGCCGCCGCGTACGGAAACGAATCTGCTGGTGGATTTGACTCCGGAAGAGCGGCAGCGCTATGACCGCATGCGGCTGGCAACTGTCACAGAGCTGGATTCGCTGGGTGATCAGCTGAACCAGGACCAGCGTTTCCGCGTCCTGCAGATGCTCACCCGACTGCGTCAGCTGTCATGTCACGTGGGCCTTGTGGATGAAACATGGGAAGGTTCTTCATCCAAGCTGCAGCTGCTGATGGAGCGTTTGGAGCAATTGAAGGAACGGGGCAGCAGGCCGCTGGTATTCAGCCAGTTCACGTCACATCTGGCGCTGATCTCGAAGGCCTGCGACGAAGCTGGCATCAGCTATC
>JBEIEK010000352.1:0-6119 GCA_040382995.1 Planctomycetaceae bacterium
AGAAAGGAGAGAGTCGACTCTCGACTTTCTTCATGCTCCTGCGGTCTCCTCTCCACTTTCTACTCTCGCACTCCCACGCCCCAGCCTCCTCCCCGCATCCCACGGCGAACGTGACGGGGAGCGTATGGGTAGCCCGCTTCCTCACGGGCGCGGCCCGGTGACTGCGTTTTGCGCGCTCCCATGTATTCGCCCATCTGTTCACAGAATTCCGGAAAGCTTCAGTGCCCCTGCCTGCGGGGCGGCCGGAGGGCGACATTTGAGCCGCGAAAAATTTTCTGAAAAAGCTTCCGGGGAAACTGCCGCGACCAGCAGATGGTGCATTCGACACCGTCTGCTTTGGCAGGAGCTGGACCTGCCGCCTGAGCGGAGGTTTTGATGATGTTGTCGCAGAAATACGAACGTTGGGATGTGGGTTGCTGGGTGCGTGGCGGCCTGGACGCTCGCAGGGTCTCAGCCGGGAGTCTGGCCGCATCCGGCTTTCACTCCTTTCCGCCGTCGCTCGTTCCTTACGCAGCAAAGCTGGAGGCCAGGTTTGGGCCGGACGCCCTGCATGCAGCACTGACCCAGTGCCTGTATGGATACCTCCGCTTTACGGAAGAACTGGAGTTGCGGAGTATCAATCTGGTGGGGCAACAGATCGCACTCGGGCAAACGTCCGTGCAGATTTCGCGGGATCTTCGCAGCCGCGCGTTTCTGCTGGTGCGTGACGAAGCTCATCATGCCGCGGTGAGCGATCAGATTGCCGTGCAGATTGAGGCCCTGACCGGAGTCTCTCCGGGAACCTCTGGGGAGCCACAGTTTCTGTGCCGACTGCATGCTCTGCGTGATCGGGTGCGGAGCGAAGTGGCGAGCCACCTGGAAACGGCGTTTGCGACAATCTCAGAGACGCTGATCAGTGGTTCGCTGGCGTTGATTCCGAAGGACCCGACAGTACTTCCGCTTGTTCGGGACTACGCTGGCGCCCATGCGGTGGACGAAGGACGTCATCAGACGTATTTCGCCGAATTCTTTACCGAATGGTGGCCACGACTTCCCGGTCATGTGCGGTCTGGTCTGGGACCACTGCTGCCGGAACTCTGCATGGCGTTTCTGGAACCGGACCGGAATCTGCACCAGCAGGTTCTGGAAGGCTGCGGATTGTTGCCGGCCGAAGCGGGGGACTGGCTTGAGGAAGCGTGGCCTGCCACCACAACCGCCACCGCTGCTCGACGCCCACTGCAGGCCACACTGAGCCTGTTCGGACGTTCGGGCGTGTTTGACGACGCGGCAACCCGCGACGCTTTTGAAGCCCGCGGTTTGCTGATTCGCGAATGAAGGAAGAGCATCGTCAGCATCGAGGATCCTCGGACCACTACGTTTTGGTCCGAGGATTCCTTTCTGACGGTGAGTGGAGTTCGGGGCTAAACGTGCGGTTTGAGGTCTGCACATGTTGGGGGGCTGCTGACCTGGTTTTATGCCGGCGGGCATCGCGAAATTGTTCCAGCAACCGCTCGCCGCCGACCGGAAAATCGTTGGCCCAAAGATTGTTATTGGCTTCTCTGTCCACAAGGCTGGATTCAGAGCGAGGTTTCCCTTCGCTCTGAAAGAGTCCGGCGAGCTGGATGCCGATGTGGTAGCCCAGCTGGCGGTAGGATTCGACCTGAGCGGGGCTGAAGACCAGATCGGTTGTGGGTTCCTGTGGGAATTCCGGAGAGGATCGCTGATATTCAAGCACGTCAACGGGTTCGTCGCCGGTGATGGATGGCTTAACCAGAATGAGCAGCCCCGGGGGCGTTTCCTCGCCGGTTTCAGTCGGGGGGTACAGAATCGTGGCGAACTTGAAGTGCTGTTTGGTCCGGAGCAGCGGGGTGTGCGGGGTGCCGGTTCGTGGCGGAGTTGTCAGGGCAAGGTCTTCCAGTGACCACTCAGCAGATTCTTCGGCCTGAGTGACGGATGTGGCGTCCGGTGTGAATTCAACCAGTCGGATTCCATGGAGGTTGCGGGCCAGTCGGACGGCGTTGGCAATATCGGCGAAGCTGTGGCTGGGATCGTGGCCGGCGTCGCAGGCGATGATCAGGCGACAGCGGCGTTTAAGGAGTTCAACGATGCCGGTGTTTTCGGCGTGTCCGCCGTCACTGAGGAAAACGTAAGGCCGTTTTTCTCGGGATTTGAGCAGCATGGAGAGCATGTAGAGGAAGCGTGGTTGAAAGCGGGGTGTACCCAGTGCAGGGTTGGGGAGCCATTGTCCAAGTCGGAGGTTGAGAATGAACATCAGGAAGGCAACGAGCGGATTTTCATTGCGGGCGGGGCTGACGGCGGCCCCGGAGATGGCCACAACTTCGTCGACATTCAGCTGGATACCCGCTGCGGCTGCGGCCTTGACGTAATCGCTGGTCTCCATGAAACCGGTCACAGACGAGCCGACAAAGTCCTGTGAGAAAACAAACGTATCCTGTCGACGCGGGTCATCGGACTCACGCTCGCCAAGTGCTCCGAAGGACAGCGGTTCTGCATGTGTGTTTTCCTGCCGGCCGAATCGGGAGACGCAGGCGTTGATGAGGTGGTAGGGGGCACCGGCGGCGGTGGTGTTCAGTTCCGAAAGGAGTGGTGAGGATCCGCAGGATTTACGCACGACAAATGTTTGTCCGAGTCGATCGCGGTAGTAGCGGTGCATGGAAGTCAGATTGATGTTGAGAACCCAGCCGGAGACCACGCTGATGATCAGGAATCCGAAAAAGATTTTCAGTCGCGTGGCCTGATCGGCCTCGATGACGATTCGTCGCTGCACGCGGTTGGCTGGAATGACCGCATCAGGAAAGAGGGCGCGGAGCAGTTGCCAGTTGGCCAGACCAACGCTGAGTTCGGACGCGTTGGTCTGGCGGATTTGTCGGGCCGCGTTGCGGGCTGCCACCAGCGCGTCAGCCCACGCTTCATTCTGACGATCTTCCGTTTTTTCGGCCAACAGCTGCGCGTCTGCCTGGCTGACCAGCCAGTCAGTGAGTGCCGTTTCGGCAAGGAGCTGCTGTGTGAAGCAGGACGCAAACTCAATTCGTGCTGCCTTATAAAGCTGGTCCGTCAGGTAGAAACGCTGTGCATCGTTTTCATTTTGAAAGATGAGGAAGGCGAGAGCGGATGTGATCTGATCAGCGGCGTCATCGAATCTGACCGTCAGTCCATTCCAGTAGTGCTCAGAAAAAATCGGTTTCTGACCCGCCCGGGCTGTAAATGAGGTGCGTTTCAGATTGAGCCAATCCTTGCTTTGGAGTTCATGCAGGCGCTGCAGGATGCAACTGAGCACCTGCAGTTTGCGGACGGCGTTGGCGTACTTATTGCCTTCCACCGGCGTCGAAGGTGGTGCCCCCTGTTTTGCGCCCTCATTCGAGGTACGGCCGTCCGTGAAAAGTTCAAAGGACATGAGGAAATGGTCGGCGAACAGCGGATTGGTCGACGAGGAATCCCTCGGCCAGTTCTCTCGGAGCTCGTCCACTGCGGCGTTGATTTGCTGTCTGGCGTCGTCCGACAGGAACTTCAGGGGCGGTTTCGTGTTGTCTTTCTCGTCTGCCGGGGACGCTTCGCCAGCCTGCTGTGCAACCACGCCAAAGCCAGGGAGTCCCGCAATCTGCAGAAACTCAGGGAACTTGAAATCCGCCTCATGCATGCCTCGTTCCTGAAAATCGAAGTAGTGCGAAATGTTTTCGCGACCCAGAAAGCCGATCAGGATCAGAGGAATGCCGACCAGCAGGACGGAGGTGACGATGCGAAAGACCCACTGTTCAGCGGAACTTTTCGGAGCGATGGCGCTTTGAATCAGTCGTCCGGGTCGAATGACCGGGATCAACAGCAGTACCACGGCGGACATCAGCACAAAGGGCAGCCAGACAGTGGAGGGGATGACGTCCGCGTTGCTGGAGTCGCCGTGCCAGGGCAACAGCAGATCTCCGTTGCCGAACAGCATGGCGAGAGCGATGAGTCCGGAGCCGACAGCGAGTCTGAGCAGCGGTCGGGCGAAGGCGCCGGGGGCCTGACCCTGGCGACGGTAGTACGAAAGCAGCCAGGCGATGACCCACAGAAAACCAAGCATGGCACCTGGAATGAAGGGCACGACAAAGTCGGTGGAGAGGTCAAACAGCTTCAGGTGTTCGCGAATGACCGGAAGGTCGAAACATCTCCACAGCCAGGCGACGAGGGCTGCCATGGAGATCATGAGTGAAATGACGGCGAGGTTATTGAGCAACAGTCCGATGAGGTACTTATTGAACGCTGTGAGGCCGTCAACAATGTAGTCCCCCCCGTAGATCAACTGGCGCACCGATCGTCCCTGTTTGCCACTGGCCTCGCGAGGCGGGAAGGGAAAGGTGGCTTCTGTTGGTTTCTGCGACATCTGTCCCGGGGCTTCTTCGTGCAGCCGCGCATACCAGCTGGAAATGTGCGCGCCCAGGTAGCCACCGCCAGACACCGTGGACAGAAAGTCGATGGATCGAAACAGCCCGGTATGCTGCAGGGCCGACACAACCCCCATCCCAAAACAGGCCGATCGAATTCCGCCACCGGAAAGCGATAACCCCGTCAGGTCATTCCTGATCGCGTCCGTGGGGCGCAGATCGCGATCGTCGGTCTGAACAAGGCCCCTGCAGGTCGCGTGCCGGCGACGGTTCGCAATGCGCTGCAATTCCTTCTGACACACGGCGTCCTGAGTGCCTTTGGCAGACATGGGTGCTGGTTTGGCAGGTGGGCGGGAAGAATCTACGGCGGCCCGATCTGGCTGGCGACGCTTGGACATGTTCAGGGATCCGGAGGATTATCAAGGCGACTTGTACACCGGGAAATGTCGCCCAGTATTCCGGGGGTATCACCGCAGAACAATGGAAAAGCCGTTTTTGATCGTAGGAATTTCCGAAAATTCGCCGCACCCGAATTGAACGGTCCTGCGGGATTTGCGGGCTGTTGACGCGAATTGATCAGGCAGCCGCTGACGTGCCACGGCCAATGGGCGTGGCCAGGACTGCTGGTCTCACGCAAAGGCGCAAAGACGCAAAGAAAGGAGTGATGGTTCACATGGCCAGCATTGCAGCTTTGCGCCTTGTCGCCCTGGCGTGAGGTAAGAGCTGGATGCGACGAAGCGGGCGATCAGTTGTGCGTTTGTGGACGCGGTTTTGCCCCTTGACCCGCCACCCCCGGCCACTCTTCCCCGACCCCTCACCCCCGACCCCTCTCCCCTGGTAGGGGAGAGGGGGGATTTATTTTTTGTTGGAGAGGGAGCGTTGGTAGGCTTCGTATCGGCTGCGGTAGCGAGGTGGGGGTGGGGTTTGGCGGATGGTGGTGTCCTGGCGGTCGCGGTCGCGGCTGGAGGAGCCGGCGCGGGAGGTGCCGGATTGGTTGATGCCAAGGCTGCGGAGCATTTCTTCGAAGGATTTCTGTGAAAGGCTCTTTTCCTGTTGCTGCTGTGCGTTGGCTTCGCGTTCCTGCAGCTGGTCCTGCATCCGGCGAAGGAAGGATTTGAGTTCGTCTTCGGTCCAGCCGAGTTCCTTCAGCAGTTCGGGGTCGACCTCGCCGCGTTCCTTGATGTCGTCCTGGATGCGTTTGATGGCGAATCCCGCAGCCCGCGCCGCCTCGTCGACTTCCGACTCGGTGGGTTTGGGATCGGCTGCCGACTCGTTGCCGGCTGCTGCGTTTTCCGAAGGTGGACCGTCTGTGGCGTCGGGTTGGTTGCCAGGCTGGCCATTGCCGCCTTCGGCCTGACCATTTCCACCCGCACCTTTGGCGTTCGGATTTCGCTGCCGAGGGCCTGCTGCGTTGCCGGAAGCCATGTTGCCACCGGAGTTGCCGTCTGCGGGTGCTGACTGCCCTGCCCCGGATGATGAACCGCCACCAAGGCCACCCCCAGCACCACTCCCAGGTTGGCCGCCACCTTGCTGGCCGCCACCTTGCTGGCCGCCGCCTTGTTGGCCTCCGCCCTGCTGACCGCCACCTTGTTGACCGCCACCTTGTTGACCACCGCCTTGTTGGCCACCGCCTTGTTGACCACCACCTTGCTGACCACCACCTTGCTGACCACCGCCTTGCTGGCCACCGCCTTGCTGGCCACCACCTTGCTGGCCACCACCTTGCTGGCCGCCGCCCTGCTGACCGCCGCCCTGTTG
>JBEIEK010000353.1:0-6119 GCA_040382995.1 Planctomycetaceae bacterium
AGCCGCAGGACGGCAGTCCGCGGGCGAACGGCGATGAAAACGAGACCGAAAACGGACATCAACACCGCGCGCACCTGCGGTGCCAAACACAGCCGGGGGCTTCCGCCCATCCGCTGGGTGCCGGACGCTCGCAGACTCTGGCCCCACACTTGGAATTGCCCGGTGTCAGGACTACAGTGCTGACTCCTGACATCAACAACCAGTCTGCGACTTTGCCCCGTGGGAGACCGACGATGCGGTGGATGCTTGTGTGCGTGCTGGCGACAACGGTTGCTGCAGGGGCCGACGAACTGGTTCGCTCCGTCGAACAGCAGCGCGGGGGCCGACACTGGATTGACCAACCAACGGATCCGCCAAAGTCCGCCGACGAATCCGCCGCCTGCTTCGTGCTGGAAGACGGCTACCGCATCACACTCGCCGCCTCAGAACCGCTCGTCTTCGATCCCGTCGGCATCGACTTCGATCACCGGGGACGCATGTTTGTCGCTGAATATTCAGACTACCCCTCCGGCCCTGCTCAACCTGACGCCCCTGCCCTCTCACGCATCGCCCTGCTCGAAGACACTGATGCTCAGAACGGTTTTGATCGTCGCACCGTGTTCGCGGATCACCTGAAGTTCTGCCACAGTGTGATGGCCTTTGGCACTGGTGTTCTGGCCTGCACGGAAACTCAGATCGTCTACCTGCCGGACGACAACGCCGACAACGTTGCGGACCGCGTCGAAGTCTGGTTTGACGGCTTTATCCCTGCACACCCGCAGATGCAGATCGGCTGCCCCCGTCGAGGTCTGGACAACTGGATTTATTTCACCTACGGCCATGGCAAGGTTCGTTGTGTCCGTCCCGGTTTCGAATCGCAGGAGGCGGTGGACATCCCGCGTGTGGACTTCCGCTTTCACCCGCGCACGATGCAGTTCGAAGCCGTCTCAGGCGCCGGTCAGTTCGGCAACACAATTGACGCCCTCGGACGTCGCTATTTCAGTTCCAACCGCAACCCCATCATGACCGACATGTTCACCCTGGCCCAGACCGGCCTGAATCCCTTTGCCGGTGTTCCCACCGGGCACGTTGACGTGGGCCCCTCCGGCGAAAAGACACGGGTTTACCCCGCCGTCACCATGAAAAGCAACTGGCTCTCCCACGCAGGGACGCACACATCCGCCTGTGGCGTAACGGCCTACCGTGGCGGTCTTTTCGGAGAGACTTCAGATTCCCAGGTGTTCGTGTGCGAGCCTGTTGGGCACCTCGTGACGCGATCCGTGATTCAAGCCGACGGTGCCGGCCTGACAGCCGTGCGCGGCCGCGAACAGGCAGATTTTCTGACGTCCACCGACACCTGGTTCCGCCCCGCCAGCCTGGCTACAGGTCCCGATGGAGAGCTGTACCTTGCCGACATGTACCGCCTGTGGGTCGAACATCCCAAGTTTGTTCCCGAAGATGTCGCGAAGAAGATGGACTGGCGCGCCGGCGAAGATCGCGGTCGCATCTGGTGCATCACTCCGGATTCGCACTTCAACATCCCCGCTCGCTTCACCACCCCGCAAACGGACGACGATCTGCTGCAGCTGCTGACTGACAGCAACGGCTGGCGCCGTATGCTGGCGCAACGGCTGATCGTGGACGGTGCCCGCACGGACCTCGAACCCCGCCTTAGAAATCTGCTCCGCGGCGACCGCACCATCGCCGATGCCCCCGGCAGCGCGCTCGGTCGCCTGCACGCCCTCTGGTCCCTGCACGGCCTGCAAAAGCTTTCACAAGCTGATGTCGTCGCGGCCGCCACCGATGAATTCTGGGCCGTTCGCCGCGACGCCGCAAAACTGCTCGCCGAATTCACCATCACACCACCGGGAACAGACACGGCAGCCATCAGCCAGCTCCTGCGAACGCTCGCGGCCGATCCCGCTCCGGAAGTGGCCTTCACAGCTCTCCTGCGATTGCCCGACACCGCACCAAATGCGGCCCATGCCGTGCAGGCAGCAGCGGTCAGCGGCGATCCGTGGCGACAGCGTGCCCTCCTGCTGGGTGCACCCCAGCTCGCAGCCGCCGCCACTGAAGCCATCGTGAAGCAGCCCGCAATGGCCGGCACCGCGCCACCAACGACCTTCCTGCGACAGCTCGCCGCCACAGCCGCCGCTCGGGGAAGTCTGCCGTCCGTTCTGCAGCTTGCCAGCCTGATCTCAGGCACACCGGCAAAAGGCCAGTGGTGGCAGACCGCCATCGTCGCCGGACTCGCCGATGGACTCCCGCGCAATGTCGACCCGGCGTTACCCAAATCGCTCCCGGCGTTGCTCGCAGCCCCCCCGGCCCCCGCCACTCAGGACCTGCAGTCCATAGCCCGCGTCCTTGAAAATGCCGCCACAACAGTCACCGACCGGTCACTTCCTGACGCCGACCGACTCGCCGCCATGGAACTCCTTCCACAACTCCCCGTTGAACAGCTGCTGGCCGCAATGACCCCGCTGCTGGCCAGCGGGGAATCCGCTGCCTGCCAGCGCGCGGCAGTGGAGGCGTTGCGCAGAAGTGGCCGGCCGGAAGCCACCGGCCTCGTGATCGCCGCCTGGCCCGGACTTTCCCCGGCCGCACGCTCCGCCGCCCTCGATCTGCTCCTCTCCCGCCGCGAATCCACTCAGGAACTGCTGAATCAGATGCGCAGCGGCGCAATTCCGGCATCCGCAGCTTCAATAGATCAGCGACTGAACCTGCTGAAACACCCCGAACCAGCCCTCCGCAGCCTCGCAGAACAGCTCTTCGGCGGCACCGTTTCGGCAGACCGGCGGGCGGTAGCGGAACAGTACGCAGCAGCCCTTGCCGTCGATGGCAACACCACCACAGGTGCTCAGGTATTTCAGAAAACCTGCAGCAAGTGCCACCGCATCGGCGGCGTTGGGTCCAATGTTGGTCCGGACATCAGCGACACCAGAGCCCGAGCCCGCGACGCGCTGCTCTACGATATCCTCGATCCCAACCGCCGCGTGGATCCTCAGTTTTCAGAATACGTGGTCGTCACAACCGATGGCCGCATCCTCAACGGTCTCCTCGCTGCCGAAAACACTGAATCCGTGACGCTGAGGCAGCCGGAAGGCCGAGAAATCACGGTGGCACGCAGCGAAATCGACGAGCTGAGGGCCACCAGCAAGTCGCTCATGCCGGAGGGCATCGAACGCGACGTCACGGTTGAACAAATGGCCGATATTCTGGCATTTCTGAAGAACCGCTGATCGTTTGTTCTCACTTTCAGGAAGCCAAATCAGCATGTGTTTGCCGCGGAAGGCGGGAAGCGGTTACGCGAGGGCCGGGTTGCGACGGAATCCAGCAGTCTTTCGACAGGGAACAGATGAAGTTGTGGGCGAATCGTGTCGAAACCTGCCCCGATCCGGCTGATTGCAGTTCCTTTCGCTGAACGTATAATCAGAAAACGATTCTGCAGGCCGACGGTGGTCTGCGGATTCCTCCAGAGAATTAGCGATTTTACCCGGGAGGAGCGTGCCTCTTGAACGCTCTGCTGCACATCCTTAGTCTCCCCGCCTGTCTCCTGTCCTCCATCCCTGGGCTCAGGCCGGTGGTCAGAACACTTTCCTCGTCCGTCGGGCAAAAATTCCTGATGGCAGTGAGTGGGCTGTCGCTTGTTGCGTTCCTTGTGGTGCATCTTGGGGGCAACCTGCAGCTCTACGCCGGCGAAGCAGTTTTCAACGCGTACGCGGAAAAGCTTCACAGTCTTGGGCCGCTGCTGGCAGCAGCCGAAATCGGGCTGTTTGCGACGTTCGCCCTGCACATCGGGTTGGCGATTTCCACATCGTCCATGAACCGTCTGGCACGCAAGTCCGATTACGCCATGAAGCAAACCAAACAGGGACTGTTCGTACTGCCCTCTGGCGGTGCCTCAGCCTGGATGATGCTCACCGGCATCCTGATCGGTATTTTTCTTGTCGTGCACATCATCGACATGAAGCTGAAAAAGGGGTTCGACGTCGACTACTCGGCGGCAATGGTCGACGGAGTCCCGACAAACTCCTATCAGGCAGTCAAAGCTGTGCTGTCTCATCCTGTGCACGCGGCGATCTACATTGTCTGCCTCGTGGCTCTGGGGATCCATCTCAGTCACGGCGTCCGCAGTTCCTTCCAGACCCTCGGGCTGAATCACCGCAACTGGAACTTTATCTTCAAGGTTGTGGGCATCTCGACTGCCTGGCTGATCGCCGGGGGTTTCATCAGCCTTGTCGTCTGGGCACTCGGATTTCAGTCATAAAGTGTGGTTGGGATAAGCAGTTGGAATTCCTTGTGAGAGCTGAGGTAATGCGATGTTTCGCGTGGCAGAAGACACTCTGAACTCGCGGGTTCCCGAGGGTCCTCTTGAACAGAAGTGGGACAAGCATCGGTTCAACCTGAAGCTGGTCAATCCGGCAAACAAGCGGAAGTACAGCGTCATCGTGGTGGGCACAGGTCTCGCGGGTGGCTCAGCAGCCGCATCGCTGGGGGAACTGGGCTACAACGTGAAAGCGTTCTGCTTCCAGGACAGCCCCCGCCGCGCTCACAGCATCGCGGCTCAGGGTGGCATCAACGCCGCCAAAAATTACCCGAACGACGGCGACAGCATTTGGCGTCTGTTCTACGACACCATCAAAGGCGGCGACTACCGAGCTCGAGAAGCCAACGTCTACCGCCTGGCTCAGGTGGCCAACAACATCATTGACCAGTGCGTCGCTCAGGGTGTCCCGTTCGCCCGCGAATACGGTGGCACGCTCGCCAATCGCTCCTTCGGCGGAGCACAACTCTCGCGCACGTTCTACTGCCGTGGCCAAACCGGCCAGCAACTGCTCCTGGGCGCCTATCAGGCACTCATGCGGCAGGTTGCCGGCGGCAAGGTGAAGATGTTCGCCCGCCGCGAAATGCTGGACCTCATCGTCGTCGACGGCGCCGCTCGCGGCATCGTTGTTCGCAACATTGAAAACGGTCAGCTGGAGACACATACCGCGGACGCCGTCGTGCTCTGCACAGGCGGGTACGGAAACGTGTATTACCTGTCCACCAATGCCAAAGGTTGCAACGTGACCGCGGCATGGCGATGTCATCGCCGTGGAGCCTATTTCGCCAACCCCTGCTACACTCAGATTCATCCGACCTGCATTCCCGTCAGCGGGGACTATCAGTCCAAGCTCACTTTGATGAGCGAAAGCCTCCGCAACGACGGGCGAGTCTGGGTACCAAAGAACAAGGGTGACAGTCGCCCTGTCGGGCAGATTCCTGAAGACGAACGCGACTACTATCTCGAACGTCGCTATCCGTCCTTCGGCAATCTCGCGCCCCGCGACATTGCCTCCCGCGCCGCCAAGGAACGCACGGATGCCGGTTACGGTGTCGGCGAATCCGGACTGGCTGTGTACCTCGACTTTCGCGACGCGATTGTCCGCGACGGCGAGGATGCGGTCCGCAAAAAATACGGCAACCTGTTCCACATGTACGCCAAGATCACGGCAGACGACCCATACAAGGTGCCGATGCGAATTTACCCGGCCGTTCACTACACCATGGGAGGCCTTTGGGTTGACTACAACCTGATGACTACGGTTGAAGGGTTATATGCATTGGGAGAAGCTAACTTCTCAGATCATGGCGCTAACCGTTTAGGGGCTTCTGCTTTGATGCAAGGATTGGCGGATGGTTATTTCGTTATTCCTTACACCATAGGTGCATATCTGGCAAAAGAAATTCACACTAATCCTATTTCACTTGATCATCCGGCTTTTGTTGAAGCAGAGCAAAGAGTAAAAGGAGTGATTGAAAAATTGATTTCCATTAAAGGAACCAAATCAGTGGATTACTTCCACAAAGCTTTGGGTAAAATTATGTGGGATCAATGTGGAATGGCCAGAAATGCTGAAGGCTTAAAATGGGCTATCAGCGAAATCAGGAAGCTGAGAGAGGAGTTCTGGAAGGATGTGCGCATTCCGGGTGGAGCTATGGAAGTGAACCCTGAATTAGAGAAAGCCTGCCGCGTGGCCGACTTCCTCGAATTAGGGGAACTGATGTGCATCGATGCACTCAATAGAAATGCATCGTGACCAGCCAGGGCGCGAGCGGGTAGGCGATGTCCATCAGGCTGTGGTTGCGCAGCACCGTGC
>JBEIEK010000354.1:0-6103 GCA_040382995.1 Planctomycetaceae bacterium
CCGCAGGTGCGGTGCATGGTGGTTTCGAAGGTTTCCGGATCAGCACCGACATAATGCCAGACGGCGGCGGAATTTGGATTTTCGCGTTCAAAGTCGCCTTCCTTATCCACGAGGGCCTGAAGGCGTTTGTGGGAGATTGGCGTTTTGGGGTCTTTGGAGTTGAAGACGAGCGTGGGGCTGACATCACCGCGTTTGTTGGGATCGATGCACCACAGATGTCCCTGACCTTCGCCGTGTTCGGGGTCTTCGCCAACGCCCACGTAGAGCAGGCCGTCATAGACGACCGGGGTGGCGATGATATGGTTGCGAGTGGCTCGTCCGCCGAGAAGATAAATGGATTCCTTGGGGTTGCAGTCGAATTTCCAGAGCAGGTCAGCCTTGCCGTTTTTGCCTTCGGCTGCGAATGAGTAGAGGTATCCGTCACCGCCACCGACGATCACCTGAGCGACGCCGTTGAAGACGCCATAAGCCGGTGACGACCACTGGCCATGGAGCACATTGGCGCCGGGCGAGCCGTCGGTCCAGAGCACTTCACCGGAATTGCGGTTGAGACAGATGAAGCTGGGAGCGCGTTCTTCGGGAATGGTGATGTGGCTTTCATCGACACCGTTGCCCGTGATCACGAAGAGCAGATCACCGGCGCAGGTGACGGAGCAGCTGCACATGTTGTGCTGGGAGACATTCAGGTCCTTCATCATGTCAACGAGCCACACAACGTCGGCTTCGGTTTCATCGGTGACCTTTTCTTCCACAAAAGGGCTGTCGTTCTGACCGTCGCGGAAGCCTTCGGTATCGAGGCAGACCACGGTGCCGCGGCTGGTGACGTACCAGGCGCGTTCGCCTTCGACGTAGGGCGAGCAGCAGATGCCCTGATGCGGCCAGTCGTGAACGCGGCCTGTGGGCAGTTTTTCATTGCTGTGCTGCCACAGAAATTTTCCGGTTTTTTCGTCGAAGCAGACCAGGCAGCCGAGGTCGACGGTGCTGGGGAATCGTTTGATGTAACCGTTGCCGTTGTTGGTGCCGATGTAGACCTTGCCATTGGCGACCACGGGATTGCCGTAGGTTTCGGACCCGAGCGGCATGGACCAGACGATGTTCTTGCCGGTCTTGAGGTCCCATTTGACGGGGATGTTTTTGCCTTCGGGGGTGTTGTTGCGTGAGTAGCTGCCGCCCCACTGCGGCCAGTCTTTTTTGCCAACTTCCATCTTTGAGATTTGTTCGAGGACGAACTTTGTGGGATCTTCGGCGGGAAGCTGGGCCGGGCTTTGAAGGAGCATTCCGCAGGCCAGCAGAGCGGCTGCAGACGAGTAAACAAGGCGGTGCATGGTAATTCGTTCCTTGAAAGACTGAGATTGAATCTGCCGGCTGCGGTTAGCGGTTGGATGTGACAGTGACGTTATCGATAAAGAATTCGGCATCCGTGGCGTTGCCGAACAATCCCGGGCTGCCGCGAAGGTTGGGTGTGGCGTCGGTGGCTTCGATCTGCCAGTCGGCCGGTTCTGCGTCCCCGCGTGGCCAGACTTTACCACGGAGCACAACGCCAGTGGGAGTGGTCTGGCTCTGGAATTTAATCGTGTACCAGGTGTTCCCCTTCCAGGAGAAATCGATGGTTTTGGCAAACCGGAGTTCCCGGCGAGCGGTCCAGGAGCGGATTTCGAGACGACTGGCGCCCTGCAGATCGAGCGTGTAGCGTTGGTTGATGAGTCCCATATCGGGCAGTCGGCCGCCTTTTTCGGTCGCCTTGAAGTCGGCCTGAATGGTGTAGTCGTGCAGGTCAGTCCAGCCCATCCATGCCTGGCTGCGGGTGCCCTTGGGAATGGTGCTGACTTTCACGAGCCCCTTTTCGCCGTCCAGCGGTGCGGGTTTGTGCCGGTAATCGGCGCCGATCCAGACCGGTGGCACGCGTTCATCCGCGAAGTCAAACTTCCACGGCAGAGCGGGGATCACACGGAGCCGGGATTTGGCGGTGATTTCACCAGCTTTGGCAGTGAGCACAACGCCGGCAACACCGGTGGCAGGAGCCTGGTAGGTGAGCCCATTGACGGTACCACCGCCTTCAGCGGTGATGACTGCGTTTTTCACAACACCCACAAGTTGTCCTGCGGCGTTGTAGGCGATCGCTGTCAGCTGCAGTTTTTCGCCGGGCTTCAGCAGCACTTCGGTGGGGCTGAGCACCATCTGAGCGACGGTGCGATCGGTGAGTTTCTGTTCGCGGGTGATGGCCGGGCGGACGTTGGAAACGGCACCAGCGGAAGCTTTTGCTGAGCCGATGCAGTACAGAGCTTCGATGGACGGCAGAAAAATGCGGCCGTTGGAAACCGCTGGAGATCCGAAGACCTCTTCACCCTGCCCCAGCCTTGCTTCACTGACCACCTCGACACCGCTGTCGGTGGGTTTGAGCACGTAGAAACGGCCCGTGTTTTCGGCGATAAAGAGCTTGCCTTCTGCGACCATCGGGCTGCCGAACATGATCCGCCCCAGCTTTTTCTGGCCGACCTGTTCCCCGGTGGCAGCGTCCAGGATCACCAGTTGAGCGTTGTCTTCGAGGAAGTAAATGCGGTCGCCCAGCTTGACCAGCGAGCTGCGTCCGAGTGCGCGTTTGGGGGCTTTCCAGAGCAGCTTGTCTTCGGTGATTTCACCTTCCACATTGCCGTCGAAGGCAAACACAGCGCCAAGAATGGTGGTGTCGCTGGAGTTCTGTTCGGCGTGACCGGCATACACGATGCCCTTTTCGTCGACGACCGGAGTGGAATTGATGCCGCGAGTGGATGCCTGGCATTTCCAGATGGTCTTTCCGGTTCGTGGCTGCACGGCATAAATCGCGCCGTCGGCCGCACTGAAGACCATCGCAGCCTGACCCTTGAACGTTGTAAACACTGGTGTGGTGTAGGTTGTGTCTTCAGGGCGGACACGCGTGCTGATCAGCCAGCGAGCGACGCCGGTCCGCTTGTCGAAGGCGATCATGCGATGGGCAGGCACAGCCGTTTCACCCCAGCCGGTCATGACGCCGCTGATAATCACGAGGTCCTCAAACACCACCGGGAAATTGGTGCGGCCACCATAGGTGGAAAGCATCCCAAACTCTTCGCTCATGGAATGTTCCCAGATCACCTTCCCGGTTTTGCCGTCGAGGCACTGGAACACGCAGCCCAGACCGAGCACAAAGACCGTGTCGGTTTCCGGATCACCCACCACGCTGGACCAGCCAACTCGTTCGGCCGGCGCGTCAGAGAGATAGATGTTGTGAATACTTTCCCAGAGCAGCTTTCCGGTTTTGGCATCCACGCAGACCGTTTTTTCGCCTTCCTGAGTCGTTTCAGGGAAGGCGCGGCAAACGACGTAAACACGGTCGTTGAGCACCACCGGGGTTGCCCGTGTGGCATAGTCAGGATTGTGCCACAGCAGGTTTTCGCCCTTCGGCGACCATTTCTCTGGCAGACCTGTTTCAAAGGAATGCCCGTCGTTGTTTGGGCCACGCCAGTGGGCCCAGTCGTCAGCAGAAACAGCCGAACAGCAGATGGCTGCTGCAGCCACAAAAAAACCAAGTGCCTTCATCGCTGATTTTCTCCGTGCGTCGTGTCCTGTTGCCCCTGATCCCCCGAAGGGCTGTCGTCCAGCCAGTCGCAGCTGGAATCTTCATGAGGTTTGCGGAGTTGTTTGAGCAGCCGAGTGAGTTCGAGCAGCTGGGTGCCTGTGAGATGTCCCAGCTGTCGCTGGTGCATCTGCCGCACGTCATCCTGCATCGCCTCCAGCAGACTCAGGCCCTCCTGAGTGATCCGTACGTCTACAACTCGCCGATTTTCACTGCGACGGCCACGTTCCACAAGCCCTCGCTGTTCGAGCCGGTCGAGCATGCGAGTGGTGTCAGGGCACCGCGAAATGAGCCGACGGCCAAGCGCCAGCGTCTGCAGACTGTTCGGGTAAGCCGAACGCAGCAGCCGCAGTGCGTTGTACTGTTGAGCTGATAACTGGTGCTGACTGAACAGCTCGTCCTCTACCGCCTTCAGGCAATCATAAGTGCGCCACAGATTCAGGAAGGCTTCCTGTTCTGCGGAGTCGAATCGCCGGAGCGGTTTTGGGCGGGCGTTGGCTGTCATGTGGCCAGCATCCTCGTTTGTACGATGGTTGTCAAGACAGGGGTTGCGGCAGGAGCAGCGAATACCGAAGGCGGAAGTTTCAGAAGGCAGCCGCCGCGAAGAATTACCGCAGCCACGGAATTCCCCCAGTTCACCCGCCACAGGCCCCGTCTATACTCCATTCAAACGGCCCGCAGTCCATTCCGCTCTGCATTTCCAGGACAGGCAACGATGAAGATTCTGTTTCTCCATGGCCGAGGTTCCGTTCCCGGGGGACTCAAGCCCACATGGCTCCGCAGTCAGGGCTACGAAGTCTGCAATCCGCCGCTCGACGACAACGACTTCTCTGCCGCCGTCGCCACCGCTCAGCGGGAATATGACCTGCACCGCCCGGACGTCATCGTGGGGTCGTCCCGAGGCGGCGCGGTGGCACTGAACCTGATTTCCGGCCAAACTCCGCTCGTTCTGCTCTGTCCCGCATGGAAGTACTGGGGGACCTCCAAAACACTGCAGGCGCCAGCTCTGATCCTCCACAGTCGGCATGACACCGTTGTGCCGTTTATCGACTCGGAAGAACTGCTGCGGGCCAGCTATCAGCCGGAAGACTGCCTGCTGGCCATTGGCAATGACCATCGCCTCGCCGACCCCGAATCGCTCTCCGTACTGGACTGGGCCTGCCGCACACTGGGTAACGGCAAACAGCTGCCCTGGATGGACGGATCACTGATCGAACACAGCCCCGATGCAGCTTCGGACGCAACCGTCGAAGCCAGCTATCTGTGCGATTCCTGCGGCGAAATGATCGTGATCCCGGTGGATCTGAGCGAAGGTGAAAGTCAGACGTTTGTGGAAGACTGCCCGGTCTGCTGTCGCCCCAGCGTGATTCACATGGAACAACGAGAAGACGGACTTCTGCAGGTAACGGCGGAACCAGCTCAGGATTAACACAAACCCCGGTTCAGTCGCGAACACCGCGATCATCGGGCCGGGGGACGTGTGGACTCAAGGAGTTCCTGAAGCTGGATGGCGAGTGACTGAAGCTCTTGAGGCGACAGTTTTGCCAGTGTCTGCTGTGGGGTTAAGGGCTGTTGCAGCACTTCCTGCAGCGTTCGGATGCGGCCCAGCAGCAATCCCTCTTCACGGCCCTCTTCACGGCCCTGTTCACGGCCCTGTTCACGGCCCTGTTCACGGCCCTGTTCTATGAGCGCTTCAAAGCATGTGGGCATTTGATTCTCCGCGTCAATCCTCAGTCCGGTTTTGATCGCCTGTTCAAACCACTTCAGCTGTCGAGCATCAAAAACCCGACACAGATAGAGAATAATATCATTCAGCGCTTCCTTGTGCGAATTGATTTCCCGCCAGGACCGCAGCAGAGCGAAGATGGTCACGATGGCGTCAAATCTGAGTTCCGCCCGGCGGACAAGCTGTAAAGTGCGAATCCGGGCTTCCAGTTCCGGAGTTTCGGCGAAAGTATCGGGAGATTGCTGGCTGAAGTCGATAACAATCGCCTGCATGTCCGGAATGAATCCGCTGAGTGCCATCAACGAACCTGGCAGAATACAGAAGGTCGAGCCGTTTTTCGTGGTCGCTGGAGCTGAGGAATGTCTCTTTGGTGTGTTCGAGAGTGTCAAGGAGGAGATTGGCCAGCAGTTCGGGGGGCAGTTTGGATTTGAGCAAAGCGCGGGTATGGTCAACCACATCGAAAGTGCGGCGAGCAAAATGGTCGTGCGGATTTGTAGGGTGGAATTTATTCATGTCCTGTATGCTCTGGTGGACACCGGCCGTTGTCCACCAGAATCGATGGGCCACTGTGGGAAATTCGCACAATCTTTGCCGGATTTGTGGATTGCAGGGATTGCACTTGCTGGCATTGAAATTGCCTAATGACCGTGGTGAGTCCATTCCATCACGGTCGCGGCTTGTTCGTGAGCGCAATTGTGCCGACGGGCCCCGCTCCGGCTTGCGGAGTGCGACGACCGTAAACTCTTCGCTCACCCTGTTTTCGCGTTTTTGGGGCAAAGGCCCCC
>JBEIEK010000355.1:0-6099 GCA_040382995.1 Planctomycetaceae bacterium
GCTCTGTCTGCTGCCGGCCCTGATCGGGCTCGCCATGGCATGGTCAGCATGGACAAATAACCGATCGCTGGGAACCATGTTCGCCCGGTTTCCATGGAACCGCAACAATACTCCTCAGCTGCCCTCAGGCTGCGGCACCTGCACCGGCAGCTGCGGTGGCACCTGACGGGCTGATTCTTCTTTACCGGGATCTGCATTCATGGCGGCCATAGTGACGTTCGGCGAAATCATGGCACGGCTGGCACCTCCGGGGGTTGAGCGATTGCGGCAGTCGCCCCCCGGAACGTTGAATGTCACCTTTGCCGGAGCGGAAGCCAACACGGCCGTGTCGCTCGCGCTGCTGGGCCGCGATGTGGACTTCGTCACGGCACTCCCTGAAGGACCGCTGACGGAAGCGTGTCTGGGAAGTCTTCGCGGCACCGGCGTCAGCACTCGGCATGTCCGTCTGACACCACATGGACGACTGGGCCTATTCTTTGTGGAAACCGGAGCCAATCAGCGACCGACTCAGGTCTACTACGACCGCGATCATTCCTCAATCAGTCAAAGTGCTCCCGGAGATTTCTGCTGGAGCGAGATCCTGAAGGAAGCCCGCTGGCTGCATCTGACGGGGATCACCGCGGCCCTGTCCGAATCCGCCGCAGAACTCACCATCCAGGCTGCTCAGACCGCACGGCAGCTTGGCGTTGAGGTCTCCTTCGACGTCAATTTCCGCTCAAAGCTTTGGCGCTGGGATGGTGCCGCCCAGCCCCAGCAGCTCGCGCGCCGCACACTGCTCAGACTGCTCCCGCACGTTTCCCTGTGGTTCTTCTCCGAAGATGACTGCAGGCTGCTGGGACTTGCCAGCGAAGCCCTGCAGACCGCCGGAACACGATCTGAGCGGCTGGTCCGCGCGGCCCGGGAAGTGCAACATCAGTTCCCCGCCATCCGCTACTTTGCAGGGACCTTTCGCGAACAGATCTCCGCGTCGCACAACAACTGGAGCGGGCTGCTCTTTGATGCCACCACCAGTCAGGCAGTCGAGGCACCGTTGCGGGACGGCGTGGTGCAGCCCTGGGAAATTCGGAATATTGTGGATCGTGTCGGGAGCGGCGACGCGTTCGCCGCCGGGCTTATTTTCTGAATTTAACAACCCGCACCCAACCTTCCGTACACAATCGATTTCTCCACGGCTGACGGATGCCTTGCACACTCCATCAGCGGTGACTGGAACTACGTCAGCCGTGCAGAGATCGAGGAACTGATGCACGGTGCAGGGGCAGGCCGCGTCGTCCGCTGATGTTCACGCCGCCTCACGAAATCGCAGCGAAGGCCGTTCAATGGTCACGATGGTGTTGGGCGGCACAGACCGATTCAATGAGACGCTGGAGCCAATCCGAGACCCCATCCCGACCACCGTTGTACCGCCCAGAATGGTGGCATTGCTGAAGACCGTAACGTCGTTCTCCAGTGTCGGATGCCGCTTGGCCCCGCGAATCAGATTTCCATCTTCATCGCGCGGAAATGACCAGGCCCCCAGAGTGACTCCCTGGTAAAGCGTCACTCCACTGCCAATCTCACAGGTCTCTCCGATCACAACTCCTGTGCCGTGATCGATAAAGAATGAACCGCCGATCGTGGCCCCCGGATGAATGTCAATTCCGGTGCGGCGGTGCGCCCATTCGGTCATCAACCGCGGCAGATAGGGGACTCCAAGCACCAGCAGCTCGTGTGCCAGCCGATAGATGCAGACCGCTTCAATACCCGGATAGCACAGGATGATCTCTTCCCTCGTCTTCGCCGCAGGGTCATTCTGAAAGGCGGCTTCCACGTCTGACTGCAGCAGTCGCTGAATGGACGGAAGTCGCTGCAGAAAGCGTTCGGAGACGACCTCGGCATCGACGGGCAGCCATGGTGCCGCCGTCCCCTGCAGTCGCAGGTCAGCGGAGCGACAGTGGAGGACTGCTTTGGCGATTTCGGCATGTAGAGTATTGCGGATGGACTGCAGTCGTCCTGCACAGTGGGCAGACCGCTCCCCGGCGGTCACGGCAGGAGAAAAAATCCCGGGAAACAGCAGTTCGCGAATCTCAAACGCCGCCTGCATCACCGTTTCAACGCCGGGCAGAGGCGGCAGCTCACGGCCACTGCGACAATGTCCCGCCTGCTCGATCAGCACAGAGGCAATGGCAGTGGCAGACGCAGTGGTCGACGGAGAAGCGGACATGGTCGGTCTCTGAAGTCAACAAAAAATGCCGCGCAGAAAGCCGTTTTCCGGGGCTGGACAATTGCGGTGAAAAATCGGCAGGAAAACCGAAGGAAATGAAGGTAACGGCCGGAGCGTTTGTGCAGCAGGCAACGACCGCGGCTGTTGCTCGGTCAAATCGTCAGTCCTATTGGACTCAACCCAAATTGCCCATGCTTCCCTGCCATTGCGGCCAGCTGGCACCTGGGGGAAAGCGACGACGTCCGGCGGATCCCGACTTTTGGCTACCGGAAATTGCGGGATCTGGAATCGAGGTCGGCCAGCAGCGCGCTCACGTCGTCCAGACGCTCGCACACCACATGGATAATGTCTCCCTCGCGCTGCAGGCGTCCGGTGGCCAGCAGGACTCCGGCAAATCGTGCTGCCGGCCGAAACTGCTGCCAGACATTCGGGTAGACCACCAGATTGACCGTACCGGTTTCGTCTTCGAGAGTGACAAAGGTAATGCCTGCGGCCGTTGAAGGACGCTGCCGCATCAGCACCAGCCCCGCCACCTTAACGCGCCGATCAGGCTGCAGTTCCTGCAGTCGTTCAGCCGTCACGGCCCGCAGCTCGTCCAGCCGGCTCCTCAGAAAGCTCACCGGGTGTTGCCGCAGCGTCAAACCCGCTGCGGAATAATCCGCAACCACTTCTTCCTGCGGTGTCAGCTGGGGCAGTTCGGGAGGAAGTTCATCGGGTGGTCCGCCGGCCGCGTCGACCAGAGGCAGTTGTTCGCGAGCGGGGAGGGCCTTCCAGAAGGCTTCGCGGCGGCTGGTGTTGAGAGAGGCGAGAGCGTCGCCGCGGGAGAGCAGTTGCAGGGCGGTTCTGGGCAGGCCGGTGCGTCTCGCAAAGTCCTCGAAATCCCGAAACCGTCCCCCGCGGTGCCTGGCAGCTTCGATGGCTTTTCCCTGTTCTTCGGCAAGTCCCCTCAGCAGTCGCAGACCCAGCCGCAGCGCGAAGACTTCATCGCGATGGCGGAATGGCCCCTTTGCTGGCTTCCCGGGAATGCTTTCGAGCGAACAGTCCCAGTCACTGAAATTCACATCAGGAGGCCGCACTTCAATGCCGTGCTCCCGCGCGTCACGCACCAGCTGAGCAGGCGCGTAGAAGCCCATCGGCTGACTATTGATCAGGGCTGCTGCGAAGGCCGCCGGGTGGTGTCGTTTGAGCCATGCCGAGACATAGACCAGCAGCGCGAAGCTGGCAGCGTGAGATTCCGGGAAGCCATATTCCCCGAAGCCGCTGATCTGTTTGAACACACGTTCTGCAAACTCCGGCTCATACCCCCGGGCCGTCATGCCTGCGACCAGCTGCTGGTGAAACTTTGCAATCACGCCCGTCTTTCGCCACGCTCCCATAGCGCGCCGCAGCTGATCCGCCTCGCCTGGAGTAAACCCGGCCGCAACGATGGCCAGCCGCATGGCCTGCTCCTGAAAAATCGGCACGCCAAGCGTTCGGTGGAGCACCTGCCGGACCTCCGCATTGGGATACTCAACCGCCTCCTCACCTGCCCGGCGCCGCAAGTACGGATGCACCATGTCGCCCTGAATGGGACCCGGACGCACAATCGCCACTTCAATCACCAGATCATAAAAGCAGTGCGGTCGCAGTCGGGGCAGCATGCTCATCTGTGCCCGACTTTCGATCTGAAACACGCCCATCGTGTCCGCCCGACTGATCATTTCATAAACTTCCGGATCCTCCGACGGCACACTGGCCAGTGACAGTGGCTGACCGTGATAATGTTCGACAAGGTCGAAGGCCCGACGGATGCAGCTGAGCATTCCAAGGGACAGGCAGTCAACTTTCAACAGTCCCAGCGCATCCAGGTCATCCTTGTCCCACTGAATCACCGTGCGGCCGGCCATGGCCGCGTTTTCGATGGGCACCAGTTCACAAAGCGGGCCCCGGGACATGACCATGCCCCCCGGATGCTGGGACAGATGCCGGGGAAAGGCAAGGATTGCGTTGAGCAGCTCCAGCAGTCGGCGTCCCAGCTGCGACTGTGGATCAATGCCTCCCTGCTGCAGACGTTCAGGGAACTGTTCGGCACTGTCGACATGTTCCAGCTGACCGGCAAGGCGGTCGATGCAGTCGGCGGACAACGCCAGGGCCCGGCCAATGTCGCGTATGGCGGAACGGGGGCGCCAGGTGATCACGGCCCCCGTCATCGCCGCCCGCTCACGTCCGTAACGTGCAAACAAATACTGCAGCACCTCTTCACGCCGCTCGTGCTCAAAGTCCACGTCAATATCCGGCGCCTCATTGCGTTCCCGACTGACAAACCGCTCAAACAATACGTCGATTCGATCCGGATCGACAGACGTCACACCCAGACAGAAGCAGACCACCGAATTGGCTGCCGAACCCCGGCCCTGACACAGAATGCCGCGTTCCCGGGCAAACCGCACCATGTCATAAACAGTCAGAAAGTAGGCCTCGTACTGCAGGTCTTCGATGAGTTGCAGTTCATGGCGCACCAGCTGCCGCACTCGCTCCGGGACTCCGCGGGGATATCGCTGAGCGGCGCCCTGCCACGTCAGATTGGCAAGGTGTTCAATGGGCCTCAGCCCTTGCGGGACCAGTTCTTCAGGGTACTCGTACCGCAGCTGGTCAAGGCTGAAATCGCAGCGGGCCGCAATTTCGACGGTGCGGTCCAGCAATTCACGGCGACCACGGAACAGAGCCAGCAGCTGAGGTACTGACTTCAGATGCCGCTCACCGTTGGGAAACAGCTCATGCCCCAGCTCCTGCAGGGATGCATTGCAGCGGATGGCTGTCAGCACGTCCTGGAGCGGTCTGCGGCGGGGAACGTGAAAATGCACATCATTGGCGGCGGCAACGGGCAAATGCAGCAGCTCACAGCGATGCAGCCAGCGCTCCAGACGTTCGCTGTCCCGCGGCCCGTGATGCAGTTCCGCCAGGGCATAACAGCGGTCGCCAAAGAGCGACTGCAGCCGCTGCAGTTCCCTGTCGGGTACATCCAGGTCCACGCCAGGCCGATAGCTGCGCTGGTAGCGCAGCTGAGTTTCGCGGCTGAGCGGCACGCCGCAGATCAGGCCCTGACTGGCTTCGGCAATGTCTGCCAGCAGAATGCGACAGACGCCTTTCTCGGCCCGACGTCGCCCCGTGGTAATGAGCCGTGACAGCCGGCCATAACCCGCACGGTCCTGGGCCAGGAGCACCATCGCCGGACCATCCTCCGGAACAATTTCAGCTCCCACCAGCAGCTTCAGGCCAGCTTCCTTCGCCGCCACGTGCGCCCGAACCACACCCGCCAGCGAATTGCGGTCAGTGACCGCAAGGGCCCCGTAGCCCAGTTCCTTCGCCCGAGCCTGCAGTTCGTCCGCGTGCGATGCACCCTCAAGGAATGAATAATTGGTGCGGCAGTGCAGCTCGGCGTAGGCAAGGCTGAGCGGCAGACTGTCTCGATCAGCCGGAACCGCAGGCGGCTGCTGAGTTGCGCGGGGGCGACGTTTGGATGGTGGCGGATCCGGCATTGGGGAAAGGAGTTTCAGGGAAAGTTGACGGCGACCGAGTTCCGGCAGCTGAGTTGTGGCCTGGCGGGCAGGGGATGTCAATTGGCGGGCGGCTGAGGGGCTGCCAGCATGTACGATGGACTGGTACTGACGCTTCAGGGCGCCGCCCCAACTCCTACCAACGCTCAAACCGAGCCGCGACCGTGAGGGAGTGGAACATACACCCAAAATCCCATGCGGTAAATACCCCTAATCGGCTACTGCAGGTGCATGGCACATAAACGCGTAAAGTTATTGAAATGAAAACATTGCGACGAGTCGTTGCGTCCGCCTCCCTCACGGTCGCGGCTCGGTTGTGAACGCGACGGGGCGAGCGGGGGATGTCAATCCCCCGGTAAC
>JBEIEK010000356.1:0-5991 GCA_040382995.1 Planctomycetaceae bacterium
ATTCGCTCGCACCTCGGCGGCTGCTCGCCTTTGGGCAGGGTGACGGTAGAATTGACGCGAGTGGCTTGTTGACCCCTGTAGTGTGGGGAGTGCTGGGATGGTTCAGATTGCTGGACGACGCTGTTTGCTCAGGTTGCTGACTGCTGCCTTTGGGCTGCTGGGGCTGTTGGCTGCCGTTACGCCCGTCATGGCTCAGCGGGCTGAACCGCCGCGGCTGGCGCTGGACTTCAGGGGGCCCGCCGGCAGGACTCGCGCTGTCGGTTTTGCTGGAGACGGGCGGCGTTTTCATGCGGCGGGTGAGAATAAGCTGGTGCAGTTTTATGATATCGTCGACGCACGGATCGTTCCGGGTGCTGCGGTCCGCTGGGAGTTCGCGCGCGGGGCGCTGGGGGAGATCAATTCAACGGCCATCACTGCGGATGGTCGGAAACTCCTGATCGGCGGCAGCTCGGCGCGGGGACCGGGTGGGGACGTGGTGCTGGTGGATCCAGGCAACCAGCAGGTACTTGAAGTGCTCTCTGCAGGTGCCGAAGTTGTCGCGCTGGCGATGAATGCTGATGCATCGCTGATTGCCGCCTCGAATCGCCTCGGAGGAATCGTGGCGTGGACAACCGCAAACGGCCAGCGCGTCCGTCGCGAGCTGCTGCCGACTGCTGCGGATGTTTCCGGCGGCGATGATGCCGCAGCCGTTCTGCGGACCTTCCATCCGCTGACACTCGTCTCAAACCGCTGGCTCCTCGCCTTTGTGCCGGTGGATTCTGACGCCGGTCCGCAGGATCAGCTGACCGCCTTTGATCTGACGAATGACGCCCCGCCGCGACCGCTGGGGCTGTTTAATCAGATCGGCACGGCCATCACCAGCGACTCCAACGGACAACTGATCATCGCCGGTGACGCGGATGGAAACCTGTCCATTCGCCGCGGTGGCATTGACGCAGCGGCAGCGACCGCAGCGCTCAGTCCACTGCTGCAGGTCCCCGCTGAAACGCTGCTGACCCTGCGGAACCTGGTGCTATCGCCGGATGCCCGGCAACTGGCGGTGCTGGGTGATCTGGAAACCGCTGACAACGTCCGTTCGTTTGTGGCACTGCTGGATGCGGATTCGCTGGCAGTGCGGGATCGGGTTGAATTTTCAGGTCGGGAAGCATGTCGTGCGGCCGCCTTTTCACCGGATTCGTCCCGCCTGCTGACGCATAATGATGACCGCGAGCAACTGCTGATCTGGGAGCTTCGTGATCCTGCCGGTGGTCTGCTGCAGCAACCACTGCAGGCCGCGCCCCTGTCGGCCTCTGGACGCGGGCGGATCTTTCGTCAGGCGCGGTTTGCATCGGCGGCGTCGCCTGGCGAGAACGGCTATCAACTGGTGCTGCAGGATTCCAGTGGTGCCACCGCTGTAATCACGCTCGGTGATTCAGACCTTGAAGAATCCCCAGCTGCCCTGCCAGATGCCCCGCCCCCCGCTGTGAATGCTCCCGACACATTCGCGCCCGGCTGGACGGTCACCGCCGCTGAGCCAGCCGCCGACGCACTCACACAACAGCTCACCATCAGGCCACCCGCCGGAAGTTCGCTGGCCCCCAGTGTGATCTCGCTGAGCATTCCTGATCAGGGCCTGTTCAGCGGTGCGTTTGCCTTTCTGAAAGGGACAGATGGTGCCCCGTCAGCCGTCGCGATCGGGACTCGCACGATCGACGGCATCTTTGTGTATCGTCTGCCGACAGCTGCAGATCAGGCTCCGCTGCTGGTGCGGTACTTCCGTGATCACAGCAGCGCAATCTCAGACCTGTCGGTGTCGACCGATCAGCGGTATCTGGTCTCCTGCGCCGGTGACAAGACGGTCCGCATCTGGAGTCTGGAAGGACTGAGTCTGCCGCAGCAGCAGGCGGTGTTTGGTGCGCGGTTTGAGCGATCTCCGCAGGGAACTCTGGTGATTCGCGATCTGCTGAAACCCGGCATCCTCTTCGCCCGCGGTCTGCGGGAAGGAGATTCGCTGACACATCTGGCCGGATTTGCGACGGGTGACGAGGTGATTACTGAAGTGCCGCGGATCGAGAGCATTCTGCAGCAGCATCCGGCATGGGAGATTCTGGACCTGTGGACCGACCGCATCGGCTTTAACGCTGACAATCCTGCTGACACGGTGCTCAGGATCAATCCCGGCTGGGAACCGCTGCTGACGCTCGTGTCCGACAAGGCCGGCGAGTGGGTTCTCTTCACACCGGAAGGCTACTTCGACGCGTCCATCGCCGAAGGTGACCGTCTGTTTGGCTGGCAGATCAATCAGGGCGTGGATCGCCCGCCGCGATTTGAACCGGCTGAGCATCTGCAGAAGGAGTATGAGAAGCCGGACGTCATTCGGCAGGTGCTGCAGCTGGGCAACGTCCCGGATGCACTTGCGGCGCTCAACCGACCAGTTGCTGCGGATCTGCGTCAGGAACTGCAGCGGCGAGTGCTGGCATTGCCACAGGTTGAAATCCTGTCACCCGCTGACGGGGCTGAACTTCCGGCGGGGCAGCCCGTTGTGATTCAGGCACGAGTCACATTTGTCAATCCGGCCGATGCGGCCGCCTTTGAAATTCAGGCCTCACACAACGGACGTCTGCTGACTGCTCCAGTCATCGCCGGCCCCGCCGCCACACGAGAATACACGTGGCAGTCCCAGCTGCCGGAAGCTTCCAACGCGATCACAGTCAGTGCGCGTCAGCCCGGTGAAGAACTCACCAACAGCGATCAGGGACGCGACACTGCGGCCTTCTTCACCGCCGGTCGTCCGCGGGATCCGCAGGCCCGCGTGTATCTGCTGGCCTTTGCCGTCGACCAGTACCTCAAATCCGCCCCGCTGCAGTACTCCGTGGGCAGTGTGCAGGGGTTTCAGCAGGATCTGCAGGCTGCACGCGGACTGGCGCGTCCCTATGGACCGCTGAGTCAGGTGGTGGCCGATGCGCGAGTGAACTGGACATCGGTGACAGGCACGCTCGCCGATTTCATCAAGGCTCGCCAGGCTCAGGCGTCACCTGATGATCTGGTGATTGTGGTGGTTTGTGGCCGTGGAATTTCACGCGCGGTTGCTGTGGGCGGGAGCGTGCGGACGGGGGTGGGTGAAGAATTCTTCTTTCTGCCGCCGCAGGTGGATCCCCGCGACCTGAAGCAGCTTGACCGGGAAGGCGTCCGCTGGAAGGATCTCTGCCGCCCTGTGAACAGCCTCGACTGTGATGTGCTCTGGATCATTGATGCCGCCCATTCCGCCCGGGCACGCAATGAAGCCCGCAGTGCCTTTGCGGAATGTCGCAGCCCTCACGGTCGACATGTGCTGTTTGCAGACCGGTCGGATGCTGTCGAAGCAGCCACGCTGCAGGTCCATCGCACCGATTCCGGCAATACGGCACTGATGCTGGCCGTGCGGGAAGCACTGGTGGGCAGTGATGTGAATGGCGAGGTGCAGTCGGCTGTGGCGGCACTCTGGAATGATCGAACGCTGACGTTTGAAGACCTTTCGGCCTATACATCCGGCCGAGCGACTCAGGCGGCAAAGAGTCTGGGGAAGAATCAAAAGGTGATCGCGAGCCCCACAGCCCCCACAAGTCATCTGCGGCCGCTGATTCTGGGCAGTGGCGACTTCGGGGTCCGGTAACGACAGGTGCCTGACTGGAGTTCTTTTCCGGAAATCGGTCCCGATTTTTATTGCTTTTTCCGGCCCCCCTGTTCCACAGGCCGTTTTTTCCGGCCCGGAATCGCTCTTGACCTGTTTTGCCGAAGTGGGCTAATCTTGTACTCAGGCGTCAGGAGTCCTGCCTGCGCTGCTCTCCTCTCTCTCACCTCCTCTCTCACTCCCTTCCCCCGCCGGTTTCCGTTCAGGACTCTTCCGGAACCCGCGACTCTCCCGCCCGGCCGCCCTGTCTGCGGCTCCAGAAGGATCTCAATCATGCGTCGGTTTGCTTCTCTTGCGGCAGCTCTGTTCCTTTGCTCGTCCCTCAGCGGCTGCTGCCTGATGGGTTGCGGCGGTGGCTACTCTCCTTACGGTGGCTATGGTGGTTCCAACTGCGCTCCCTGCCAGCCCACCGCAGGCCTTGCCCCAGGCTACACGTCAGCCGGCATGTACGCTCCAGCCATCCCGGCCGCTTCAGCCGCCCCGGTGCAGCCGGTCGCCACTCTGCCCACGCTGCCACAGCAGATGGTCAGTACGGATCAGCTGGCGACCTACTAAGTACCAGCTAATCCACGAACATCAGCTCGTTGCTCATGAGCAGCACCTGGGCCAGCAGTTCGGGCGAATTGTCCCTGAGATAATCCGCGCAAGCTGTGGCTTCTTCAGCATCCGGGTCACGTCCCAGTGTGCGGCGAAAGAGCGTCTGCACAAACAGGGCAGGCTCGGTCCCGGCACTCTGCGCCGCTGCAGCCAGCGCTTTGGAACGCTGCAGCATAAAGCTGGAGTTGAGTGCGAAAAGGGCCTGCTGAGGAACTGTGGTCTGACTGCGTCTGGGTGTGGATGTGTCGGCATTGGCAAAGTCAAACGTCTGCACCAGCGGCGGAATGTTCTGGCGTTCGACGAACGCGTAGATCGTGCGCCGCAGATTGGTGTCGTCGGTGATCACTTTCGGCCTGCCGTACATCGTCAGATCCAGCTCGCCTGAGATGCTGAGCAATGTGTCGCGCATTTGTTCGAGATCCAGCCGGCGACGATTGCCTCGCCACAGGTACGCATTGGCGGGATCGGCGGACGACTGCGCGCGAAACACGGGAGTGTCGGGAAGCTGTGAAGATCGCTGCCATGTTTGTGAGGTGAGAATCAGTTCGTGCAGCGGTTTGGTCCGCCAGCCGCTGCGGATGAAAAAGTCTGCAAGATAATCCAGCAGGTCAGCCTGGAGTGGCTGGCGGGTCTGCAAACCGAAATCGCCCGGAGCATCCACCAGCGGTTCCCCGAAATGGTGCATCCAGACTCGATTCACCCAGACGCGTGCGGTGAGCGGGTTTGTGGGAGAGGCGATGGCCTGAGCAAGTTCCAGACGACCGCTGCCGCGAGTGAACGGCTGACGTTCGGCTGGAGACAGCTGAGCCAGAAAGCGACGGGGGATCGGGGAGCCTCGCAGCGTCGGATCACCCCGCTGGAAGATCACGGGGTCCACCAGCACATCCGAATCCACCAGCACCAGTGCTCGCGCAGCGGCGTCGGGGTGCCGGACCGCAATCGCATCCAGCTGCCCGACAAGGCCGCGGAAGGCGTCGCCAGGCGTGCGATCAAGATAATTCGCGGTGTCTTCGATGGGGAACCAAACGGGACCGGAGCGGGCAACAAGGAGTGCAGCGGCAGGGTCAGTTTCACCGGCGCCGGACTTCCAGATGTCCCGCAGTACAGTTCCATAGACGCGGGCAACCTCAACGGCAGTGGTGGGGTTGGCAGCCACGAGTGCTGATATGATCCGGGGATCGATCCCGCGCGATTGCCATTCGTCCGGTCGCAATCGCAGTTCCTGCATCAGATCAGCCCAGGCTCCGAAGAACGGATCATCGGGAAAGGCTCGCGCCGCAATCGCCTGTCGCCAGCGATGTGTGATCTGCGGCCGCAGTTGTCCGGGGACCGGCGACAGAAAGAAAATGGCTGTCTCCGCGACATCCGGCGGAGTGGTGACGATGTGGGCCAGGTAGTCCGGCGTGCGTTCGCGGGCGGTGTTGAGGATCGCTTCGTAGTGCTGGGCTCGCTGGTCAAGCACCTCCTTGAGCTTCGCGGCAAATTCCGCCTCGAATGCCTGCCCGGTCTCACCGACGGCTGCAATCCGCGGGCGGTTCAGTGGCTCGACCGAACTGGCGAAGACCCCGTACAGAGAATAGTAATCAGCGGTGGGGATCGGATCGAATTTGTGGTCGTGGCAGCGGGCACAGGCGAGCGTCAGCCCCAGAAAGCCACGGCCCACCACATCGATCTGATCGTCGATCACGTCATGGCGATTGCGATCGAACAACCGCCCGAGAGTCAGCATGCCAAGTGCTGCCAGG
>JBEIEK010000357.1:0-5989 GCA_040382995.1 Planctomycetaceae bacterium
CGCGGTCAATCGTTCTTCGGGATCATCCTGATTGCTGACGGTCGCTCGGCGACAGAAAATCGCCTGACCGTCTTTGCCAGTGACCTTCAGCTTTGGCTGAAACAGGTGACATTCATCTTTTGGACGACGCTCCTGCTGATTGTTCACCAAAAACAGAGTCACGATAAAATGAGACTGTCTTTTGCGGATCAGCCCCTGAATCTGGACATCCGGAAATTCCGGGACAGGCGATCGCAAGGCCACCGGTCCATCGATCAGCGGGATCGTCACAGTGCCCGACTGCGGGTAGCGTTTCCAGACCTTCTGTGCCTTCCCCTCATGATCGGATTGGTCTTCGCGTACTTCGCGTTTGTAGTACCCCCATTCGGCCGTCACCACGATCTCTTTGGCAGCGGTATCGACGCAGAAGCTGAGCCCCAGTGAGGAAGGCAGGTGAGCCTGAGCCACAGCGACGTCGGCATCGGTGGTGCCGTCATCGATCGAATCGCTGCCACCTTCGGACAACTCGTCGTTGATTTCCGGATCGTCATCAGCTTCGTCTTCTTCGTCGGCGGGGACCGTGGTGCGTGAATCGGGGACCGTGGACTGGTCATCTGATCCTTTGCGACTGGGGGCAAGGATACCAACGAGATAGCGTTCGCGAACCGCGCGCTCGGTCAGTTCTTCATTCGGATTGTCCCCGGGCCCGAGCAGATCACGGACAACCATGGCTTCAAGTTTGGCACGAAGCTGGTGCTGGGAAGGTGGAGCGATTGTTGTGGACATGATGGGGATCAGCCGCAGGATGGGACAGTGATGGGAACACTGGTGGTATGATACCGGACTTTTGCTGGGAATACTCTCCTGTACCAGGGAGATTCCGGCGCGGGCGGTAGCTGGAACCACGAAAGACTCCAACGACGCGAAATTGGCAGGCGACATCAACACACTGGATGTCTATCTGATGCGAGCCACCGCGGCGACAAGCTGATCAGAACAGTCTGCGATGTTGTCGTGAACTCGATCCTTAATTTGCAGCAGTTTCCCCCAGCAGCCGCGGATACTGTCCAGACTTCTGCCAGCAAGAGCGGCCAGTTCCGGAAGGGTGGACAGTTTGGTGTGGTCTGTTCCGCCGGAGGCTTGTCGCATCGCCTGCCGCTGAAGATCTGTGACAACGCGGTCAAAATCCGCCAGCGCGGTTTTATCCTCGGAGAGAAACGCGAGATTTTTCCGCAGCGTCGCGTTGAGTCGTACGGTCAGCCAGTCACTGGCCCCTTCACCTTGCAAACTCGTATGCCACCATCACTTCGACGTGGGTCGAAGACAAGCAGCGCAGCTCCCATTCCGCCCTTACCGATCGCCTGCGGATCAAGATAGGGCACTACCCAGGATGGCGTCTGCAGAGGGGTTTTCATTGTTCCGAATCAGTGCACCAGCCGCAGACCGGTTCGGTCTCGAATATGCTGACTGTACGCTTTGATTCGTAGCGTTTGAGGTGCATTGGGGAACTCAGCAGCCCACCCGTCCACCAAATCCGCCGTCATTTCAAAAACCTGCTGCACCTGACACAGTTCGCTGTGCGTTGTCCTGCCAAACATCCTGTTCAGCAAATTGCGAGACCACTCACACAGATACTCTGACGTTTTCTCAAGCTCCTCCACTGCACTCGCGGCACCTCTGGCCTGAGCAGATTGCACATAGTCAATAAAAGACTGGACCTGCATGGCAATCAGCGGATCGCTCCAGTCATCAACGTCAATCGTCGGTGCCCGCATATCCACATGCCCTTCAGTTTCCACCGCCAGAAGATTCTTGTTCGCCAGTTGGAAATTTCCCCAAACTGCCCATCACGGTCATGCTTCAGCCGCCATCGCAAGGCCGGTTCCCTTCTGCAGGCAGCGGCTTGAACGATACCTCACCACCTGGAACGTTGCAAAAGCTGAAGGATTATTGGAAGCAGATCAATGAAATTCCCTGAGAAATTGAGAATTTTGCTGTCTGTCCCGCAGCCTCGGTGCTTCTCACCAGGGCGTGCGGGAGAACTTCAGGCTTCGATTTCTGCCTCAACTTCTGCGTTCAAGTCAGCCTGCAGTGCTTCCACAGCAATTCGCAGATCATTGTAGATTGGAATCTCGCAGCCAACGACTTCAAAGCTGACCGCCAGGGCATATCGGGCTTCGGAGTCCGGGTCCTGGCTCCAGCCCGGGTGTCCCATCACTGCGATGCAGAAGTTCTCGGGAAGATCACTCGACTTCACGATTGCCCAGTCTTTCTGAACGGTTCCAGCATTCCTCCGAACATCCGCCACTTCACCATGGTCAGCCTGCATCCCAAGCGTCCAGCGTATGCGCGTTCCCTGAGCAGCGTTCGTGTCTCTGTTTTCATCTTTGAGGGCACGGGCCCTGAACGAGGAAATTGACTCCCCGAGATTGCTGCTTTTCCAGTCGACCCAGGTGGAGAGGTAACGTCTGCTGTTTCTGCGTGTGCGTCGAGGCTGCGCGACATACGAGAGTGTCACTTCGACCAAAACATCGTATTCGTATCCGGGGCGACGAAGGGAATCGGGAAGGGGCACTTGATAAATATCACAGGCTCTGGCACGAATCGCTTTTTCACCGGAGGTGATAAGTGTGGTGCGAAAATCTGTATTCGTGGTTGCACGTTCTAAATTCGGAATACCGTAGCCAAGAGTACGGATCACTTGCGTCTTATCATCAGCCTGTCGCGACCGCTCAGGCCATCGAGCTGACTGGACAATCAATGCCCGATAAAGCAGGCACGGCTCATCCGGCAGAATCCTCTGCAGATGTGCGGCGATATGAGTGACTTTGGGAGTGGCAAAGGACGTCCCAATCTCGTCACGATCGTATCCGGGACCGGGAGCGTGCAGTGTGCAACGAATCAGTTCGGGGTAGCATTCCCTTGCTTCGACGGGAAATGAAATCTTCGGGTTGTCTCCCGGGGTTCGCAAAAAATCCCCGCCGAACTCAACGACTTCGGGCTTGATGACTCCCCAGATTCCGAGTCCCGATCTGCTGAATGCCGACGGCTGGCTGGATTCAGCGGCAAAGCTCTGCCAGCCGAACGACTGATAGCCTTGATATGCCACGGAGCCAACTGTCAGGGCTTGCAGGCTCTGAGCAGGATTTGCGACCCTCGACGATGGCTCAAGCAGAAACTTTGGGTAGTACCTGCCGGCCGCAATATGTTCCTCGATACCTACACTGGGGACAGCTGCGGAGGCACGCAGGTTGCCTGAACTTTGGATGATCAGGATATCGTACTGCTGGGACAGGACATCAATTTCAGCAGCCCAGGACGACATATGCCGCATACGGCAGTGGCTATCCGCGTTAATCGAATGGTTGAAAATGCGGGTCTTGCGGGGTCCCGGATGAAACCGTTTCACAATCTCTCGCAGCAGCACGGCAGGAAACAACGCCATGGGCATTCCGCCGTCAGCGTCAAGGACTCGGGCATTCTGAATCCAGAAGGGCAACTGGAACGGCTGCGGTTGCTGAACATGTTCCCCATAGAGAACAGCCCCAGCCACTCGAGTCCCGTGTCCCGACGGCGCCACGCGGTCAGCAATATCGGTTGAGGTTGCAGGGGGCGGCAAAAAGCAATACGAGCTTGCTTTATCAATAGCGGGCTCCAGAAATCGATGTCCCTCCTGAATACCGCTGTCAATGACACAGACTGCAGGAGCGTCGTCTTCCGGTGACCGTAATTCAATCAAGGTTTCTTCATCGATACCCTGTGACACTTCACCAGGGTTGATGCTGACGCTGTCGAGCTCAGTGACTTCAAAGATGAACGGAAAGTTCAGAACGAAATCTTTCAGTCCTCGGCCACTCACCATCACTCGCATGGTGAAGCTGTCGGGCAATGATGCAACATCGTCCGCATTTCCGTGGAAAATGCTGGCGATACTTCCACCGTAACCCTCTTCGATAATGCGTCGTACTTCATCGACACGCTGGTCCTGGAGATCCAGCCAGCTGTCATACGCCTGCACCTTTGTGTCTGCCCACGTCTTCTTTCTCTCGGCCAACTGTTGATCAGACTCGCGCTTTCCGCGGACGGGTTCCGGCGGGATCTCATGAGTTCCAAGGCAAGTAACCCCGATATCCACATGGAGGACCTCGATTTGATCAATCGTGGGCCAGATCTGAAACAGAGCATCCGAGAGAACGAGCCTTACACGCTGAGTTTGCTCTGGATCGTCATCAAGTCGATGAATACTGGCGACCGTTGCGGTTCCGCGAGCATTACTCGCAAAACCTTCAGCCGCGGCCAGGAAAGCAGCAAGACCTGAATCGTCGCTGGCGACGATGACAAACCCCTGCTCTTCCTCAGAGACGATCTCAAATTTCAGATGCCGGCGGAGGTCATCAATGTCGAGCCCCGGATCAATCTCGAGCAACAGTGGAATTCCCGGGGGCAAGTCCGGCAGCAGCTCTCGACTTCGTTCTGCGGAACGGCGTCGATGCTCGCTGACGAGCGCCAAAGCCCCGGAGACCATCGCAGTGCTATGTGGCACCCGATTTGTTGTCCGATTCTGGGCGGTTCTTGCTGCCTGAGCACCACCACCGGTCAGCCTCGCCCGTCCGGTCTCCCGAAATATCAGCGGCAGGTGTTCGAAATTGTGTCGATTGGGCATCAAGCGTGATTTCCTGTCAGGAGGCTGCCTGTTTTAGTTCGGCAATCGCAGCATCAAAGTACTCCTGTTCAACAATCCGGCGTCCACACAAAACGGCGGCTTTGGCAGCCCCCTGAGCGATACGCACGACATGGGCGGCCGACACGCCGGCAAGCTCATCAACAATCTTATCCCAATTGACGGACTTTCCGCGTTCGACACTTGACAGCGTCATCGTGAGCAGAGTGAGGATTTCAGCTTTGCCTGGAAGCGGCACGGCAAAAACATCGTCAAATCTTCGGAAAAGAGCTTCGTCGAGGCAGGATTCGAGGTTCGTCGTGGCAACCAGCAACCCGGGAGCGTCATATTCCTCCATGAGCTGCAGCAGCGTGTTCACGATTCTGGCAACTTCTCCAATATCCTTCGAAGCCACTCGCGAACGGGCAATGAAGTCGCATTCATCCAGGAGCAGCACGCACGGTTGTTCACGAGCTGCCTCGAAAACTGCCCGCAGGTTTGTTGCAGACTCTCCGAAGTACGATGAAATCAAGGCGTCGAATCGCACTTTCATCAGGGGTAGACCAGTGTTCCAGGCGATGCGTTTCGCCCCAAGCGACTTTCCGCAACCTGGTGGCCCATACAGCAGAATCTTCTTCCGCGGATTGAGGCCATAGGCTGACAGCCTTTCGCGAGCCGCGTATTCTTTTTCGATCCGCTGAAATCGTTCTTCCACGTCAGCTCGCAGAACGATGTGGTGCTCCAACGCGTCGTGTGGCACAAAGCTCACAAGCATCTCGCTGTGACGCCGACTAATCGGAAGCTCGCGAATGGCGCGATCCGAGTCAATTCCGGCTCGGCGAGCATTTTTCTTCTTTGGCTGCTGCAGAATCGACTCCAGTTCGTTTGCAAGTCGATCGTGGCCGCTGGTACGTTCAGCCTTCACAATTGTTGCGGCCAGGCGGTCCAGATCGTCCTTCGACTCCATTGCGATGGCTCTAACCAGTCTCTTCAGAATATCGGCCTTCATTTTCCGTCCCCAGGGTTCGGCACAGTTTGCCCGATTGTCGCAGAACACGCCGCAACGTCCGTGTTACGAGATGCCCCTTCTTTATCGACTCAGCCGTGCCAGCGTCTTCCGCAGAGCCACCCGAGATTGTACCTTGACCGTTTCCGGACACCAAACCTGCACCATTCCAATCGCTGAAAACTGTTCCAATCGCTGAAAACTGTCGCAACGAGAGGGATTCGAGGAAACTGACTCCCCAACTGCGGACTGCCGGAAACGCCGCTTTCGCCACCCGCATTTTCACCGCTTTTGAGTTCACCACAGCACCGGTCAAAAGCAACGCGAATCACGTCAAAATACGC
>JBEIEK010000358.1:0-5941 GCA_040382995.1 Planctomycetaceae bacterium
AATTCATGGAACGCAGGGACTCCGCAGCCCCAGGGCAGCTCTCCGATCTCGCAGGCTGGCTCAAACGGATCCTCAAAGACCAGCTTCCACCACTGCTCGCCACGGGTTCTGCGGACACGTTCCGGTCCGCCCTGCTGCAGGTCCACACAGCCCGCACCCGTAACTTTAACGCTGGAGGCTTGCTGTTTGCCGCGGTAAGGAGTCAACTTGTGGATGGCTACCGGGCCAGTCGCCACACAGAGCGCTGGGCTGACGACTTTGATCCACCCGCCCCTGCACAGCGGGACCACTCCACCGAATCCGCCAGCCTCTCTTCCGGGCTCGCGTACTGCCTCCAAAAACTGAATGACGACGATCGCAGCCTTGTGCAGATCTACTACAGCGGCCTCGATGCAGACTGTCTGATGCAGGAACTGGAATCCGCCGCTCACGACGCCGGGCAGGAAACAGCCGACGCGGATCCCGCGGAACGTCTCCGCCGCAAAACGCGCCGCAAAAATATCACCTACGCGGAGCTCGCTGCCGGAATGGGGCTTTCGGAAGGGGCCTTTGGTAAACGCTTCCGGAAACTGCTTCAACAGCTGAAGTCGTGCATCCAGGGGCAGCTCGGAGGTGTCGCATGAACAGTCCTCTGTGGCCCACCATTCTCGATCTCCCCGCAGACCGCGCTGCTCAGCCCGCATGGCTCGACCGCATGCTGCTCAGCTCGGACCTGGCCGACAGCATTCACGCGCTGCAACTGATCCACCGGCGGTCCCCCGAAGATGCCGACGCACTGCCTCCGGTCGAGCAGGTGCTTGACAGCGAACTGGATCGATTCCTCACAACCGGCTTCGCGGCCTTATCCATCGAAACCGTCGCGGTGCTGCTGCAAAACCCGGAACTCCTCTTCGAACTGCAGGAACTGGTGCTGCTGTCCGACAGCCCGTACTGGAGCGGCCTGCTGCAACAGCTTTCTGAAGACGAGCCGCAGCCGGAATTCGTGCCGCCACCGGCTCAGCCGACCGTTGCTGCACCAAACTCCACGGCTGCGGCTCAGCAGGAGCTTCGCCCTCCCGGTACGTCCGGGCAGCAGCAGGTCGGGGCTCCCGCACTGCTCCCCGCTGCCACGCCCCAGCCGCCGCGGCGGCTGCTGCGACTGGCCGCCACGCTGGCCGTTGTCGCGCTCGGCGCCGTGCTGCTGTGGCAGGCCCTTCCAGCAGGCTGGCAGGACCCGCCGGGAATTTCCGGGAAAGGCCTCGGCACACCACGACTCTTCGAGCAAACCACAACAGACGCCGACGCATACCTCAGGCGGATGGCCACAGCTGTGGAAGATCTGCTGAAAGAATCTGACCTGACCCGGGAATCGCAGCTTGTCGCCGTCCTGCAGGCCACCATTCAGGACTGCGAAATCGCCATCGCCCAACCCCATCCCATCCTCGCCCAGCGCGTGCTCTCCAATGGCCAGACAGCCGAAGCCGTGTTCCGCACTCGCTGTAAAAAGTGGCGGGATGACCTCCGTGCGACTCTTGCCGAGCTGCAACAGGAAAAGATTGATGTCCCTGCCGCCAGTGGCAGAACCACGGAAATCCTGCAGAAGCTCATGAAACGGCTCAGCGACCCACGCGGTGCCGAGGGGCTGGTCTGAGCTTCAAAGTCGCGTTTTGCTCTGCAAAACGAAAAATCTCTCAAATTCCCGGGAAGTTTTGTTACGCACCACCGTTTGCTGGGTAGTGGGTTGAGTTGATCAGCATTTCCGGAGGCAGTTCCATGGTTCGACAATACGTACGTCTGTGGCTCGGGTTGGCCACTGTGTTCTTCCTTCCCGCCTGCGCCCTCGCCCAGGAGGCTCAACCACCACAATCGCCGCAGCCAGCACAACCATCCCCCGAACTGGCCATTCAGGCCGGCGAAATTCTTCAGCGTGCCTGCGTTCGCTGCCATCACGGCAGTGGCTCTGAATCCGGCTACGCCTTTAACGTGCTCAACCTGAAATCGCTCCAGGACGAGGGAATGCTTGTTGCCGGCAAGGCGGACGAATCAGCACTGTTTGCGGCCGTGTACAGCGGCCGCATGCCGCCCAAAAATCGCCCGCAGCTGCCGCGTCCCTCCGCCGCAGAAGTCGAAGTCCTGCGGAAATGGATTGATTCCGGTGCCGCCGAAATCCCGGCACCCGCCAAACGCAACCCCGTGTCACTCCTCTCCGAACTCCAGGCCATCCTGAAACACCTGCAACAGGCGGACCGCGACGACCGCCCCCAGCTCCGCTACTTCTCGCTCACACACCTGCACAACGACAGCACCGTCAATCTCACCACTCTGCAGAACGCACGCCTGGCCCTCACCAAGGTCCTCAACAGCCTCAGCTGGGAACCCGTCTTCGTTCAGCCGGAACCCGTCAATCCCGAACAAACCCTCTTCGCGGTCGACATCACAAAACTCGGCTGGACCCGCGATCACTGGAACACACTGCTCAAAGCCTACCCCTACGCACTCAAATACGGTTCACTGGATGATCCCGCGCTCCGCGATGTCGACAATGACATCACGGATCTCCGCCGCGACGAACTTCCGGTGGTCATCCGCGGTGACTGGATGACAGCTGTCGGCAGCAAACCGCCCCTGTACTACACGCTGCTGTATGATCTGGAACTGCCCGACCTGCAGAGCCGGGCGCCCAGCGCCACCAACCCGTCCAACCCGCTGTCCATGACGGATCGCGATCTGGAACAGTATCTGGAAGTCGACGTCGTCAGCAACTTCCTTAACGGCCGACTGGTACGCTCCGGCTACACACACAGCGGTGTTTCAGAACAAAACCGCATGATCGAACGGCACCCGCTGAAGTCCGGCGGGTATTACTGGAAAAGCTATGACTTTAGATCCAGCAATCGCACATCGATTTTGTCCGAATTTCCGCTGGGGCCCGCGTTTCCCGATAATCCCTTCAATTCGCTGGCCTTCGAGCATGATGGTGGCGAAATCATCTTCACACTGCCGAACGGCCTGCAGGGTTTTCTGCTGGTGGACGGCCCGGGCAATCGGATTGATGCCGGTCCCATCGAAGTGGTAGCGGATTCCCTGAAAACGTCCGGCAACGAACAGATCGTCGCCGGAGTCAGCTGCATCGCCTGCCATCGTGTGGGAATGATCGAATCCCCGGACGACGAAGTCCGCCCCTTCTCAGGTGCTGTCAACGACGCCCGCGATCTGGTGCGTAAGCTCTACCCCCGAAAACGACGAATTCCGCAAATGGATCCGGCAGGACCGCCAGTCCTACGTCCAGGCCCTCGAACGGCTCCTGGACGGACTCACCGGCAACAGCAAAGCCGCGGACTTGCCGGAACCGGTGGGCGAAGAGGCCCGCCGGTATTTCCTGGAACCATTGTCGCTGGAACGCGTGGCCGCGGAACTGTCGGTCAGTACGGAACGTCTGCGAGTCACCATCGCAGCCGACCCGCGGCTGCGCGAACTGGGCCTGCGCGTGCTGCTGCGGGAAGGCGGTTCCATCAAACGTGCTGCCTGGGAATCGCCCGCCGCATTTCCGCTGATGAAACAAACGGCCCGACAGTTCGGCTTCGATCCCCGCAATTAAAGTGCCCCAAAGTCTCATCTCCCAAAGTCGCATTTCGCTCTGCGAAATGTCCTCTCGCTCAGCAAAATGCCCCCCGCTCCTCCCCCAAAAACCACTCTCCATGGTGCCCCATGCCTCGAATTCTGCTGATCACACTGGTGGCTGTCTTCGGCAGCCTCGCCGTCACTCCCGTTCCCCTCGCGGCTCAGGACGAGGAAGTGCGGCGTGGGCTGGCAATGAACCTTAACAGCCAGGTCAAATCCGCCGCCGCCGAACTGCGTGAAAAAGTCCAGGCCGACGGGGACCTCAAGGGCCGCAGGCTGCGGTTGGGGAAATTCGTCAGCCCCAATCTGGCCGACAGCAACTTTGAACTTGCGTTCGAAAAAGTCTTCCGTGCCGAACTCCAGGACCTGCTCGACGACACTTCCGAATTCACTCTCAGCGGGACCTATGATCTGATTCCCGGGCAGGCCAAAGAAAACATCGGTCTGCAGGTGATTCAGTTCACGCTGACGGTCCGCAATCAGCAGCGCCGCGAACTCCAGTCGGTCACTCGCGAAATCAACGACTCCGGCGACATCGCACGCATTTCCGGAACCACGGTCGCCCCACCCGATTCCGCAAAGTTGCCCGTCCGCAACAAGGCCGTGGCTGATGCTGCCCAGAATCACAAATTCACAGTCCGCGACCGAACCCGGATCCATGCTCCCGACAACGGCGACTATGCCGTCGAAATCCGCCGGCTCCGCAAAGGCGAAACCACCCCGCAACCGCTCGTGCCAGAAAATCGCAATGGGCTGGCCTTCGTCGAACTTGGCGTCGAAGACACCTTTGAAATCGTGCTGTTCTGCTTTGGCCGCAACGTGGATGCGTCCGCCGAAGTCACCATTGATGGCCTGAGCGTGCTCAATGAATTCAACGAAGATGGTGTGAAGTATGAAGGGTACCTTGTCCCCCGCGCTGTGGCCGGAAACCCGGGCACACATCTGATTCCCGGATGGCTCAAATCCGCCAAACAGGACACAGGCAACGTATTTCAGTTCGTCATCAACGAACTGGGCAAAGGCGCCGCCACTGCCCGCCAAAGCCGCTCCGGACGCGGCGTCATCCATGTGCAGTTCTTCGAAACGGTGCCGGAAGGACAGGAACTCCCGGCACGCAGCTTCGGCGAAGTCGGCACCGGAAAACCAATCGACGTGAGTTACGGACTGAAACAAATGAAACGCCGCGACGCACCGATCGTGAACATCGCCATTCGCTACACCGAAGAATAACACTCCGCCAAAAGTCGCGTTTCGCTCTGCGAAACGGACGGCCCATTGACATCTTCGCATTCCCTCTCCTGCGAGCCCCCCGTCATGCACCGCACCCTCTGCCTCACACTGTTCCTCAGTTGCCTGCTGAGCTCCACCGTTGCCGCGGCTGACAAGTTTGCACTGCTGGTGGGCATCACTCGGTACGAACACAGGCTGATGAATTCTCCGCCGCTCAGGTATCCTGAAGCCGACGCGGACGCGGTTGCCCAGGCGCTGGAACAGGGTGGCTACCGCGTCCAGGTGCTCAAGGGCAAAGACGCGACGCTGGTTGCGATTCGCAACGCGCTGGACAACTTCACCAAACAAAGTTCGGCTGATGGTGTGGCTTTGATCGGGCTGTTTGGGCACGGCGTGCAATACGGCGAGACAGCGTATTTCTGTCCGTGGAACACGGATGTGCGCACGGTTCCTGATGAAAACGGAAAGCCGCGGCTGGACAAGAATGGCAGTCCGATGCTGGAACCGGATCCGTCGACATTGATCAGCATGCGTGAGCTGCTGGATGCGATGACCAAATCCAAAGCCGGCAGTCGCATTCTGCTGGCCGACTGCTGCCGCAATGACCCGAGCGTCGCTCGCGGTCGCAACGCCTTCGGCAGCTCACTGACCACCAAAGATCTGCCGGAAGGCACCGCCGCACTCTTCGCCTGTTCCCGCGACGAACAGGCCTTTGAACATGACGAATGGAAACACGGGGCCTTCACACAGGCCTTCCTGAATCAGCTGAAAAATCCGACCACCCGCAGCCTGCGCGCAGGAACACTCGCGGAACAGATGCACGATGATGTCCTCGAGATGGTGCAGGATAAGGTGCAGAAGACGCAAACAGTGACCTACATCGCCGCCGGCGTGGTCGACCTGCAGCTGAAACCCCGCGGCACCAGCCGCCCCCAGCAGCTGTCTAACAGCATTGGCCAGGACCTTGTGCTGATCCCGGCCGGCAGTTTTCTGATGGGGTCACCGGAAGGTGAGCCGGGCCGTGAGAGCGACGAAGGCCCGCAGCACCGTGTGGAAATTACAAAAGCGTTCTACATGGGCCGCACGGAGGTAACGCAGGGGCAGTGGCGGG
>JBEIEK010000359.1:0-5913 GCA_040382995.1 Planctomycetaceae bacterium
CAGCAGCATGCCGAGCTGGACACCGGCCTGAAGGGCGTAGCCCTTGACCGGGCTTCCCTGAACCTGGGTCAGGATTCCGCGAGCCGCTTCGGCCTGAGCTGGGTCCTGGCCGAGCAGATCCGCTTCAAGCAGTGAGGCTTCGAGGAAGCGAAAGTTATTCGGGTTCTCTGTGCGAAAAGTACTGATGGCTTTGGCTGCTGCTGCCGCTTCGGCCGGGTTTGCCATGGCCAGCCGCACCTGAGTTCGGGCGATCAGAAACTTGAGATCAGTGACAAGCCGCTTATCTTCACCAGCATATTCAAGCTGGATCTGTTTGTAGGACTTCAGTGCCACATCAAGTGAGCCACCGCGTTCGGCAGCCTGGGCCTGCGAGAGCGTCGGCGGTTCCATGTCGAACCTCACAGTGGCCACGTCAGAAACCGGAATTTCCTGTGTCTGACCGTTCTGCAGCTTGATGGTGAGCGATGCGACCGTCATCGCTGTGAGTTCTCCGCGGAGCACTGCGCGGTCGCTGCGGCGGACGACCTGATCGGCGGCTGGGAGTGATGCTGTGGTGATTGCAGTAAAGAGCAGCAGAGCTGCGAAGACAAAACGCTTCATGATCACTCTCACAGGGCTGTGCAAAATCGAAAATCCATTGGAAAACAGTGCAGCATTCCGCAACCGGCCGGACTACTCGGGTGGCGGTGTTTTCTTCACGGGTGGCGGACCGGGAGGACGAGAGGCAGGTTTGGGTTCGCCGGTGGCGGAGTCAGTGGCTGGGGCCTGCGGTGGCCGAGGACGCGGTGGGGCGGTGCCGGGTGCTGCAGGTCGAGGCGCAGCAGCCGGGGCTGAGGCGGACGAAGGAGCTTCAGTGGGACGCGGACGCGGTTTTGCGGGTGCTGCGGAAGGCTCAGCCGGGGCCGCGCTTTTCGCAGGTGCAGGTCGGGAAGCCGGGCGGGATGCTGCCGGTCGTCTTGCCGGTGCTTCCACACCAGCGAAGGCCGAAAAGTCGGTGGCCGCGGGGACAGCAACGGGTACGTCCGCCGGGAATGAAAAACCTGTGGCAGCCGGGACATCCACAGTGATCTTCGGAGGCTTGGCTTCGCCCGGAATGCGGACGCGTGTTTTCGGTTTGCGGATCATCATAAATGTGACCACGCCGATGCCTGCACCCACAACGACCACGATGATGATGCCCAGCATGGATGAGGAATCTTCGGGCGGTGGAGCGACTGTGGACTGGGGCGCGACGGGAGCGGCAGCGACGGCAGCGGGGGTGTCTGCTGGAGTCTCTGTCGGGGTCGTGGCATCTGCCGGTGGCGCGGCGGACGCGCGGGAGAGTGGTGTTGCCGCCTGGCCGGCTTCTGCCTGCATGTCCTGGAACAGTCGATCAAAGCGGGCAAAGGTGACATCATCGAGATCGCGGAAGACCTGGACAAGGCTGTTGATTTCCGCCATGCCAGCGCTGAGTTGGGCAGCAGCGGCCTTCTTGTCCTGAGCGGTCTTTGCAATTCTCAGCCGGGAATGCCCAAGTTCGTACCGGGCATCGAAGAAACGGGGACGGAATTCGCTGGCGGGGTCCTTCTGGATGATCTGCTGGAGTCGTTTGGCAAGAGCAGACCAGCCCCAAACGGTGCCTGGTTTGCCATCTGCCCCGCGAATCCCCTGGATGGATTCCGTGAGCCGCTGTGGTTCGGATTTTTCGCCCCAGTCTGCAAGGATCGAGGCGGCTTCGAACTGCGCATCGAGGTTCATCGCGTTTTGGGTCAGGATATCCTCAGAAAGCTTCAGAGCGTCGGCAAAGTTGCCCTGACGGCGACGGCAGCGAGCCAGCCGCAGCAGAATGGCATTGCGGCTTTCCGGGGAGGCAAGACTTTGATCCAGGATTTCCTGATAGGCGTTCCCGGCTTTCTCGAAGTAGCCTGCAGCACCGGTCTGGTCCCCAGTGACGCCCTGGCCGAGCCCATAGTAGGTTTCGCCAATCCAGAGCAGTGAGTTGTAGTCGGTCTTGTTGCGGGATTCGTAGACCTTCTGGAGGAACTGTTCGAAGGAGGTGCGGACCTGGGTGAGCCGATCGGTTTGGTTGGCGGCAGTGAGTCGCTGGAGTTCTTCCTGCAGCTCCATGCCGAGCTGGGTGTAGGCGGAGAGGATGTCTTCGCCACCGACTTTTTCAAGTTCGCCCATGGTGGCGATGGCCTGATCGATCTGCTGGGTACCGACGTAGGCGCGAAGCAGGAGCCGGAACGTGAGTCCGGCAAAGGAAGGGCTGCGGACACCTTCTTCGGGGCGTTGACCGCCTTCGGGAGCGGCGACGGCGCTGACAACGGAGTATTCGGCGTTTTTGGTGAGTCGTTCGATGGCAGCGGCGAACTCGCCATCGAGATTGAGGATGCTGGCGAGCGACACTTCGGCGGCGACGACGTCATCGGACGGGAGCACCATATCGCCGGTTTTCGCGCGGGCCAGCTGGATGCCCTGGGTGAGCAGATTGCGGGCTTCGGTTTTCCATTTCTGCAGATCCTCTGCAGAGACGGGATTGCCGGTGGGGTCGGCTTCGGCAAGAGCGGATCGGCGGGTCCATTCGGCCCAGTAGGACTGGCCGGCACCGAGCCGTGCGGAGATGTATTGGGGATCGGCTTCGGGGACTTCGAGGAACCAGCGGGCGGCTTCGAGGGGCTGCTGCATGGTGCGATAGACGCTGCCAAGCCGCATGCGGGCTTCGCCGCCTTTGGCAGACTGGGGGTAGAGCGTGAGGATTTGCTGGCAGACGTCGCGGAGCAGTCGGGTTTCGAAATCGCGGTCTGTGCCGGGAGCCTGGTTCCAGGCGGTGACGGCGGCCGCCATGGCGATTTCAGTGGCGTTGAGAGCCGAGTCGGGGTCGGCTTTCTGATCGTGGACCATGGCGTGTCGGGCGAGCACGATGGAATCGAGCGGGTAGCCCTGGCGGAGGAGCACGAAGCTGAGCAGGTAGCGAGTTTGAGCGACGGCTTTGGGATCACTGTCACCTTCGCGGAGAGAGAGAGCCAGTTTGAGCAGTCGGCCGACTTCGGCGAGATGATTATCGAGTGCGGATTTCTTGGCAGCTCGCTCGGTGTCATCAGCGGCGCGATTGATTTCGTCGGTGAGCTGCTGGATTTGAGCGATCATGCCGCGAGCGCGTTCGAAGGCGGTGGCGAAATCGCGGGGTTCGCGGTCTTTTTCACCGAGCGCGGCCTTGAGGCGGCGAGCCATGGTGAGGGCTGGTTCGCGGAAGGCGCCGGGATATTTGGCCACCTGTTCGGCGTGATTGAGAGCGAATTGCTGGAGGTCTTTCTTTTCCTTTTCGGGGAGTTCGCGGGCGGCAGCAAGCTTCTCTTCGGCGATCGCCTGTTCCCAGAGAATCCCAAGCCCTGAGGCCGTGGTGGACTGGGCACGGTTGGCCTGGAGCCACGTTGTGGCTTCCTGAATGACGAGCGAGAAGTCGTTGCGCTGCGGATCGTTGAGACAGATCAGGCGGAAGTGCCGGGCGGTGGCTTTCAGTGTTTTCATGTAATCGGCGTCGGAGGGATGCCCGAGGATTTCGTTGTAGATTCCCAGTGCTCGGCCGATATCGTCCTGTTCCTGAAAGCATTTGCCCTGCATGAGTCGGGCATAGAGACCGTTGGTGTTGGTGCGACGGGCGGTGTGGATGGCCTCGTAGAGTTCGGAGGCCTGGATCAGTGTTTGTTTGCGTTCTTCACTGCCGCGGTCGAAGGTTTGGCCACGCTGGTAGGTGCAGCGGACCAGATTGAGCCATGCTCGGAGGTATTTATTTTCAGCGTCACGACGTTTTAGAAATGTTTCTTCGTCCTTGCTTTCATCGACGAATTTTGGAAAGGCTTCGTATTGCGATTTGTACTGGTCGTGAGCCGTTTGAAAGATGGCCTTGGCGCGATCAACGAGGACTCGAGCTTCATTCTGCAGCGGAGCACGTTCTTCGGCGGCCGTTTTTTCGGCGGCGGCCCAGATGAGCGATTCGGAGCGGTCGAAGAGGAGTTCACCGAGAAGGCTGCTGGCGCGGGCTGCAAGTGGATGCTGGGAGTGTTCGTTGATGAATTTCTGCAGGGTGACTTCGGAGTCTGCAAAGAATTTGGTGCGGTCGTCGGGCACACGGGAGGCGGCACCGGCCTGCTGGAGTGTCTGGCCGCGTTCGAAGTCCAGCACTTCGCGAATTTCAGGGGCGAGATTGGGATTGGTGGCCTGCTTGTCGAGGTATTCGAGCGCGGTATCGAAATATCCGCGTTCGCGGAGACCATTGACGAATGGAAGCGGCGAGTCCTGGGCGGTGATGGGGGACGGGAGCAGGGTGAGTGCAAGCAGACTGCAGCACAGGATGAGGGCTGCCGAGCGACGCGGCCGCAGTGCCGGTATCAGCACGGGCAGAGACTGATTCCTGATGGTCGCGTTCATGGTCGATCCTCGTATCACTGCGGAAGGACTGTGAGCACCGGGCCGCTGCAGGGCGGCTGACGGGGATACCGGGGACGAAGGGAAAACATGAAGATCCGGAGCCGGGAATTCGGTTGAGCCGAGATTTCGGGCTGCGATGCGCGAATTCACGGCGAATAGAATACGAAGAAGATGGGAAACTAGCAACAAACTGCGAGAAAATCGGCGCGGTGACTGGCAAAGAGGCGGCGAGTGGGGTGGACACGTTGTCAGCGGCTGCGATGAAGCCGTCCCCGCTGACATGCCCTCCGAATGCCATCGAAATCCCGCTTTCCGCTGTGGTTTTTCCTCCGATTTCGCTACAGTGAGTGCTGTCCGTTTTCGGTTTTTGTCGGAATGCATAACCGCTTCGGGCCGCTCAGAGACTTCCGCAGAAGGGTGCTGCTGTGGCTGACAATATTCACATGGCCGATACTGACCGTGATCTCCCAAAGCACGTGCGAAACGGCTTTATGCGCTACAGGGACTTCCAGCCACTCACGCAGGGTGGCGAAGCACTGTTGCGCACCTGCCTCGATGAAAACCTCGGCCGCACCGTCGTCATGAAAACGCTGCTGCCACAGTACCAGAACCTTGAAACCTACCAAAAACGTTTCCTCCGCGAAGCCCGCGTCACCGCGCAGATTCCGCACCCCTGCACCATCCCGGTTTACGAACTCAGCCGCGATGCAGAGGGCAACGCCTACTTCACCATGAAGCGGCTTCGCGGCCGAGACCTCAGCGAAATTCTTGATCGCATTGCCGAAGGTGATCCCGAATTCACCAGCCGCTATCCACTGCAGACGATCATCAACGCCCTGCTGCACTGTGCCCAGTGTCTGGCCTTTGCCCACAACCAGGGTGTTGTGCATCGCGATATGAAACCAGCCAACATCATGATCGGCGACTACGGCGAAATCATGGTGATGGACTGGGGACTGGCCAAAGTCTCCACCATGAAGGACAACGACGAAGTTGACCAGCTTCTTCGCAGTGGCCAGCAGAACATCCCCGGTCGGCTCACCGGTCGCGGCGATGTTCAGGGCACACCCTTTTATATGTCACCCGAACAGGCCGTGGAAACCGGCGACGTCGATGAACGCTCTGACATTTTCAACATGGGCATCATCCTGTTTGAAGTGCTCACCAGTGAAACCTACATCAGCGGCCGTAACTTCCGGGAAATCCGCCGCAGACTTCAGGAAGACCCGGTCCGCTCCCCCCGCAGCACCGCTCCGAAAAAAAACATCCCTCCCGAACTCGACGCCATCTGCTTCAAAGCGCTGCAAAAGAACCCCGCAGACCGCTATCAGAAAATGTCCGACTTCGAAAATGACCTCCGCGCCTGGCTCTGCGGAACCCCCGTCTCCGTCTACCAGCCCTCCCTCCTCAGCCGCCTGTTGAAATGGCGCAACCACAAAGTCCTCTGCTCCGCCTCCCTGCTCTGGATGCTCATCGGTGTCGCCCTGTGCATCGCCGTGCAGG
>JBEIEK010000360.1:0-5809 GCA_040382995.1 Planctomycetaceae bacterium
CCCATCACGGTCATCGCCACCGGAATCCCGGTGCGGAGCGCGAAGCGGGTGAGTTCTTCGGAGGCGTTGCTTTGAATGCAGCCACCGCCGACATACAGCACCGGCCGCTTGGCGCGGCGAACGGCCGCAATAATCTGGCGGACCTGTTCAGGAGCGACGGGACGCACCTGGGGACGGTAGCCGGGCAGGTTCATTGGGGGGTCGAAGTCGACATCCTCGAGCGGCAGAGAATCCAGCTGGACGTCCTTCGGGAAGTCCACAAGGACCGGGCCCGGACGACCGGTGGAAGCGATGTAGTGGGCTTCCTTCAGAATCCGGGCGACGTCGCGGATGTTGGTGATCATGTAGTGGTGCTTGGTGATCGCCCGACAGATTTCGACCATCGGCGTTTCCTGGAAGGCGTCGCTGCCGATGACCGACTGAGGAACCTGGCCGGTGATGCAGATCATGGGGACGCTGTCGAGTTTCGCGTCGGCAACACCGGTAACCAGGTTGGTGGCCCCTGGTCCGCTGGTGCCCATCACCACACCGACCTGGCCGGTGGAACGAGCGATGCCCTGAGCGGCAAAGCAGCCGCCCTGCTCGTGACGCGGCAGAATCGTCCGGATGCGGTCGCGCTGTTCACGCAGCGCCTGATGGAGCGGCATGCTGGCGCCGCCGGGGTCCGCGTAAATGGTGTCCGTTCCCAGGCGAACCAGCATTTCGACGAGGATCTGAGCACCGTTGATGGTTTGGGTGGCTTTTTCGACGGTAGACAACGAAGTAACCCTTTTTGATTTTGGACCAGGACGCAGGATATGGGAGCGTGCGCTGAATAGTATTCCCTGGGGCAGCGACAGGGTCGAGTGAAAAAGTGGGGAAGAGGGCATTTCCGCGGTTTTGGTGCGGAATGTGCAGATGGATGCTCGTGCCGCAGCCGGTTCTCATCCCTATGATTCGTTTCGTTTTCTTGGGATTTTTCTGAAATTCCTGAAAATAGAACGTGCGGGATGGACATTGTCGCGCATTTGGCGGATAACCCGAGGAGACCAGAGTTCTGCCCCACCCTCACCCCTCACGCCTTAGCCCTCAGCCTTAAAGGCGGCCAGTCGTGTTCGACTCCCCCCCAGTCCTCCAGCAGGATGATGTCACGGCCAGTTCAGCCGAGACCAATTCTTCCGGTCCGTCCTCGGGCGCATTAGCCTCCGGACAGCCTCAGGGGCAATCCCCCCGTCTCCGTGTTTACGCTGTGGACGACGACCCTAACGTGCTCAGCGTCCTCCGCACAATGCTCAGCCACGCTGGCTACGACACCGTCTGCTATCCGTCGGCAGTCAGCTTCCTGAAAGACTTAGCCCTGCTTCCACGTGGCGTGGTGATTACCGATCAGGTGATGCCCGAGATGACCGGGCTGCATCTGCACCAGCAACTCCGCACTCTGAGACCGCACGATTTCCGTCTGATTCTGATCACGGCATTCCCCCGCACCAGCCTGACGGTCGAAGCCATGAAGCTTGGTGCCATCACCGTGCTCGATAAGCCCTTCGACCGACACGAACTCCTGCAGGCCGTCGAGGATGGAATTCTGCGGTTGAGTACCGTCAGCGAATCCGATCTGCCGCTCCCGCCACCTCTGCCGGGTGGTGAAAGTTATCTGGATCTGCTCTCTGATCGCGAGCGTGAAATCATCCTGATGGTCTACCAGGGAAGCACCAACAAAAGCATCTCCATCCGCCTCGGACTCAGCATCAAAACCGTCGAAAAACATCGAGCTCGCGGGATGCGAAAAATGCGAGTCTCCTCCCTCGCTGCCCTCGTCCGTCTCATCGATCGGGAAACCGACAACAAAAGCTTTCCCCGCGGACTCTGATTGCCTGTCGGCACCGACCACGTCGTCGCGAGAGCAAACCACGGCCGCACCGGCCGATTGACATCGGCCGCGCGACACCGCGGGTGTTTTTTGAGGTGATCGGGGAGAGGGTGCCAACAGGCCAATCGGCCTGACACCTCCCAGCCCGCCGGGTTCGATCATCCCCCATTCCCCCCTCGAGGCCTGCACTCCAAACGATCCCGGTCACCACACCAGTATTCCGGTTGGAACGAGCGTGCCGACTGCGAAAGCTCGCTCGTCAGCACTCCGACAAGCTGCCGCATCCACGGAAAATCGTGGGGTAATCGCCTTGCCTGCCACCACTTCCTGGCACACGATGCCATCCGCGCCTTTTTTCCGCACCTAATCCATCGCTTTCCAACTGGCCACCCGCCGTGTCACAGCCTGACTGGACCCTGCTACATCCAATCCTGCAGGAGCATAACACCTTTCTGATCACCAGCCACGTGCGTCCCGACGCCGACGCGCTGGGCTCAGAACTTGGCCTGCGATCCATCCTCCAGTCACTTGGAAAAACTGTTTCCATCTGGAACGGCTCTGCCCCGCCAGCCAACCTCGAATTCATGGATCCCGGCAACAGCATCCGGCAGTACGTCGGCAGCGCGTCAAAGGCCGAATTGCCGGCCGTCGAAGTCATCATTGTGGTCGACACCAGCGCCTGGCAGCAACTGGGAGGCATGTCCGACGTGATCCGGGCCTCTTCCGCCCGCCGCGTCGTGATCGACCATCACGTCAGTGCCGATCGCCTTGATGCTGTTGAGTTTCGCGATACCGAGGCAGCGGCCACCGGCGAACTCATCCACGAACTCGCCGAATCGCTCGGTATTCGCTTCGACTCGCAAACCGCCACATTCCTCTACGCCGCCATCGCCACCGACACCGGCTGGTTTCGATTTCCATCCACAACCGCCCGAACCATGCGGATTGCCGCCAGCCTGCTGGATCAGGGCGCCATACCGCACGACGTGTACAGGCTGATTCATGAACAGAATTCGGTCTCTCGTCTGCGGCTGGCCGGTCGCGTGCTCAGCCGCGCCGTCTCAGAGGCTCAGGGGCGGCTGGTCTGGATTCAGGCCGATAAGGCCGATCTGGACGAAACGGGAGCCGTCGCTGCCGACACCGAGGGCCTCGTCAACGAATGCCTGACAGTCGCCGGTGCGGAGGCTGCCTTTATTGCTGTGGAACTGCAGGGCGGGGCCATTAAGTTCAGTCTGCGCTGCCGCAGCCCTCACAACGTGGCCGCCGTCGCAGAACAGTTCTCCGGAGGTGGACACACGCTCGCTTCAGGGTGCCGCCTTGCCGGACCCATGAATGCCGCCGTAGGTCGTCTCCGCGAATCCATGCTGGCAATGCTGGCCCAGGAACACTGATGCAAGGACGGCGGCAGGTCAACCCAGAATGCCGTCCACAACCTTTCCGTGCACGTCCGTCAGCCGATAGTCTCGACCCGCATGCCGCCACGTCAGCCGCGTGTGGTCCATCCCCAGCAGATGCAGAATCGTCGCATGGAAATCGTGCACGTGCACCGGGTCACGCGCCGCATGAATCCCATGCTCGTCCGATTCGCCCCACGTCATCCCCCCTTTTACGCCACCTCCGGCCAGCCACGACGAAAACACCCAGTGATGATGTTCGCGGCCAGCCGCGCCCGGCGCCGCATTGAACGGCGTCCGCCCAAATTCACTCGTCCACACCACCAGCGTGTCGTCCAGCAGTCCCCGCTGCTTCAGATCCTGCAGCAGACCCGCCACTGCCTGATCCACGTTCCGAGCCAGCGGCGCATGCGACAGCATATCGCCGTGGGCATCCCAGTTGCCCGATGAGCCGGTGTCGATGAGTTCCACAAAACGCACGCCGCGTTCCACCAGCCGCCGCGCTGCCAGACACTGCCACGCAAACCCCGAAGTGCTTCCGGGTTCCAGCCCATACATCCCAAACGTCTCCCGCGTTTCACCACTGAAGTCGAACACTTCCGGCATCGCGGATTGCATGCCAAAGGCCGTTACAAACGACTGCATCCGCGCCGCCAGCTGTGGATCGGCAGCTCGCTGAGCCTGATAACGGCCGTTCATCCGCTGCAGCAGCCCCAGCTCCAGCTGCTGCAGTTCTGATGTGGGCGTTCGGCGGCGAATGTTGGCCACCGGCTCCGCTCCCGGCACCACACGCGTCCCCTGGTGCGCTCCCGGCAGAAAATCACTGCCCCACACCTGCCCGCCCGCATACGGTGTGTGCGGTGCAATCACCACGAAGGATGGCAGATTGCGATTGAGTGTTCCCAGACCGTAACTAACCCACGCACCAACGCTTGGACGGGCAAAACTGAAGGACCCCGTGTGGATGCCCAGCGTCGATTCATAGTGATTGGTGTGGTCGGTTTTCAGCGAACGGATCACGCAGAGATCATCGACGCAACTGCCCATGTGCGGAAACAGGTCGCTCACCTCCGTCCCGCAGCGGCCGCGCGGACGAAAGGTCCACTGCGGCGCCTTCAAATACATGCTGAAACTGCCCCGACGCCCCTGAAATTCATCGACCGTCACCGTCTTGCCCGCGTCCTGCACCAGCCGCGGTTTGGGATCCCACGAATCCACGTGCGAAACACCGCCGCTCATAAACAGAAAGATCACACGGCTGGCACGAGCGGGGAAATGCGGGGGCACCGGCGCCAGCGGGTTCACCGCCGTTTGCCCGCTGTCCTCCGCAAGCAACTGAGACATGATGCCCGGCCAGAGCAGGGAACCGGCCGCAAGCGATCGCAGGCTGCCTCGTCGCGAAGTTGTCATCGTCATCGAATTCTCTTTCAGGCTATTCCACATGCAGAAACTCGTTGCTGCCCAGCAGCGTTCTCAGAAGTGCCGCCAACGCCTGACTGCGGGCCGCCGCAGCTTCGGTACCCGCAGGCACTTGACCACGCCACGCCTCCAGAAACGCAATCGCCTCCGCCACCTCCGCCGCGTCCGGATCCCGCTGCAACGCCTGCTGCCATGCCAGCGTCAGGTACTCACGGTCAGCGACCGCCGTTTGCTGCAGCGTGTCGGACCAGCGCTGAGCGGATTGATGCACCAGCGGGTCATTCAGAAAGAACAACGCCTGCGTGGGAACCGTCGTCCCCAGCCGCACCGCCGTCGACGCATTCGGATCCGCACCATCGAACAACGCCAGAAACGGATGCCGTTTCAGCCGCGGTGTCATCAGATATACGCTCCTTCGCGTATGCTCATACACATCACTGAACGGAGCGTGCTGTGAAAATCCCCAGCCAAACGACGCCGGAAAGGGATGCCCCGTGCCCGGACTGCGATCCAGCTCACCGGTCACCGCCAGAATGGCGTCGCGAATTTCTTCCGCCGACAGTCGCCGACGTGAAAAGCCCCGCAGCAGTCCCTCGTCCACCAAAGCTGCATCCTCAACCACCGCCTGCTGCCAGACCGCACTGTTCAGTATCAGGCGATGCAGCGCCTTGAGACTCCAGCCCTGCTTCATGAATTCAAGCGACAACCAGTCCAGCAGCTCCGGGTGAGTCGGCGGCAAACCGCGCACGCCAAAGTCGTTCGGAGTACCCACAAGGCCCCGCCCAAAATGCTGCTGCCAGACCCGGTTCACCAGCACGCGGGCCGTGAGCGGGTTGTTCGGGCGAACCAGCCAGCTCGCCAATTCCAGACGACCACTTCCACGCAGCGGCGCTGCAGGCTCGGCCTCTCCCAAAATCCTCAGAAATCCACGCGGCACCGTTTCTCCCCGCTGCAGCGGCTCTCCACGCAGTTGCACACACGCGTCTTCCGGGGTGCCCTCAGACATCGCAAACGCCAGCGGCAGCGGACCCTCCTGCAGCAGCTGCTGAAGTTCCGCCTGCAGCACCGTCACCTCCGACTGCTGATCACGCTGCAACTGCCGCAGTCGCTCAATCCGCTCCCGTCGCTCAGAGACGGACGCCAGCCC
>JBEIEK010000361.1:0-5795 GCA_040382995.1 Planctomycetaceae bacterium
GCTGTCGTGGGTCGTCACCGAATTCAAACGTGAAGTCTGGTTCGTACAGTGGTGTGGGTGCTGTGACAGCATCGATGCGGTTCTGGTCGGTGACAAGTCGCGTACCGCGAGCCTGGAATTCCTTCAGGTGCCGATAGAGCTGCATAAACAGCCGGTACTCAGACCATGTCACTTCGCATTCGGCCATCCAGAATGGGGCCACGGTGAACGTGCGCTGTGGTCCTTCGTCAGCGTTCCTGTCCGGCTCATTCTCCGGACTTCCCATCACGAACGTCCCGCCAGGTATTGGGATCATTCTGAAGACGACATCTGTACCCGGGATCGTGGTGTCATAAGGCACCATCCAGCCGTCCCTGAATTGGACGGCCGGGCCTTCCGCTGGTTTTGCGGCGACAATTCCGGGCGTTTGCGCGGCGGCGATGGTGGTGGCAAACTGCAGGCAGGCGAAGGCGAGGGAAACTGTGACAAGGGAACGCATGGATTGCGAACTTTCCGTATTCTCAGGCAACGAGGAGACTAACTGCGGGGGGCTGTGCCGGGGGGGCGTGGTGGAGCTTTGGCCGCCTTTTTGACCGGGGCGCCGCTGCTGAAGACACGCTGCACTTCCTCAAGCGAGGTCTTTCCTTCGGCGACGAGCCGAATCGCATCTTTTTGCAGCGTGGTCTGGCCTTCGGAATTCATTTGGGCTCTGACGGCTTCCGGGCTGAGTTTTGTGGCGACGACTTCTTTCATCCCGTCGGACATTTCCAGCAGTTCAAACGCGGCGGCGCGACCATGGTAAGGCACACCTGCACACGGTTTGCACAACTCTTCGATTGTTGGTGCCTTGGGGTCGTCCGGGGGCGGTGGCGCGGGAGCGCGGTAGAGCACTGTGGTTTCAGGCGGAAGCCCCAGTTTTTTCAAGAGCAGCGGATTGGGGCGGAAGGCCTGTTTGCAGTCGTCGCAGAGTTTGCGGATGAGCTTTTGTGTGAGCACGGCGCGGAGGCCCTTGATCACAGCGTCTGGTCCCACCCATTCGATGACCTTCTTCAGCGCCTCGAACGGCGTGTTTGCGGGGATCTCGACGATAAACGCCAGACGGTCCGCGTACTGGAAAATGACCTGCGCATCCTGCGGGTTGAGCGGATTCATGAACAGCACGTCCGCCTCCCGGCGAATGATGCGGTCGAATGAAATCTCGAGATCGTGTCCCTGCTCGGGTTTGAAGTCCGTCACATTGATGAGTTCTTTCCCCTTCAGGTCGGCAAGGTTGAAGACCTGGTAGAGGTAGGGGTCCACGCAGTGCAGGGCCACGATTGAGAGTGTCGTCACACCGGAATCCGGAGGCCCGCAGACGAGCACCACTCCGGAACGGTCCGCCGTCATGTTGCGGAGCTTCGTTTTCATGGCGTCCGGCATCCCGACTTCCGCGGGACGCTGCCGCACCACCTTGCGGTTTTCGATCTTGACTCTGAGCTTCTCTGCGCCGCCTCCGACCGGGGCGGAATCGACCATCAGATTCCAGCCGATCTTGTCGAATTCGGCCTTGATGCCTCCGAAGTGGGCCGAGGTGCGGTCTTCGGGATTGAGTCCGGCGAGGATTTTCACCATTTGAATCATGGCCATGCCCTTTGGCCCCGGAATCACGCCAGCCGGGTAGGGCATACCATCGATCATATATCGAACCGAAACACGTCCCTCACGTGGCTCCATCTGAATGGTGTGGGCACGTCGGGAAAGAGCATCCGAGAGCATCTGTTTGACGGGCACAAGCGCTGCCTGGACCAGACGGGCGTGGGCCTTCAGATTTGCTTCACGGCCAAACATCGGACCCTGGAACAGCACCTGTTCAACATCTGCCGCCTCAGCGTTCTCTGCGGCACCCTTTGCTGCGGCTGCTTTCGGGTCGACTTTTTTGGGATCCGGTTTCCCAGCCATGGACTCTGCCCTGCCAAGTGAACAATTACAAACGGTCGCCAATCAGGAACGTCTTCCTGCCAGGCTCACAATGTACGGCACAACGCCAGGGGAATCCACTGCGGCAAGCGACAATGGGCGTTTCAGGGCGAAATCCCGGCAAGTTGCGCGGCTTCATCCGCCGTCAGAGCCCTGTCGAAAATCGCAGGCTCATCAAGACGCCCTTCCCAGTTCGCCGAACTGTCGCTGCGGCCGCCCAGCCAAAGCTGGGGAATCGAAACTTCCGCTGCCTGCCCGGAAAACTCCGGTTTCCCGTTCAGGTACACCAGCAACCGCTCGCCATCCCGCACAAGCACGAGGTGGTTCCAGGTCCAGCGAGCAATCTCCGTGGATCCCGCAAGCACCTCGCCACTGCCGCTCTGAAAGATCAGCCGTCCCGTGTTCCCGGAACTGCCCCCGATTCCCAGGTGCTCGCCAAACCGACTGACGCCACCGTCGTGGTCACGCGAATACAACCAGCCGGCAACTTCGCGACCAGCCACCGGCATGCCATTCCAGAACCAGAGCGACACCGAATACTGGCTGGCCAGATCTTCCGCCCGGATTCCCAGTCGCCCACCGCAGAAATGCATGCAGCGATTGACAACACCCGCGCCACAGAATGACTCGCTGCGAGCACCTTCCAGCCAGAACGTCACTCCCGGTTCGATCTGCGCATGCCGCTGATGACCGCTCGCATCCGCAGCCACCGGCGCGTGAAATTCATGCAGACGCCACCATGCGAGCGGTCGCAGATTGCGAATCTGCTCCGCTGCAGATCCCTCCGGGAGCATCCACGGTCGACGCGGTCGGCCTGTGACAGATTCGAGCAGCCGAATGGCACTCTGAGCGATTCGGGGTTCTGCCGTCACTTCCAGTCCCGCTGAGCGGGCCGCCCACGTGTTATAGCCCCCCAGCGGATGCTGCTCCGGTGGCGGAATGTAGCCATCTCCGCCATTCGCCAATTCAATCACCATCGTGTCCGCCAGCGGACTGGCCGCCTTGATCTTTAGTCCCGTGACCGCGTAGGTCTCGTTTGGAGTCGTTGCAATTCCAATCTCTCCGATTCGCAGGGCCTGAACCACCACCTCCGTCCGCTGCAGCTCATGCAGCAACAGTTGCTCGCGGGCGTACACCTGCACCTGATCCTTCGGCAGCTGGCCCGCGAGCGGTTCAACGATTCGCTGAGACCACTCAAGGAGCTGCCGATTTGGGACTCGGTACACCATCGGCAAACGCTCTTCCGCCATCGAAATCGTCACGTCCGCGCGATACTGCACCTGCGAATAGGCCTGCAGCGCCAAATCTCCAAGGCCCACTGCGTATTCCTCAATCTTCAGCTGCGGATTCCACGTCTCCGGATGCATATAGTCTCGCCGCCAGATATCCCCGCTGCAGCCATGCGACATCATCGCCACGAACGATGAATCTGGAGCAATCCGGCGTTCCAGATGGCTGGCGAACAACCCGAAGTAGTCCGCACTGATATCGCTGTCGCCGAAATAGTGCATCGAGAAATTCGCCAGCAGGGCCAGCGGTTGGCCGGCCGTCGTCTGCACCGCAATCAGAGACAGCTCAGGGTCCTCCGGTCCCGCTTCGCCTGTCACATCATCCAAATTCGCTCCCGCATGCATGTTCGCTCGTACAGTGCGATTGCCGAAGGGGTCCTCCACCACACGATCCGGGCGACGAATCCATTGCCTCAGCGCTGTGTAGTCCGGCGCCGGAATCCGGGCAAATCCAATCCGCGCGGGCTCCAGCTTCGACTGGGCTGCCACAATCGCTTCCACCAATCGCTCACGCAGAAATGGCACATAGTCCGGATCAGCGTCCGTCCCCAGACAACCCATCGAAGCCGGTGCTGAATGCGCGTGCGTCGCTGCGATCAGCATGTGGCTGGTCGGTATGCCGGTTCGCACAGCAGCCAGCGCCTTGACGTCATCCAGCAACTGACGCCCCATCATGCAGCTGTCCACAATCACAATCGCAAGGCTGGTCGATCCGTCGCTGCAGACCAGCGCTCGGGCCGTCACCGGTGTCCGGACCTTCTCCAGACTGCGGCTGGTCATGCCACCGTTCACCAGCACCGGAAACTTCTGCGGCGTCACATCCACCACAGCCGCACCGGCCCTGAAAACATCACCCCGCGCCACGGATCCAGGCGACAGGGTCAACATAACAAGACCCGCCAAAACGAGCCGCTTCAGATTCTGCATAGTTCACTCTCCCGAGTATTGATCAGCCGGCACCGTCGGTATCCTAGCCTGAGGCACCGTCGAAACTCCAGCGACAGGGCAGGCGGCACTGGAGTGTGATCGCGAGCCGAGCTTCAGGAAACACGATCTTGCGTTGCTGTTTTCCACGCCGTATCACTGCACTGCGACATGGCGTGCCGGGGATGTCATTCCACCGCTGACGAAACTGAAAATCTCGGGATCGTTCCCCTGAACTCAAACAGTCTGCGTTCCTGAAAACACGTTTTTTAGCTGTTTTGCATTCATTCTTTGTTGACTTTTTATGCATCTCGGTCGATAATTCCAGCCTTGGAGGATTTTGCTATGAGCAAACGGACCATGACATTGAATCTGACGGACCGTGAGATGCAGGTTCTTGACGAACTCTGCGCCAGGAAGGGGCTGAATAAAACGGCTCTGCTGCGTCAGGCTCTGCGGTTGTATCAGACGATCGACCAAAGGCTGGAACAGGGAGAGAAACTGATTTTTGAAAGCAGTGACAAAAGCGAAAAAGCGGAGCTCGTGGTGTTGTGAGTGCGGCGTTATCAAATGTGTTTCTTCGCGAAGGTGCATCGGGCCGTTTGGTTCCGGCCATTCTTCACGGTTCGATCCAGCCCAGGCACCTGGACGACCACCAGCAGCATTGGAAGCCGCTCATGGCTTCTTCCTCTGCTCAGCACAATCACTGGGACTGGCGGCAAAAGGTCCGGCACTATTCGTCTCGGCTCAGTCATCAGTCGTTTGCGATCGAGTGTGCGGGAGTCGCGCAGGGACTGATGATCGTCAACACCATGAAACGTTGCCGCATTCCCGCCCAGGCGAACCGACATCTTGTGTATGTTGAATACCTTGAGGCCGCTCCATGGAACCGCGGCGCTGGGCAACTTTACAAAGGTGTTGGAACTGTGATGATCGCAGTTGCCATTCAACTCAGCATTGAAGAAGGAAATCAGGGGCGTGTGGGTCTGCATTCGCTGCCGCAGGCCGACAGTTTCTACGGGGACCACTGTGGCATGACGGACCTTGGGCCGGATACGTCCTGTGATGCTCATTTCCCTCTGCGGTATTTTGAAATGACCCAGGCGCAGGCCGCGATTTTTTTGAAGGGGCCGAAATCAGATGAAACTTAACCTTCCCAGATCGTGGTTCGAGCAGAACATTTCCCACCAGGATCAGGAATCTGGTGTGGGCGGTGCAGCAGCCGGAATCGGCCCCCAAAGCAGCGTTCGCGCGCCGGAAGTCCTGCAGGTTGGTGAGTCAGAAGTCACTTACGTGGTCAGTCAGCCTGCCCGACCGTTGCCGTCCGACGATGCCGCAGCCACACTTCGGGACGTGCCGCCGCCGCCAGCCTGACGCAAACAAGGCTGGCCCTCGGGAGCCGCGGCCACCCTGTGAACACAAGTCATGCGGTCGTGCGATTCACGGTCAACTGCAGGTCACCCGCCGCCATCGGAAGGTGAATGGTCAATTGCAGTTCCGCATCACCCCCAAGTTCCTCAGCCATCGCCGAAAGTTCTTCGGCGCCAACGGCACGATAGGCATCCACAAGTTCGCGCCACACGAATCGGCGGACGGGACGCGGCATAATCCGGGCAGCACGCTCAAGGTCGGCAATGGCACCAGAGA
>JBEIEK010000362.1:0-5789 GCA_040382995.1 Planctomycetaceae bacterium
CATTCTGGGTAGCTCCCTGTTCGTCATTCAGATCCAGCGTCACCGTCTGGCCGGCTGCGAGTGCTCGCAGAGTGCCATCCAGCGTCATGCCGCCGCTGTTGTCGGTGGAATCCAGGCCAGAACGCAGGATCATTTCGCCGACATCGGCGGTCACGACACTGCCGGAGTTCAGCACGAGGCTGTCTTCGGCCTCCAAGACCACGTTGACCGCGGTGCTGGTGACTGTGGCTGAATTCTGCAGCGTCACGCTGGCAGCGGTAGTTTTCAGCAGCACTGCAGCATTCGACGTGAGTGAAGCTGAGGCCCCGACGGTGATCGTGCCAACGGCATTGATTGACACGGCCCCGTCTACGCTGTTGGTCGTGGACCCGCCAATGGACGCGGTGCCGGTCAGGCTGGTGGTCAGGACACCGGAGGATGTCGTCGTCAGGCCACCGTTGAGCACCAGATTGGTGCCAGTGATGTTGACTCCGGCTGCAGTATTGGTATCGATGGGGCCGGAGAAGGTGGTTGTGGCGGTTCCTTCATCCTGCAGGATGGCTTCAGCGCGAACGGTTGCGTCGAAGGTGGCATTGGTGACGCTGACGATGCGCAGTTGATCAAGGCGAGTGACCAGACCGACTGCTGCGTTGAAGTCGATGTTTCCCGTGCCTGCGGTGAGCATCAGGCTTTCGCTGCCGTTAACGGTCTGGTCAAACGTGATAGTCCCGGCATCGGATCCGGTATCAATCGCCACAGCGCCGGTCAGTATCACGGCTGAAGCGCAGGTGACGTTATCGTTCGAGGTCGTCACCTCACCGGCGGACTGAATACCTGCGGCCGCAGTGAGCGTCACAGGTCCGTCGGAGTTGATATCGGCGTTGTCGGTCAGGGACAGAGTCGCAGTCAGGGACTGCAGTTCGACAGTGCCCGTATTCAGGCTGCCAGCCCCGGCTGTTGGCATGGTGCGAATCGGCTGGTCTGCGGAGAGTGCACCGGAAACGATCACGGAAATCGCCGCTCCTTCGCTGGTACTGTTGAAGGTGCTGATACCAGACATGGCGGCGATGCTCGAGGAGGTGGCGATGCTGCCGATGGTCAGGTCATCGAGGTCGCGATAAGTCACGGCTCCGCTGGTGTTGGCCGCGAGGACATCCACATCATTGCGGTCGGCAGCCAGCAGTGAGAACGAAGCGGTGGCGGCAGTGTCGCTGATCAGACGCAGGTTGGTGGCCACGATAGCGCCTGTAGCGGCACTCTGTGAGGCACCCTGTTTGTCGTTCAAATCGAGCGTGACTGACTGGCCTGCCGCGAGTGCTCGGAGGGTACCGTTGAGTGTCATGCCGCCGGTGTTGTCAGTATCACCGAGGCCGGACCGCAGAATCACCTCGGTCGCGACACTCTGGACGATCGAGCCGGGTTGAAGAGTGATCTGGTCTCCGGCTTCCAGCACAAGGTTACCAGTCGTTGTCTGAATGGTGACATCGGCGTTGACCGTTATATCTTCACCGGTGGTTGCTGCAGCACTGGCTCGGGCCAGCAGCGATTGCTGAGTGGCACTCATGGCCAGTGTCAGTGAGTTGGTTTCGAGGGTAACGGCACCGCTGCTGAATGCCGACGTCAGACCAGTCACCGGTCCGATGGTCAGAGCGTCATCTTCGTCGATGCGAACTTCGCCGCTACCCGTGTGCAGGAATGCGAGTGTGATAACATCGGTATCAAGGGGATTGGCGGAGCCGATTCCCAGCAGGCTGCGGAGCGCGAAGCTGCCGCCGATGAGATCGAGATGCGTGTCGCCATTGTCAACAATTCCGCCCTGGGTCGAGGTGATGCGAACTTCGCTGGTGGAGTTGATACTGCTGACGGCGATATCATCGGTGGCCGTGATGTCAACAATCCCGCTGCCGGCATCGAGAATGGCACCGTCGGCCATCGTGACGGCACCGCTGCCAGCGGTGCCAACGTGATTACTGTCGGCGGTGATGGTGACCGGTCCGGTTCCGGAGTTCAGTCGACCGGTGGCGGCAAAGATCACATCACGAACGGCTTTGAGCAGGAGCGTTCCGGAGGTTGTTTGGAGTGTACCCGTGACGGTGAGGTCCGGATCGGTGCCGCTGGCGGTCAGGTCTGCCAGAGTGGCCACGGTGCTGGTATTCACCAGATTCATCCCCGAATCCTCGACGATGGTCACGCTTCCGGTGGACTGCAGCTGCAGCGAGCTGAAGTTGACGGTGTCGGCCGTGGCGGTTCCCAGCTGAATTATGGGAGCCGTCAGATTGGCAAGTCCTGTCACATCAATCGAGCTGGAAGATGCGTTGGACATGGTTCCGGCGGAGATCAGTGTGGCGGAACCTGCTGTATTGGTGCCGGCGATAAGCATTCCGTCGTCTTCAGCGATCAGCACTGTGCCGGTTGTCTGGAAAGTGACTGAGCCCATGAAGACAGTGCCGGCTTCGGCGACTGTGATGCTGCCTCCACCCGTGGCGATCAGGAGCACATTTCCGCCGATATTCAGCACGTCGGCGGGATCACCGGCAAGGTAGACGCTGGTTCCGCTGAACACCGCCGTGTCCTGCACCACGATCTGTGCCGGGTCGATCAGAGCTCCGGCGGAGGTGATATTGAGGGTTTGGGCGGTGTTGGCCCCGACAATTTCCGTGGAATCTTTTTCGAAGATCACCACGGGGCCGGGTGAATTGAATGTCAGAGTTCCCATCAGGATGGCACCATCCGAGGCGAGGAGAATGCCTCCGGAGGTGGCAGTCAGATTCAGATTGCCGGTGACTGCCAGGCGATCTGAGGTGGAGTCGCCCAGCTGAATGCTGGAGCCGGTGAAGCTGGCGTCGGCAGAGACGCTGATGGCGGCAGAATTTCCGGAGGCATCCGTGTCCGTGACGGTTCCTGCGGAGACAATCTGCAGAGACTGGCTGTTGCTGCTCCCTGAGAATGTCGTGCTGGAATCTTCGTGGATCTGGAGGGCACCGGTGGTGTCGAAGGTGAGCGAGCCGAAGTTGGCCTGTCCGGCGGCAGCGATGATGATGCTGCCGGTGCGGGACGTGAAGCTGGCATTGCCGTGAATTGTCAAAACCTCGCTGGCCGAGTCACCGAGGGACAGGCTGCCTCCGGTCAGCTGTGCGTCGCCGGTGACTGTGAGCGATCCGCCACCATCGGTGAGGGTCTGTTCGCTGTTCAGGGTCAGGCTGGCTGCGGTGCTGTTGCCCGTGAGTGTCATGCCGCCGTCTTCGAAGATGCTGGCGGTTCCTGTGGTGCGAAAAGTGAGGCTGCCGAAATTGGCGGTGCCGCCGGAGGCGATGGTGATCGTGCCGCCGGACACGGCTTCGAACAGGGCATTTCCCGCGATGGTCAGGGCTTCATCGCCATCATTCAGCAGGGACAGCACGGGAGCCGTAAACTGGGCGTTGCCGGTGACGACCACGGACGAGCCATTGTCAACAATATTCGTGTCGGAATTCAGGATCAGGCTGCCAACGGCACTGCTGCCTGACAACTGCAGGGACAACTGCTGTGAGATATCGGCGGTGCCGGTGGTATTGAGGGCGAACGAGCCGAACTGTGCTGAGGCGCCGCCGCGGACACGAATGGCACCTCCACCGGTGGCATTGAGTGCCAGCTGGCCGGCAACGTTCCACGAGGCTGTTGGATCTTCCCCGATCGTGATCTGGGAGGCTGTCAGCGAGGCCCCGCCGGTCACTGCGATGCTGGCATTGGCGTCCGAAATGAGGCCGGTGGCGGTCAGATTCAGCCCAGCGGCGGACGACGTGCCGGAGAGCACCATATCGCCATCTTCGACCACTGTGGCTGTGCCACTTGTGACGACGGTCAGCGACCCCAGGTGGAGGCTGTTACCCTGAGCGGAGCCCAGATTGATGGAGGGACCGGAGAACCGCGCATTGCCGGTTACGGTGAGGCTGCTGCCAGCGGACGTGCTGATGCTGGTCCCGGCGGACAGATTCAGGCTTTGTACCTGAGTGATGGTACCGTCGATCTGCAGGCTCGACGCGGCAGTGATATTGACGGAACCACCGCCGGCATTGGCCGAGCCCAAAGTCAGACTGCCGGAATTATTCACCTGCAGATTGCCACCGGCCGGCAGGTCAAACGACAGTCGTTCGACATCCAGAGTCAGGGGCTGGCTGACTGTGGAGGCATTGATGACCAGTTCGGCAGCAGTAATGACCGCATTGAGGATCAGTTCGCCATCGGTTTCAAGAGTCACGGTGCCAGTACCGACATCCACCGGGGTATTCAGGACCAGGCCTTCACCGGCAGAGAAACGAATCAGCTGGCCGGGGTTGCTGGTGACCTGATTGATGGTGAGTATCCCGGTCACAGTCAGGTCGATGTCGTCAAGGTAGCCGGTGATGTTCAGGGTGTAGTCGCCGAACACCTGACGCGGCATCTCCACGGCTGGCGGGGCCCCTGAAACCAGTCCGGAAAACGCGGTGTAGACGATCTCCAGTTCGGTCCCCTGCCCCACATCACTGGCCGACTGGATCAGTTTGGGTTCTGCCATCGGCTGATCGTGGTAGAAAATCGTTTTCCATGCAACGACATCCACAATGTTGAAGGCGGACTGCTGTGAAATGTCGGTCGGTGCCGCGTTGTCCAGTCGGTCCGGCGCTTCCTGAATGGTGCCTTTGGCCCGCAGAATGGCTTTGCTGGCTGCGCGATTGACGCCGGCGGCCTGACCGGCGTCGATGTAGTCCACGTAGATGCTGGCATCCGAAGTCAGCTGAATGTCCTTGCCGCTGCCATCTGTCTGCTGGATGACTCGTACCGCCGTCAGATTGCCGGTGGCGAAGAGGGCGACAGTGCCGTTGAGTGCGCTGACCAGTTCGGCTGTGAGCGTTCCGGTGTTGGTGATCTGCACATCTCCGGGCCCGGTGGCGACGGCGGAAACAACGTCGGAGGCTGTGTAGAGGCGGATACTTCCCGCCGCTTCGGCAGAAATGCGTGTGGCCTGAATTTCAGTCTGAGCATTGGCGGAAATGGTCGTGCCGGACAGCGTGACTGTATCAGCTGCCAGGATCGCGTCCTGCAGACGCAGGGGCTGACTGGCGCGGAATGTCAGCTGCTGCGGGCGGGGACTGTCGACAAGACCGCTCAGCGTGCCGCGAACGGTCAGCAGGGTCGAGCCGGTCTGCGACAGTTCGATGAATTGTTCCTGTGACGCACGCACGTCCCATATGCCGGCTGAAACCGAGACCGCCTGAAGATTGATCCGTCCCGTGGGCTGCTGCACCTGCTTCGTGCCGCCCGTTTCACCGTCATAAATCTCGGCAGTGACGGTTTTCAGACCGCGGGCCAGCATTACCAGTTCGGTGACATTCACAGAGCCGATGTCGGTGGCAAACAGGTTGGCATCGGTGAGCAGCTCGAGGCGATTGGCGGTGATGCTGCTGATACCTTTCAGCGTCAGTCCACCACGCTGTTCCAGCACGATGGTGTCGGCCTGCAGCACTGAGGGGATCCCTGTGCCGTCGCCGGCTCCATCGGATCCGGTGGCATCGTTGAAAATCAGCTGTTCGGCCCGGTAAGAGATCGTACCGGGGACTGTAAAGAATTCCGGCAGCCGCAGTGTGCCACCTGCACGGAAGTCGATACTGGTGTTAACCGCAATCGGTGAGGTATCAGCCCCGGCGAGAACTCGCAGATCACCCTCACTGCTGACGACTTCAGCGGTACCGTTGTTGCCACCGGCGGTCAGTTGATCAATGACGATGGAACCAGTGGCATGCAGCGTCACCGAGCCGGCGGGAGCCAGCAGGATGGTCGAGCTGAGTCCAGGC
>JBEIEK010000363.1:0-5779 GCA_040382995.1 Planctomycetaceae bacterium
CCGGTGCGGTGCAGTTCGCGGGCCGTCTGGATGGATTGCGTCACGAGGGTGTCAAGGTCGGCTGAGGCCTGTGTGAGACCATCAAGACCGATATAGGGCGAATTCAGACCGCCAGTCGCAAGCGATTTTTCGGCGAGAGCGGCGACTTCGGAACCGCCGTCGCGAACGGCCTGCGGTGCTACCTGCCACGATCGTGTCTGACCTGCGACAGTGCCACTGATGCTGAGGCTGCCAGTGACGCGACCTGAACCATAGACGAGCGTGTGACGATCGGACCGCAGCGCTACAGTTCGGGGAACGGCCAGTTCGGCGTCACCGGAGGTCGCCTTGAGACCGGAAACGAGCAGCGGTGCCTGCTGCAGACCGGTCGCAAAAGTGGAGACCTGTGCTGAGATCGTTTGAGCTGCCAGTTGTGTGCTGAAGCCACCGGTGAGATTGGCGAGCACGCCGGCCAGGTGAGCGTCCATCTGAGGCCCCAGCAGCAGGGCGTGGAAGGAGGCCTGCTGTGCGTGCATCTGTTCGACGAGAGCGGCAAGATCGGTGCCGGTGAGGAGGTCACCGGTTGACATGCCGTCACCGATGTAAGCGATCGACACCGGTCGCCCTGCTGCCGCGGTGGCTGCTCGGAGAGCACTGGCAAGGTCTGTGGCGCCGATGGGTGTGAGTTTGCTGAGTCGGGCGACGGCCCGAGCGGCTTCCGGAGAGTGAGCTCCGACGAAACTTTCGGTGAGCGACTGAACTTTGGAGTCCGCCGACAGCAGCTGAACGCTGTGCCCTGCGGGCAAAGCTGCCAGGAGGTCCCGCACGGCCTGCAGCGTCTGCTGGCGATAGGTGCCGGTCTGGCTGGCGGAAGTGTCCACCAGGATGATGTGATGCGACAGTGACGAGGGAGCCATCGCGGAACGCAGGGCCAGAGCAAAACGGGCCTGATCGGCCGTCCGGATTACGACCGCATCCGGATGCCGTGGCACAGCCGGATCTGCGCTGAAGACCGGTCCGCAGAATGCGGAAAAGCCTAAACCCAGGGAAACAAAAGAACCCGCCAGTCGCCGCATTGGAATTCCCCCAAAGGTGCTGCATGAGCAGACCGCACATGCCACCGGCGCAGATTGACCGGTGGAACTCTTGCAAGAGTCTACAGTCGTTCTCGGAATACCGCGAAATGTTTTTCCCTGAAAAACCGGCAGAAGACGCGGGTCCTGTAAAAGATTCCGGACCAGGTCGTTCGAGCCGGTGAACTCCTCACATTCGTCATCCCTTCATAACGCGAAAACGCCAGAAAGTTCCGCCAGTTTCCGCTCTTTTTTCTTCCCTGCAAATCGTTTTTGGATGCTGCATCACAGGTAAATCTACTCCCTGGAGCAGCTCAACCACAGCAGAAAACCAGAGTGCGGCACGTAAAGATTCCGGAAATGACGGTTTTGGCGCCGATATCTTCACGGGGTGCAGAGGGGCTGATTGCGGGGTGAGTCGCCGAGGATTTCCGGCGGCAGATTGCCGATCGCGGCGACGAGCAGACGCAGGGCACTGTCCGATGGACACTAAATACAGCCTTTTCGGGCTCAAATCTTCGCTGCTGGCAGTGATCACAGCGCTCCTTGCCATCTGCAGTTCCGACTTCAGCCGGCCCCCCGGTGAGGCCTCCGCCTCTGGTCTGCTGCTGCCTGCCGCACAGCAGCGAAGCGACCTTAGTCAGGCTGCATGGACAGGGGTCGCTGATCAGGGAAGCAGCAATCGCCGGAGGTTTCGCGTTCCACCGCGATCGCTTGTGATCCTGCACTCACTGGATATCACCGGTGGTTTGCATGAATTTCACCTGAGGATCGTTGATCAGGACGACGCTGCGGAAATCGCAACTGTACCGGAAAACGCAGAATCCCGGGGGATTTCCTGGACCGCGAGTGCTGCTGCCGCCAGCGAATTGCCTGCGGACACTGAGCTGCCCTGTGAACCCGAGCAGAGTCCTGCGGTGCCAACTGCCTTGCCGGGCAACCGCCGGCTGCTGCTGCCTCAGTTCACCAGCTCCGGACTCCGCGATATCGCTGCGGAGTGCAGATGCCTCTATTTCGGGCGGGCAGTTGCTGTGTATGCAGACCCGCAACTGTCACTGCCGGAAGACCTGCGAACGCTATCAATCTGCGGTTCTCTCGATCGGCATCTGCAGCGGGCTGCAGGCACAACACGGACGCTGATCGAAACCGCACTGGGGCCTGTTGATGATCTTGATGGAGATGGCCGGCTGACGGTCGTGCTGAGCGGTCTCGACCAGCGGAATCGCGGCAGCCATTCTGACAGCAACCAGATACCAGTTCGGGGCTGCGTGCGCGAGGCTGATTTTCTGGAATCGCAGGGTACGACAGGAGGCGATATTCTGTACCTTGATCCTGAGGGCCTGAAAACTCGCGGCGGCAGGGCGCTTCTGGCACATGAACTTGCGCATGCGGCAGTGCACTGTCGCCAGCGTGAGCGATTGCTGTCGGGGAAGCCGAAAATCGGGATTCCCGAGTGGTTTCATGAAGCTCTGGCCCACATGGCAGAACTTTCAGCTGCCGGACCCGGCGAATTCCTGGACCAGCGACTGGCAGACTTCCAAATCTGTCCGCAGACATGCCCGGTGGTGACAGATTCGCGATTCGGCTGGCAGGCGGGGCGCGGTGGTTCAAGAGTGGCCGGATTCTTGTTCCTGCAGTCTTCGCTGAAGAATCCCACGAATGTTCCGGAATTGCTAGGCACCTGCGAATCGTTTGAACAGCTGCTGAATGCCGCGCTGCGAAGGTCACTCCCGGAATGTCTGTCAGCGTGGGGGCCAGTGGCGGCCGAACAGATTTTGCGGGATCGTCCACAGGCCATTCCATGCCTGCGAGCGGGGCGCGAGCAAACCGGCTTGATTTGCGGAACAGCCTTTCGGTGCTGGCGGAACGATGATGTTGCCCTGACGATCGAAGTCGAATCGCAGGTGGCAGCGGCCCTGCGGCTGAGTGTGGTTGGATTCGAGGACGCAGACTGGGTTGCTGCCGCAAACTGACAGGCCTCAGCTTCCGCTGGCCGATCTGCGGGCCTGCCAGTCATCGAGGGTGCAAATCACTTCGCGAGCGTGAGCCCCGTTGTAGTCTCCCACGACCCCGTCTTCGGCCATGTAGTCAATCATCCGTGCGGCCCTGCCATAACCGACACCGAGGGAACGCTGCAGCAGCGACACGCTGCCGCGACCTTCCCGAATCACGATCTCCACAGCCTGGTCGTAAAGGTCGTCCTGGATTCGGCTTTCGCTGTTGCTGTCCGCGCTGGTGGTTCTGGCAGCCTGGGAGGTGAGACGCATCAGATCGGCACTGTACTCGGGCTGAGAATCGCTGAAGAAAGCGATTACCGCATTAATCTCGTCGTCGCTCACATAGGTTCCCTGGGCCCTTGTAAGGTGGCTTGTAGCGGGCGCCAGATAGAGCATGTCGCCACTTCCCAGCAGCCGTTCAGCACCCGATTCATCAAGGACCACCCGACTGTCCATCTTGCTGGCCACCTGGAACGAGATCCGTGCCGGCAGGTTGGACTTGATGAGCCCCGTGATCACGTCGACAGTGGGTTTCTGAGTGGCCAGCACAAGGTGGATTCCCACAGCACGTGACTTCTGAGCGAGCCGAATGATGCAGGCCTCGACATCCTTGCCGGAAGTCATCATCAGATCCGCCATCTCGTCAGCGATTATCACGATGTAGGGCATGCGTTCGGGTATGTCAGCCGCGTCGGCATCATTGGCTGTGATGCCAAGGCGATCGAGCACATCTGCTCGCCCGAGCCGATTGTACTGCTCCAGATGCCGCACGCCGACGCGAGCGAGCAGATCGTAGCGTTCCTCCATTTTGTCCACAGCCCAGGCGAGGACGGTTTCCGCTTTCCGCATGTCCGTAATCACCGGATGCATCAGGTGCGGAATGCGTTTGTAGGGGCTTAATTCCACCATTTTCGGGTCAATCATGAGCATTCGCACTTCATCGGGAGTGCGCGCCATGAGCAGCGAGAGAATCAGCGTGTTGAGGCAGACGCTTTTTCCTGTCCCGGTGCGGCCGGCGATCAGCAGGTGTGGCATCTTCGCCAGATCGACGACCAGCGGACGCCCACTGACGTCCTTTCCCAGAAACAGGGGAAGACGCAGGTCTTCTGCGGAAGAACCACCGCTTTGAAGCAGTTCGCGGAGGCGCACCATCACCTGTTTGTCGTTGGGGACTTCAACTCCAACGGTGTTTCGTCCCGGAATCGGAGCCACCACGCGGACGGAAGGGACTCGCAGGGCAATCGCAAGATCATCTTCGAGCGCCGTGATCCGGTTCAGCCGCAGCCCTTTTTCAAGCTCCAGCTCAAACTGCGTGACCACCGGGCCTGTATCAATCTCGGCGACCTTTACATTCAGGCCGAATTCAACGAATGCGCGTTCCAGCGTTGTGGCGGCTACTCTGGCCTTCTTCGCCAACTGCTCGTACGGAAACTCCTCCGGCTCCTCAAGAATCTTCGGATCCGGGAGCGAAAAGCCCTGTCGCTGGATGCTGTCCTGAGGCTGAGCATCAGGATTGTGCAGGCTGAGTGTTGCCGGTGCATTAATGCGAATTGACCTGTCGGAAACGGCGTTTTCACCGGCAGAGGCAGGTGGCACAGCAGCCGGAATTGAGGCCACCGTTGCGGTCGCTGCAGGCTTCACTGCCGCGGCGAACGAAATCACGGTCGGCTCGTCCCCGGCGTCCGCCGCGCTCTCCGGAGCAGGGGCAGCTGGGGCGGGCGCACGGCCAGGGGCCATGGGAGTGGCGTCCGTCGGCACTGTCACCGTTTCAGCCACGCCCGTCACCGCACGCTGCCGGGCCTTCGGTTGTGGGGCAACCGGAGCCGGGGAAGCAGGGACCTTCACGCGTTGCCGAGGTATAAGCCGTCGAACAGTCCAGCCAGTCACTTCCGCCGTCAGGGTTACGGGCAGCAGAGCAAATTTCAGGGTTGGAAAGAGCAGATCAGTGAGCGGAGTCAGCAGGAGGCCTGCGAGGAGCAGGCTGCCGGTCAGAATCAAAATGCCCTGTACTGAGAAGTATTCGGACAGCAGCAACCCGAGCACGGCTCCTGTACGCCCACCACTGCCCCACGTCGAACCGCTGGAAAACTGCGGGAGCAGCAAATGCAGCAGGGCGCTGGCTGAGACCACCACGAGCGACGTGCCCGCAAGTGTCGGCACAGTCCCGCGGGAAGGTTCCCGCAAAAACAGTCGCAGGTCCCATGAAATCAGACAGGCAAGCAGCAGCCAGACGCCAGCTCCCAGCCACTGCAGTAAGTGGTAGGCAAACGCCGCTCCTGCAATCCCGCAGATATTCAGCGGCACTTCGCGTCGGGGAAAGACAAGTGTCGAAGGGGGGTCGGCCGGGTCGTAGCTGAGGAAACTAAGGCCCGCGAATACGGCCAGGGCCAGCAGTCCCAGCGCCAGCAAATCGGTTTTCAGGCGATCGAAATCAAACATGGACGAAATCCGGGTAGCAAAGGACAGCAGAATCGCAGACGCCGGAAACCGAGCCCGCCACGGAGTGAGCCAAAGCTACCCTAGCACCGGCAATTGAGCCCGTTGCGGCAAAAAAGCAGCAACTGCTGCAAATCCGAATCAACGGTGCAACCGGCAGCGATCGGGTGGACTGAAACGACAAGACCGTGGCGGGGCAATCGCCAACTTTCCCACCCACGCACAGGCACAATCTGCACGGGCCGCCGGGTCCCTCCAACGAGAGGTCGCTCCAAAGCCCGCCGTGGCGCGTCG
>JBEIEK010000364.1:0-5768 GCA_040382995.1 Planctomycetaceae bacterium
ACGGTTGACATGCAGTCGACGCAGGGCCTGAATTGCCTGGTCACCCAGAGCAACGCCGGTGCGGGGATAGACGTAACCGCCGATGAAAATGAGTTCGATTTCGGGGCGGTTCATGAGCAGTGAAGCGATGGGGAGCGAATTGGTGAGCACCTGTAAAGTTTTTCCGGTGAGCTGCCTGGCGACTTCCAGGGTGGTCGTGCCACCATCCAGCAGCACTGTTTCACCTTCGCCAATCATCTGCACAACACGGCGAGCAATCCGCTGTTTCTGCAGAGTGGCCAGCTGACGTCGGGCGTCGAAATCGGGCTGAGCCTCCGCCAGGAAAACGGCGCCGCCGCGAGTTCGCTGAATCTGGCCGGTTGCATCCAGTGCATCCAGGTCACGACGCACGGTGGATTCGCTGATCCCCAATTCACTCACCAGCCGCTGCAGCGAGACGAAGCCCGCCTGCTCGGCTAGTTGGAGGATTTTGGAGCGTCTTTCATCCACAATCATCATGGGTTCCGCCAGATTCGAGCACGATTGGTGATAGATTCTGCAAGCTTTTGAGGGACTTTGCAAGATTTAATGAAAGATTGGCGATCGAATTTGACCGATTCTTTCCCAAAATTCCAGAAACACTCAAGTTCACCAGGCGGCAAACTCTAGCCCATCACCCGCCGCCTGTTTCAATTCGTCAACGTTTCTGAACCGCTTCCGGGTGAAGTTCGGCTGAGTGGCGGCAGAACCTGCACAGTCGCTGAAATCGGCCTCCCGTTCCGTGTCAGCATTTGTTCCGGCCGCATGGCGGAAGCTCAATCGCGTTGACTTTCTGGCAAGAGCCGATGCCGGGAGGGCAAAGTGGGATGTTGTCAGCTCCGATTGTCTGATTATCCCAGCGGGCAGATCACGTCTTAAAGACGCCCTGACTTTGAGGGAGTCGCGAACACGCCGCGGCTTGATCAGCTGCTTAATTCCCCGGCGATCTTCGGGCACGGCTGCTGCATCAATCAGCAGCCCGTTCAGCTTTAGGGTGCCGGTTTCGGGAATTCTGCCTGAGAGTGATCGTTTTCCCAATCTGGCACTCAGGTTGCACACGGAGGGCCTGGGTGACGCGCGCGTCCGGAAGTTCCGCTGTTCAGCAGCACAGGCATCGTGGGTAAGCGGCCAGATGAGTTGCAGACGGATATTGATTGTTGAGAGTGATCGCCGAGTCGCAGAGATGCTTGCCGAACTGCTGGCGGGCTTCCCGGCCGAGCTGCATTTTGCCAGCAGCCGTTCAGAAGCCATGGAGGTCAGTCTCCGCGGCAGGTTTCCTCTGTGCCTGATCTCGCACGGGCTCAGCGATGGCAGTGGACTGCCGTTGTTTCCGGATGTCTTCGGAGTGGCAGACAGGGCAACCGGGGTATTGTTGTCTCAGCAACCGGATCTGTGGGTGATTCAGCAGGCGCTTGAAGCGGGCTATGCGGCGGTGCTTGGCAAGCCGCCTGACCGGCAGCAACTGGCGGATGTGTTGCGGCGGGTGTTTGGGAATGTTACCGAATCGTGGCAACCTGGCTGCTCAAGGCTCGGTGAGTCCAGTTCGGTGCAGTGCGATCTCCCCGGGCTGGCTGAGATCGCCGGATTGTCAAACGCGGACATCCGGGAGCGATTGAGCAGGGCGGAGCTGATCGGGATCATTCGGGCGGTGGAGTACCCTTTTGCCGGGAAGGAGCGACTGGAGTATTTCGACCGGGACACTCTGGAGCGAGTTGTGTGTCTGGTTCGACGCTGGAGCCAGCAGCGTCTGGAGCGACTGCGATCGGCGCGGGAGTCTGACGAAGATTCGGAGCCGAGCGTGTCGATGAGAGAGGAGCTTGCGTGGCAGGGGTTGGCCGTCGCGGGTTGAGCGGGTGCAGGATGGTGCGGCACTGGCCGGGAAGGCCCGTACCGTTACCGGGGGATTGACATCCACTGCTCGCCCCGTCGCGTTCACAACCGAGCCGCGACCGTCAGGGAGTCGGGAACACTACTCGCCGTAAAGCCATTCTGCACAATAGTTTCTGTGTCGAAACGCACGTCGGGGTGCCATGCACCTTTCGCGTGCACCTTTCGCGAACCATGCCAGGCGTGCGGTCGATGTCAATCGGCCGGTAACGTCCCTGGTGCGCTCATGGTGCGGCGCTGGCCGGGCGGGGACGCGCCGTTACCGGGGGATTGACATCCCCCGCTCGCCTTTCACGCTTTTTTGGAGTGATGGAGAGAACTTCAGCGCCATGGGGCTTCCGTCCGGCTTGTCTGCTCAGGCTTCCACGGGGCCGTTTTGGCGGGCGTTGGTGTAGAGTTTGCGCCATGCGGGGGTGCCATCGTTGGGGAGGAGTCGCGTATCGGCGCCGGGGGCGAAGTAGGGATAGCGTTCGGCGTTGCCGGCCGTGAGCATGAAGTTGATCTGACCGTTATTGGCAGTGTACATGCGACGTCCGTCGGCCCAGGTGGTTTCAATCAGGCGTTCGGGGTCGGGGCGGGTTTCCGGGCGATCGACGGCCATGCGGGCTGCGGCGTCTTCGTTGAGATCAAAGCCCAGTCCGGGTCGGTTGGGGACTTCGGCCTTGCCTTCGCGGACGACGATGGGTGTGGTGAGCAAACTGGTTTCGAACAGTTGATGGCAGTTGACGGCAGGCCAGACTGCCTGGCGGAGGACACCGCCGAAGTGCAGCGAAAAGGCGGCTGTGATGCCGCTGCCGACCAGCTGCAGCCACAGTGGCAGTTCTGTTTGTTCGCAGAAGCGGCCGATGGAGAGCAGCTTTGAGGCGCCGCCGCCGGCGACGAAGCCATCGCAGCAGCCGGTGCGAACCACCGTCGCCGGAGAGGGGTTGCCGTAGTGCATGGCGATTTTCACATGTGTGGCTTCCGCGATGCGGCGATTGCCTTCGACGTCGTCCTGGGGGATGGGTGTTTCGTAGATGTCGACCTGCGGATATTCAGCGAGTCGTTTGAGGATTGGCAGACCGCGATCGGCATCACGGAGTGTGTCGTTGAAGTCCATGTCGATTTTGAATTCCGGCGGAACAACGGCCGCAGACTGCTCCACCTGCTTAAATACGTCAAACCATGGCCGGCCCTTGGTTTTGTAGGACATGTAGCCCTGCTGGAGTGCGGTGCGGCATTCGGAGGCCATGTCGGCGGCTGAGGTGTCGATGTTCCACCAGGAGAGCGGTGTGGACTGGTGCACCTGTTCTCCGAGCAGGGCGTGCACGGGGAGTTCGGCGGCACGGCCGACGGCGTCGAACAGGGCCATCTGCAGTCCGGCACCCAGAGAGTCGTCCCAGAGGAGATCGAGGGCGCTCTGGCCGACTGCGCGCTGAACATCTTCTTCCGCTGTTGCCCCCCATGTGTAGTACATGAGCGTTTCACCGATGCCGGTGACACCACATTTGAGTGTGACGCGGCAGATGTCTGAATAGCGCCAGTGCGGTATTTCGCGATCCATATTCCGTCGTGGAACCTCACGGAATTCCATGCGATGCACGGTGCGCTGAATGCTGGTGATCTGGAAGTGCTTTTCTGACGCAGCAGCGCCGTTGCGGGCGATGGTGCGGCGAGTGAACGCGGGTGCGGTGGCAGCAGCAGCAACGGCGGCGGCACGCAGGAGGAACTGGCGACGGGCAAGAGTCATGGGAGGGCTCCGGGAGGATGCGGAGAGGGGAGGAGGGAGTTGGGTCGCGCGGTGGGCGTGTGGGGCATACAAAAACCGTCGCGTTCGGGATGAACGCGACGGTCCTGCCTGTTCGGGGAGCCGAGGGGCTGCTTACTGTTTTGAAGCGTCGGCCGGCTTGCCGGATTTCTCGGCCAGCATTTTGCCGACGAATTCTGAGAGGCCGGGTCCGCGGAGGCTGGCGGCGTCGGCGATGATTTCGCCGGTATCACCGTCGACAAGGAGGACAAACGGGATGGCGCTCACATCGTGCATGCTGCCGAGGTTGGTGTTCCATCCCTTGCCTTCGTAGATCTGGTTCCAGCCAATTTCGCGATCCGTCAGGAAGGCTTTGACCTTGTCTTCCATGCCCTCCTGATCGAAGCTGACGCCAAGAATCTCGAAGCCTTTGTCGTGGTGCGCCGCATAGGCTTCCTTCATGTGCGGAATCTCGCCGATGCAGGGACCGCACCATGTGGCCCAGAAATCGAGCATGACGAGGCGGCCCTTGTAGTCACCTGGGAATTTCACGGCTTCACCATTCATATTGGTGGCGGTGAAGGAAAGTGCTTTCTGGCCGACGGTGAGATTGGGAGGCAGCGGTGTTTGTTCGACAGGTTCGGCGGCCTTGTCAAGCTTCGCGGCGCCGTCAGCTGCGCTGAGCACGTAAGTTGTGCCGGTGAAGTTGAAGGGCTTGCCAACAGTGATCACCTCGAATCTGCGGCTGATGCGACCGTTCCCGTCACGATCCAGCGGGAGTGCATTGCCGTCAGCAAGGGCTCCGGCGACAGCGACGGAGAACGGTTTGCCATCGAGCTGGAAGCTGAGTTCGGTACCGAAGTCGGTGTAGAACATCAGGGTGTTGGCCAGAGCTGCTCGGCGGGTGTCTTTGGGGTCGAAGCGATACAGTCCGATGGCACCGGTGCGGTTGGCGTCGAGCTGAACTTTGCCGTCGCCGCGATACTGTTTGAGTTCACCAACTTTGACTGCCATCCATTCGGGACGGGGGTCGTTGGTGAGGTCCCCGTCTGCGTTGACATCGATATAGAGCGAACCGTCCGCGTCTGCGGGTTCATCGAGAATGAAGGCCCATTTCTGATCACCGATGGTGATGTAGCCGTACTTGGGGTTTTTGAGTCCTGCGGGGGCTTTGGTGACGATTGAGGCTTCCTGATCCATTTCGGCGCGGAGCGGCCGGTAGCCGCCCATCTTTTCCGAGAGGCCTTTTTCGAGGAAGGTCTCTTTGATCTCTTCAGCGGGAGCGAGAGGTGCAAGACAGGAGAGGGCGAGGACTGCGGCGGAGAGCCGGAGTTGGCGAAGGCCTGGCATGAAAAGAATCCCTGGAACACGAGGAAACGGCAGGCTGCCACCGAAGGCCGTGCAGGCACGACGGCCGCCTGAACACACTTCGGGCGGCGGCAGCAGTGGTTGGTATGATGGGACATACGCAGTCTGCCAGAAATCCCCACAGGGAACAAGCGGTGGCGGGATGAATTGCCGAAACCGTGGGAAGCAGCCGCGTGATCGGTGCCTGACAGGGCGATGACGAGAACTGCTGGTCTCTCGCAAAGGCGCCATGGCGCAAAGTCAGGGCAGGAGGCTCAGATTTCCGGAATGGCAGCCTGGCGTCTTTGTGTGAGGTGCAGGCCGGAATCGAAGAACCGTTTGAAAACGGGCACGCTGGGATGATTCAGTTCTGCCTGCCAGTTGACGTCTCTCCCCGATCACGTTACAGCAGGACGTTCGGCGGCGCTGTGGCGCGAAATCTGAAGGACGACCTCAGGTGTCCTGAACATCGTTTCACCATCCCACGGCGAAGGTGGGTGTCCGTTTCGACGGAGCGAAACGCGACTATTGGCAGGAGCCCTGCCCCGCACACGTTTTCGTGTCGGCAGGTCATGTCGCACTGTGTTACTGCGTGACCAGTTCGCTTTCCGCATTCTGGCGAATTTGCCGCAGCTGCATGTCGACTTTTTTCACGATAGTTGTGCGGAATTCGCTGCGGGCTGCGGCCAGGTCTTTTTCTTCGCTGGTGACGGTCACGATCCAGCGGGCGAGGCCGAAGGGAACATCCTTTGAAACCCAGTATTCGCCTTCATTTGTTGAACGTGTTTTC
>JBEIEK010000365.1:0-5758 GCA_040382995.1 Planctomycetaceae bacterium
GCGGGCGCCAAGCAGTCGCAGAAAGAACAGCAGCGCACCCAGTGGTGCCAGGGGAAGACCAAAAATCACGTAAGACAGCTTGATGCCGAACAGTCGCACCGGGATGGAATCCATCAGCACGCCGATGAGACGTCCAAATGAACCGGCACCGACGGAGGGGAATTCCGTCATGATTTTGGCTTCAAGTCCAGGACTGACCCCGGCAATCGCCTGCACTGACATGACTGCAATCCGTTCTGACGGACAAGTGTGAAGGAGTGACCATGGCCGGCAGACGCCGCCACCGTCTGATTTTATCGAGTGCTGCCGCGAGTGGCAACCACGCCGGAAATTCGTCCGGTTTTTGCCAGAAGGGTGCGGGTGAAAACCCGTGTTGCGGGAATTTCCGGATGCCGTGTGGCCGTTGGAGTCGCCGATTCTGGGGGACGCCGGGGAAGTCAGCAGCGGCTGGTGGAAGTCGCCATGGCGGAGTGCTGCCAGTCCCCGATTTCGCTGCCCTGAAAGCCGGATACAACTGTGGTATTCCGAGCTGTCTCCAAGGTTTCTGCGGGAAAACTCACATGATTATGCCTGTCCGTCCAATTCCTGATGCTCCCCACGGGGGGCTCCCAGTCACCGGTGAACATTCGCTGGCCGAACGCGTGCGAATTCGTTTGCTGCTCGAACCGGACCTGCCGGTACAGAGCATTCGCTGTCATGTGTTCCACGGCACTGCAGTGCTCTGTGGAATTGTCGACAGTTACCGTATCCGCCAGCGCGCCCAGGACGCTCTGAGACTGATCCCCGGAGTCAGCCTGATCCTGAATGAACTCGTGGTCTGGCCCTGTGAATCAGCAGCGGAATCGAGGCCGGAGTACCGGGCAACTTCGAGCTGACTTGCAGACTCTGATTCCGGTGGAAGATCGAATAGAAACTGTGCGGGAGTGTGTGGATGCTATTCAGGGTGCTGATTGCTGAGGAACATGAGGAATGTCGGCAGCTCTTCCGACGATTTCTGCTCCGCTGCGGTTATGAAGTGCTCACGGCCGCCGATGGCATGGGCTGCATTGCAAAACTGCGAACGGGCCCGAAACCCGACGTGCTGATACTCAGCTGGGAACTGCCATGGTGCGGCACAGGGGATGGCGACAGCCAGCAGGCTCATCACCCCGGTGTTGATGGTGTCTGTGAATGGCTGGAACTCGCGCGAGTCGACGACATCGCCGTAGTGGTGCTCACGGCACGCATGGACCCCGATTCCGTGCTGCACGAACAGGCGTTGCCGCGGATTACCTGGGTGCAGCGGCCATTCCGGCTGACGGATCTGCTCCAGGCCATTCAGTCAGCCGACAGTATCTCGCGGCAAAGCTGGCGCTGCCTTGAAAATCTGTGGCGCAAGACCACTCGTCCCTTCAACGGGATTCTCTTCGACAGCGCTGCCAGCACCCGCGACCTGTCAGAATCCGGACCATTCAGCGCCACTGTCCGGCCCCTCACACCGATATCGTCTGCTCATCCGGAAGAAGTCGTACAGCTCTCGGGGCCAGTGAATTTTTAGGATATCGCTGGAGTGTATTGAAGGCCTCGCCCGGGGAATCGAGAGCCCCGGTGCTTGCTGCGACGCCGCAATCCAGCGCGTCACGGCTGGTTATACACGCTCCCAAAACACCGATTCATCGATATGAAAAACGTCGCGTCAGGCCTGGGCGAGGCTGGGACGGAGAAACAATGTGCAGTGGGGCGGAGTTCGGATTGGATTCTCGAGTAACTTCACAGTAGACTGAGGTCACCGGGCAATCCAGCCACCTTCAACCCACCTGAAAGCTCCGTTATGTCCCACGGTTCACACTCGTCCCCAACGCGTCGCGGTGTTCTCAAATCGGCCACACTGGCTTCGCTGGCTTCTGCAGTGGCCCCCCTGTGGCTGGGACCTTCCGCCAAAGCGGCCGGGTTTCGCAGTCCCAACGAACGACCGGTGCTGGGGTGCATCGGCACTGGCGATCGCTGGAACGCGGTGGGCCCTGCGGCAATGAATTTCAGTGACTGTGCGGCGGTCTGTGATGTGGATGCCAACAACGCTGCCAAAGGCCGCGAAACAGCGCTCAAGCGCCAAAGCCGTCCCGGTGCTGAACGCACGGTCGAAGTTCACGAAGACTACCGCAAAATTCTCGATCGCCCCGACATTGACGTCGTCACCATCGTCACTCCGGATCACTGGCATTCCAAAATCGCCATCGAAGCCATGCAGGCCGGCAAGGACGTCTACTGCGAAAAGCCGCTGACGCTCACGATCGACGAAGGCAAGCAAATCCGCTCCGTCCTCGAAAAAACCGGCCGCGTCTTTCAGGTCGGTACTCAACAGCGCAGCGAAATGGATCTGCGGTTTCTGAAAGCCGTGGCGATGGTTCGCGAAGGCCGTATCGGCGACCTGAAAACCGTTACGGTCGCCATCGGCGGAGCTCCCTCCAGCGGCCCCATCGACATCGCTGAAGTCCCCAAAGGACTCAACTGGGACATGTGGCTCGGCCAGGCACCGCTCACCGAATACCGCTACAAGGCCACCGGTGGTCGCTACGGAAATTCGCGTTGCCACTATGAATTCCGCTGGTGGTACGAGTATTCCGGCGGCAAGATGACGGACTGGGGTGCGCACCACGTTGACATCGCCGCCTGGGCCTTCAACCTTGAAAACACCGGTCCCGTGAAAGTTGACCCCGTGATGGCCAAACACCCTGTACCGCTGCAGGACGGCATGCCCACCGATCCGTCACAGTACAACACGGCCACTCAATTTCATGTCACCGCCACCTTTGCCGGCGGCGCCGTGCTGCACATTCGCGACACCGCCAGTGACCTCGGCTTCGACAATGGCCTGTTGCTTGAAGGCACCACCGGACGGATCTTCGTCAACCGCGGCAAACTCACCGGCGAAGCCGTCGATGCTCTCGCCGCCAATCCGCTCCGCGAAGACACACTCAATAAACTCTACAAAGGCAAGACCCCCGGCAATCACATGAAGAACTTCTTCGAGTGCATCGCCGATCGGACTCAGCCCATCAGCGATGTGCACAGTCATCACCGCGCCATGACCGTCTGTCACCTTGCCAACATCGCCATCCGACTGGGCCGGCCCATCGCCTGGGATCCCGATAAGGAAGAAATTGTCGGCGATGCACAGGCCGCCACCTGGCAGGCTCGGGAACAGCGAAAAGGGTATGAAATCAAAGTCTGATTACTCAGCTGCCCTCCAACCGGCCGGATCGCTCCCCAACCTGCGGCTCGTCGCTGCCGTCAGCCTCGCCGACAGCCCCGGATTCTTCCAGCCACTCGGCAACGAAGCCATCCTCGGGCTGTCTCGCCAGGGTGACCGGCCGGGGTTTCGCGATCTGGCCACCATTCAGCGACTCACCGGCATCAGCTCCCGACGTCTGCTGCAGCCCGGAATCACCCCGCTGCGGCTCGTTCAGGGGCTCTGGCAACACCTGCAACAGGACTTCGGCCGCGCTACGGACCACTGCGACCGAGTCCTGCTCTGCCATTCCCACGTGGATCCCGCAGCCGCTCAACGTCTGGCAACAGCGGCCGCAGGGGAACTCGGATTCCCTTCAGATCACGTGCTGGGCTGCAACTTCGGCTGCACCGGCTTTGTCCAGCTGCTGTGTGAGGCGGCCGAGCTTTTCAGCAAACATCCCGACATCCAGCGCATCGCACTGCTCACCATAGAGACCCCGGAAACATGGCACTGCAGCGCCGATCGATTGTTCTGCGGAATTGTGGGCGCCGGAGCCACTGCGGTGCTGGTGGAACGCCTCGCTGCCCAGTCGCCGCGATCGGCCGCAGCTCCACCGACCACCAGTACCACCAGTCACCTCTCCGCCTGGCAGCTCGCGGGGCTTGCCCGGGCTGATCTGGAATTGCCGATCCGGTCCGCCGACGCTCCTCTGTTCAGCGTCGAAACAACCGATGCCTTCAGTTTCCACGGTGAACCGGTCCGACGCAGCGTGATGCGGATGCAGGCCGAGGAGGTGTTTGTGCATGGCATCGAACTGATGCAGCTGGCGCTCCGTAATGCACTCCGGACGCAACCGCCGCGGCCCCGTCAGCGAGTGCTGGTGCTGCCGCATCAGCCTTCCGGAAAACTTCTGCGAGCCTTCATCGCGGCCGCGCGTCATGAATTCCCGGACTGTCAGTTCCTTGAGAATCTGGAGTACCACGGAAATTGTATTTCCTGCACCATTCCTCAGCAGCTGAGTGAGCTGACTGAGGTCTGTCGCCGCAATTCATTGCCGCCGCCCGGACCTGATGATCTTCTGATAGCGGTGACAGCCGGAATCTGCATGCACCGCAGGCACGATCACATGGCCTGTGGCTACGCCCTGCTGAATCCCTGCTGAGCGTTTCGCACGTTCGTCCCGAGGAGTCCCGCCCATGTCGCCCCGAATTCCGCTGCTGCTCCTGCAACTGCTCGCCTGCCTTGCCGCAATCCCGGTCACCGCAGCCGCGCTGCCGGCTCAGCATCCCAACATTCTCTGGATCAGCTGTGAGGACATCAGCCCGCAGCTGGGCTGCTACGGAGTTCCTCACGCCGATACTCCGCACCTTGATCAGCTGGCCGCTGAAGGGACGCTGTTCACGCACGCGTTTTCCTGCCACGGTGTGTGTGCTCCCAGCCGCACCGGAATCATCACTGGTCTTTCACCGATTTCGCTGGGTGCCAATCACATGCGGTCTCGAGTTCGGTTGCCTGCGGAAGTCCGACTCTTCCCGCAACTGCTCCGCGAGGCTGGTTATTACTGCACCAACAACAGCAAGACGGACTACAACCTCGAATGGAATACCAAACAGGTCTGGGACGAAAACTCGGCGCGGGCACACTGGAAGAATCGCCCCCGGACTGATCAACCGTTCTTTGCCGTCTTTAATCTCACAATGACGCATGAAAGTAAGGTGTGGCCCTCCGGCTGGCAAGGTGTCGTGAAGGATCTGCCACAGGACCGGCGACATTCCCCGGACCTCGTCACCGTTCCGCCGATCTATCCTGATCGACCGGCTGTCCGCGGGGATCTGGCACGTCTGGCGGATCTGATTACCGTGATGGATGCAGAGGCTGGCCGGTTGCTGGCTGAGCTGTCTGAGGCTGGTCTGGACCGGAACACGATCGTCATGTTCTGGTCCGATCACGGCAATGGTCTGCCGCGCGCGAAACGCTGGACCTACGATTCAGGAAGTCGAGTGCCGCTGATTGTCCGCGTGCCTGCAGCCCTGCAGCAGCGTGCCGTCGCCCTGCCACCGGGCAGCCGCGATTCACGGATGATCAGCCTCGTGGATCTTGGCCCCACCGTGCTCAATCTGGCCGGAATTCCTGTGCCCGCCAGCATGCAGGGCCACCCCTTCCTCGGGCCCGCCGCTCACCAGGGTCACGCCCGAATTTATGGAGCCCGTGATCGGCTGGATGAACGCGAGGACCTTGTCCGCACCGTGCGGAATCAACGCTTTCGCTACGTCCGCAACCTGATGCCGTGGTACCCGGCGCTGCAGCATGTGGAATATGGTGAACGCAACGAAACGCTGAAGGAAATCCGGCGGCTTGAAGCACGGGGTGAACTGGGGCCCGAAGTCCGCCAGTGGCTAAAGCCCCGCGCGGCCGAAGAACTTTACGACCTCGAATCGGATCCCTGGGAAACAAAAAACCTGATTGCCGACCCACAACTGTCGGGCACAGCCACTGCACTCCGTGAAGCCTGCAATGAATGGCAGCGCGATGTGCGGGATGTGCACC
>JBEIEK010000366.1:0-5756 GCA_040382995.1 Planctomycetaceae bacterium
CCTCCCACTTCTCACCTCCCACCTCCCACCTCCCACTTCTCACCGCCCACTTCTCACCTCTCACATCTCACTTCTCACTTCTCACTTCTCACCCCCCAAACGCTTGACCACGAACCTTAGCCCGCGGACTGCCGTCCGGCGGCTCAGCACTTCCCACTTCCCCAGCACTCCTTCCCACCTCTATTCGCCACACCCCCATGAACACCACCCACCTTAATCGTCGGCGCATGCTTCGGATCGGCGGCACCGGCTGGCTCAGCGGCTTGTCGCTTCCCGCACTTCTGCAGTTGCAGGCTGAAGCTGCCACGGTGCGACCGGCGAAGGCCAAAGCCTGCATCTTCTTTATGCTGGAAGGTGGCCCCAGTCACATCGACATGTGGGACCTCAAGCCAGACGCGCCGGTGGAAATCCGCGGACCGTTCAACCCGATTTCCACAGTGGTCCCAGGCACGCAGATCAGCAATCTGCTGCCGATGTCGGCGACCATCGCGGACAAATACACGATTCTGCGTTCGCACAGTCATGCTGACAACGCCCACCAGACGGGGCGCCACTGGCTGCTGACCGGCTATCCTCCGGCCTTTGCTGACGGCCAGGCCAAGGGCATTCCGTTCAACGAACTTTACCCTTCCATCGGTTCCATCATTTCTCGTGAACTGGGCCCCCGCGGTGCCGTGCCACCCTATGTTGAGATTCCCAACGCGCTGGGACCAGGCGGCCCGGGCTTCTACGGTGCGAAATACGCCCCATTCACCATTGACAATGACCCGGTGCAGGCCGATTTTCGCGTCCGCGATCTGGACCTTCCCAAGGGCATCAGTGAAGATCGTTTCACTCGTCGCCAGCAGCTGCTGTCTCAGTCTGAACAGCTGGGAGCCGCGGCTGCCGCCAGCGGTCGCGTGCAGACTCTGCAATCCTACTACGAAAAAGCAGTGGACCTTGTCACTTCTCCTGAAGCCCGCCGCGCCTTTGATCTGCAGTCTGAAGATCGTGCCGTACGCGATCGCTATGGCATGTCCTCCATCGGTCAGTGTGCCCTGATGGCTCGCCGACTAGTCGAAGCCGGCTGTCGCTTCATCGGCATTGAACACGGCAGCTGGGACACTCACTTCGATAATTTCACCAGCCATGAAAAGACACTTGTTCCTCCCACAGACCGAGCGCTCCATGCACTTCTCAGCGACCTCGACGAACGCGGCATGCTCGATGAAACGCTGGTTGTGATGATGGGCGAAATGGGCCGCACACCACGTGTCAACAAAGATGCCGGCCGCGACCACTGGTCCCAGTGCCAGACCGTGATTCTTGCTGGTAGCGGCATTCGCCGCGGAGCAGTCGTGGGCGCCAGCGATGAGACTGCCAGCTACCCCATCACTCAGCCCTACGGCATCCAGGATCTGCTCCGCACCATCTTCGGACAGCTCGGGGTGGATTCCGACAAAGTCTACAACACTCCTGTCGGTCGACCTGTGCCCATCGTCAACGGCGGCAAACGCATCGACGAAGTCCTCGCCTGAAACCGCAGCAGCGGACCGCGTTCCATGCCAGACCCACCGCTTCGCATCGGCTTCGTCAGTCTTGATTCTTCCCACTGCACCGCCTTCACCAGACTCCTGCAGGAAGCCTCCGCGGATCCTGTCGACCCCTGGGGGCTGGAGGGGGCCGCCATCACCGTGGGGTGGCCTGGCGGCAGTCCGGACTTTCCGCTCAGCCGCGACCGTGTGGCCGGCTTCACCGCGGAGATGCGGGGCCTCGGAGTCAGCATTGTCTCGTCCGTGGAAGAACTCCTTGAAAACGTCGACGCTGTCATCCTGGGTGCCGTCGACGGGCGACAGCACGAAGAACTTGCAGCGCGCGTCCTGCCTGCCGGACTTCCTGTGTTCATCGATAAACCGCTCGCACACGATTATCGGGCAGCCTGTCGCGTGGCCGATATCGCTGATCACAGCGGCACGCCGTGGTTCACCGCCTCCGCACTTCGCTTCCAGCACTCACTCACCAGCACCCTCAGCGATTTCAAACTGGCCGGTGAACGCGTGACCGGCTGCGATGCGTGGGGCACGCTGCGAACCGGGCTCGGACATATCGAACTCGCATGGTACGGCATTCACGGCATTGAAGCCCTCTACGCCGTCATGGGGCCCGGCTGCCAGTCTGTCAGTCGCCGCCGCACCGACTGCGGTGACCTGACCACAGGTGTCTGGCCCGACGGACGGATCGGTTCTTTCCGCGCTCTGCACGAAGGCCGACAGCCACCGGGGTTTGGAATGACTGTGTTTGGCAGTCAGAGCATCAAATCACTCCACTTTCCAGCAACCTACCATGAACTGCTCAGTGCCATCCTGCAGTTCTTCCGCTCCCGTCACCCTCCTGTACCGAACAACGAATCACTTGAAATCTTTGCCCTGATGCAGGCTGCCGAAATCAGCGTCCAGCAGGACGGTTTGCCTGTCAGACTGATCTGATGACCCCAACTAATCACCTTTGCACAAGCCCACTCCATGACCCTTTCAACGCTTCCACTCAGCTACTGCACCAACGTGCATCCCGGCCGGACTGTTTCCGAAATCAACGCTGGTCTATCCCGCTACACTGCTGTCGCGAGTGAGGGACTGGCGTTTCCTGTGGCCGCCGGTCTTTGGCTGGCTGCCAGCGTTGCACAGGAGCTCACAGACAATCCGGCTGCCCTTGAATCGCTGGCACAGACGCTCTGGCAGCACGATCTTTCCTGCTACACGCTCAACACATTCCCCTATGGCGACTTTCATAGTGAACGCGTCAAGGAGCGAGTGTATCTGCCGGACTGGGCGAGTCAGTCGCGGGTGGTTTACACAGAACAGTGTGCTGCGATTCTGGCCCAGCTGCTGCCGCCCGGAGCTGAAGGCAGTCTCTCCACGGTGCCTCTGGGTGGCCGCATGAATCCACAGTCTGGCAACTTCCGCTCTGTCTGCTTCACCAATCTGATTCGGATGGCACGCACGCTGCGATCGATCCACGAAACGACTGGCCGCCTGATCCGCCTGGCGATTGAACCGGAACCGCTTTGCGAGTTATCGGGGACAGACCAGTGGAGTCTGCCTGTGTTTCGCGGGCTGTTCGAGCAGGCGGATGCATTGGGCTGCGAAGACCTTGTGCGGCAGTACATCGGGTTGTGCTTCGATGTCTGTCATCAGGCGGTGGAGTTCGAGGACGTGGCGAAGTCGATCAGGGCCTTCGACAACGCCGGCATTCGCATCTGCAAGGTGCACATCACCAACGCCCTTGAACTGCTCAACCCGTCCGAAAATGCGGCTGGCCGACAGGCACTCTGCCGCTTCGCGGAACCACGTTACCTGCACCAGACGTTCGCGCGATTTGCCGACGGCAGCATTCAGTCCCGACTTGATCTGCAGCCGGAGGACATTGAATGCGAGCCACCCGACGAATTCCTGAAGGCGGAAGCCTGGCGAGTGCACTTCCATGTGCCCATCTACGCGGAATCGCTCGGAACGCTCAATACCACCCGCCGCGACCTGCAAGCAGCCCTCCGACAAATTGCTCAGCTGAGCTATCCGCCGCACCTCGAAGTGGAAACCTACACGTGGCCTGTGATGCCGGGTGACACCAGCGGTACAGCAGCCACTGCCAAGCCCGACGATGCAGACCCGCTGGCCGCAAGAATCAGCAGGGAACTGCAGTCCGCGGCGGAACTGCTGGGGGAAGTTTCCTGAGTTCCTGTGTTCCAATTATCGGATTGAGATCGGCCAACCCGCCGCCCGATCTGATTAATTCCATCCTCGACAATCCGGCACCGGAAGCAATCTGCTGCGTCCGGCTGCCCTGACGGAGCTATTCATGAATCCGCGTCTGTCATTCGCCGCCGTTGCGATGGTGTGTTGTCTGCAACTGTTTCTGTCGCACCAGGCCACTGCGGATGAGTTGCGCTGCCTGAGTCCCGAGGAGGCAGCTGCGGCAGGCTTATATCCGCAACTGCAGCGTCGAGCTGAGCTGGCTTTTGATCAGCGCGACGCGGGCTATGCCAATTTGAAAACGGCAGCCGATGTGGAGCAGTGGGTGCAGGCGCGTCGCAGGTATTTTCTTGAGCAGCTGGGGCCTTTGCCGGCTCGAACACCGCTGAATGCTCGCACGGTGCGAACCATTCAGGCCGATGGATACCGCATCGAATGTGTGATCTTCGACAGCCAGCCCGGACACCGGATCACCGCCAATTTGTACCTGCCCTCAGCCGCAGCACCCGTGCCGGCTGTGGTTGTCTCCAGCGGTCACAGCCGGACTGCAAAGACTGCGGATTACAACCAGCGATTCGCGCTGCAGATGGTTCGGCTGGGGATGGCCGCGCTGTGCTTTGATCCCATCGGCCAGGGAGAACGCTCACAGATTCTCAATGAAAACCACGGTCCGGAGCACGAGGGCACGACCACGGAACACTTTTTGGTCGGAGTCGGTTCCATTCTTGTTGGTCGCAACACGGCGACGTATCGGCTGCATGATGCGATGCGAGCTGTGGACTATGTCTGCAGTCGTCCGGAAATTGACCCGCACCGAATCGGCTTCACCGGCTGCTCGGGCGGTGGCACAATGACCAGCTATATCATGGCTCTCGATGACCGAATTGTCTGCGCTGCACCAGCCTGTTACATCACAACGTTTCGTCGCCTGATCAACACCATCGGGCCTCAGGATGCCGAACAGAATATCTTTGGTCAGGTGGCTTTCGGACTGGATCATCCGGATTACCTGCTGCTGCGGGCACCCAGGCCCACACTGATCAGTTCCACAACGCAGGACTTCTTTGACATCGACGGGTCGTGGCAGGCCTTCCGGCAGGCGAAACGCGTCTGGGGAATTCTGGGTCACCCGGAACGGGTGGACCTTGTGGAAATGGCGGGTACGCACGGTGTGCAGCCGCAGAATCTGGCGACCATTGGTCACTGGTTCCAACGCTGGCTGCTGCAGACCGATCGACCCGTGGCCATCGAGACATTTGCAGTGCGGTCGGAACAGGAACTGCTCTGCACTGAACAGGGGCAGGTGCTCTTGCTGCCAGGAGAGAAATCCGTCTTTGATCTGAACGCTGCCCTGGCCGCTGAACTGCAGCAGCAGCGCCGCGATCAGTTCGCTCAGCGAACGCCCGCTCAACTGCAGCAGACCGTTCGTGAAACGCTGAAACTGCGTCCATCCACAACTCGCACGCCCCCCATCATGGAAGATCGCGGACGCGTAAACCGGACGCACTATCATATTGATCGGCTTGTGCTGAAGACCGATCAGGGACACCTGATCCCGGGACTCACATGGCATCCCCCAGTGCCCTCGGACGAGGCATATCTGTATCTGCATGATGCGGGCAAGATGGGGGCTGGGCAGCCGGATGGTGCCATAGAAAAGCTGGTCCATGACGGTTTCGCCGTCGTTTCCGTGGATCTGCGAAACCAGGGAGAACTTCAGGGGGCTGTTCCGAACCCACTGCTCACAGACTGGAAGACATTCTATCTGGCCTATCTGCTGGGAGATTCGCTGCTGGCTCACCGCGTTGAAGACGTTTTGAACTCAGCTGACTTCGTGGCCTACTATCAGAAGCCACGTGAAAAGCCGCGCCGAGTTCATCTGGTGGCTGAGGGGCAGACAGGTATCGCCGCACTGCACGCTGCTGCTCTGCAGCCTGACTTGTTCGCCTCCGTTACGTTGAAGAATACCCCAAGTGACTGGACGAGCATTGCAGGTGCAGCCAACCCGGCGGGGCAGCTTGAGTACAC